>JBARAJ010000269.1:0-87286 GCA_049791915.1 Candidatus Udaeobacter sp.
GGCGATGGCGCCTGCCCTACAATTCTCAACGAGTGACGGCTTCCCAGGCATCATTTGTCAACGGCTGCCCAAGCCGTCGTTCCTTGGTGCTTGGTTTGCTGATTCATCCATGCAAATCCGTGTTCATCCGTGGCTCTTTATTCGTCGGGCTTGTTGCTTCGTGCGATTTCGCCTCTTCCCCGTTGGGGAGAGGATGAGGGTGAGGGGACGTCTTTTTGGCTTAGCCAAGTCGCCGTTCGACGCGTAATCTGGTTCGAATGGATCGAGTCGTTGGAAACGAAACCGAGTACGGTTGTCTTCTAAGCGAAGACGAGCCGCACGTGAATTCCGAACTTTGGCCGGCGAAGGTCAAAAATTATCTGTTCCGCAAGGCCGACGCCGGCACGATCGATCTTCATTACCGCGATTACGAGGAACCGCCGGGCAACGGCGGCTTTCTCCTTAACGGCGGTCGTCTTTATCTCGACATGGGGCACATCGAGTACGCGTCGCCAGAATGTTTGCATCTGCACGATCTTGTTACGTACGAGCTGGCCGGAGACGACCTGTTACAATCGGCGCTCATTGCCCTCGGCGCGGAAGACCGCGTCTCGTTCATCAAGAACAATGTGGACCATCACACCGGGGCGACGTTCGGTTGCCACGAGAATTATCTGATGCGACGCGAAGCGCAGTTTACGCCGCCGATTCTCGGAACGCTGCTGACGTTTTTAGCGACTCGCCAGATTTTTACCGGCGCGGGACGCGTTGGGCAGTCGAACCCGTTGGCGTTCGATTTCGAGCCGCCGCAACCGGAGGCCCAGGTCAATTTCCAGCTGAGCCAACGCGCTGATCACATCGTCAACGACATTTATCAGTGGGTGCAGTTCAATCGGGCCATCATCAATGCCCGCGACGAGCCGCTGGCCGATTACCGGAAATATCGGCGACTGCATTTGCTCATCGGCGACTCGAACATGAGTCCATATGCCAACGCACTAAAGATCGGGACGACCGCGTGCGTTTTGTCGTTGCTGGAGGAAGGCCGTTTGCCGCGAAACCTTGTTTTGGCTGATGCCGTGCAAAGCACGCGCGACATCTCTCGCGATACCAGCGAGCGATGGATCGTCCGACTCGAGAACGGCAAGACAATGAGCGCACTGGACGTGCAATGGGAATTTCATCATCTCGCGCAGAAACATCTGGGACATAGCAACGCTGAAACCAACTGGTTACTGGAAAACTGGGGATTTGTTCTCGAAGCAATTCCGCACAACCGCCAGGCGCTGATCGGCGGCGTTGACTGGATCACGAAGAAATGGTTACTGGAAAGTTTTGTCCAAGCCGAAGGCCTGAGCTGGGACGATCCATGGCTGCAAAGCATCGACCTGGAATATCACAACATCGATCCGCGCCGCGGATTATTCTTCAGCATCACGCCCGGCAAACGAATCTCAGACTGGAACAACGGTGTTCGTCGTCCCAGCGCGATGCACGTGCCTCCGGCCAACACGCGCGCGTCAGGCCGCGCTCGCGCCGTTAGCTTTTTCCAGAACTGCAATTTCCCCTACGTGATCAACTGGGATTCCATCGCCTGCGACAGCCGCGATTTTCTCGTCATGGGTAATCCCTTCGAGACTTACAACGACGAAGTCGACCGTTTCCTCTCAAAGCCGCGCACGATAACCAGTGCGACAGAGCACCAGCTGTAACGGCCGAATTAGACAAAAAATAATTCGCGATATGTTACGACCTTTCGTCTAATCATAGTTAGACCACTGGCCGCACCTTTATGCAGAGCTCACTTGAAAGTGTAGTCGATGCATTCGCTTCCGGCTTACGTGCGGTTGACGCCAGCGGCGTTGCTCATAAGGCGTTTCAGCCAGGCGTCGGCCCATACGGCGAGGCCGATGCCGTCAGAACTGCACTGGAACGCATGCGCTCCGATTCTCGATTCGCAGATGCACGCACGAAGCGATTGCCAGATATGCTCATTCCCGGGCAGTGGGCTCTTGAGTTCAAGATTGTTCGTCCGTTTGGTGACAACGGGATTCCCGCAGAACATTGGTCCGAGAACATTCTTCATCCTTATCCCGGCAACACGAGCTCACTCGGCGACTGCCTCGAGCTTATCATGTCCGGACTTCCCGAACATAAGGATTCTTCGCTCCGATCATGGCTGTTGATCTAGAGCTCGCGGATAAATGGGCGCCATGCTTGCTAAGGCAGGGCGAGACCGGCATGGGTTATCAGACAGCATCGATCACTCTGGAAGACGGTCGCGTGATCGACGATGTGCTGATTGTCGGCGGCACGATCGCAGAAGTTCGCTACGACACGATTCCATTCTCAGTTGACGAGATTTCCGACATTGCGGTCACACATCGAAAATGGGAGTTTCGTCGATGAAGGCTTTACCAACCGCACATTGCATTCATGCGGCCTACCAATCGATGAGCCGCCAATGGCTGTATTTCGAAATGCGTTCAGTGTGTTTGCCAGAATACTTTGCTGTGGATTATCTCTGTCTCGTTAGGCGATTTCGACGGGTGAGAACCTTTTGACCGATGATCTGATGGCTGCTCAAACAATGGGGCAAAATATTGAACCGACGTCTGGTCCAAACCAGGATGGGCCGATCTGGGGCTATCATTTTGTCCCCAACCAACCAGCACAGTCGATCACTTCAGAGGAGGCGGTGAAGTTTTTGTCCGCGCCGGGTCCGCCCCCACCGGATGAATTCCTGTGGTTGCATTTTTCGCTTTCTAATGTGGCTTCTGAGCCCTGGCTACGGCGGTATCTGACGTTGCCCGATGCCTTTTACGAATCGTTGCAGAGCGATGTAGACGCCACTCATTTGGAGCAGGACGCAGACTCACTGGTGGCGCGTATCCTTGATGTGCTTTTCGATTTCACATTTGACGTCCCGATTGCGACCACCACTCTTTGCGTAAGGCCACGCGTGCTGGTAAGCGCGCACGTCCGGCCCTGGCGTTCGATTGACCAACTCCGGGCGGCGGTACAAGCGGGCCACGTCTTTCGCTCGCCGATTGAAATTCTGGCCCGGTTGCTACGAGATCAGGCCAGTGTGTTGGTTGACCTTGTGCGCAAGTCCAAAAAGCAGGTGGGTCCAATGGAAGGGCAACTGTTGGCCAAGCGAATTTCTGTCAGTCGCAGCGAATTAGGTTCTCTGCGGCGGATGTTGGTTCGACTCCAACGGCTTTTGGCCCCGGAACCGGCTGCATTTTTTCGCCTTCTTAATCAGCCTCCTGATTGGATTGCGGGAAAGGAGCTTCAGAACCTACAACAAGCCGCAGAGAAATTCTCCACTGCTATCACCGACACAGCGGCCCTCGTTGAGCGTGTCAAACAGCTTCAGGAAGAATTGTCCGCTTTGGTCACTGCACAGGCGAACCGTACGCTGTTTGTCTTGACGGTAGTAACTGTGCTGGCTTTGCCGATTAATCTGGTGGCAGGCTTGTTTGGCATGAATGTAGGTGGCATTCCTCTATCTCAACATAAGGACGGTTTCTTATTGGTTGTTAGCCCCCTGATCGTGTTGACAGCGTTGCTGGCATATTTGGCGTATTGGGGATTGGGCAGACGGCGCCACTAGGTATTTCAGAAGTGATGACTAGCGTCACTTTTTGACCAGTCGGATGCTCCCGCAGGCGGAGACCGCTGTCAGAGAAAGATTTAAGAAAGCTGTCTACTACTGTTCACTGCAATCTTTGCAGCGATGAGATGCCGTAATTTTCTTGAAGCGCCGGGGCTTCGTCGGCGACCTGGGATGCGTCGAGCTCGATCTGCTTGGGATCTTCTTCGGTCTCGATTTTGATGAAGCCTTCGGCTGGTTGCTTCACGGCTTCCGCCAGATCGTCCAATGATTTGATTTCTTTTCCGTTCACCTTTTTCACCGTGAGGTAGGCAAGATCATCGTAGCCGATTGTGCTATTGGCCGGAAGGACCTGGCTGAGAATGACGACGCGGCGATTTCTCTCCGGAAAAAGCTCGGATTGGAAATGGTCCATGTAAACCAGGCGTTGGGGCGCTTCCCGTTGCCAGTTCGGTCCCCATTCTTTGAGATACTGACGGGATAACTCCTGAAAAATCAGGCCGCCAAGAACGTAATAGCGCGGCGGTTGATCGAGAGAATACGGGGCACTCACGTAATCCTTCGCGTCACGATGTTCCAGAGTCACGTTCAGCTGCATCGGCTTGCCCTCACGCTGAACGTGGAAAGGAACAACGTCGCCGGCGTACGCGTGCGCTGTCAGCAGATTGGTGAACTCGATCTTGCCGTAAAGCGGATCGACATAGTTGCCGTTCTCATCAATGTCGTGATTTCCGACAGCGGTCACTATGTCGCCCTCCTTCAGTCCCGCCTTATTCGCAGGCGTACCCGCTTCAACATTGGTTATATAAACGCCGCGCTTGCCTTTTTCAGCGGCGAACTCGCGCAACGCGGGATCGCGCGTCGGGAAAAATGAGAACCCAGCCGACGGGAAACCACGATAATTCTGACCTTCGGCTTCCTTTAAAAAGTGCGTGATGACGGGCGCCGGGATAACATCGAGCAGTTGCGAGCGCGAATCGTAACGCAGCAGCAATCCTGCGAGCTTGTTTTTCTTGACCAGCGGAACTGTGTAGCTGTTCTCGCGATACTGCATTGGAATGCTGACGCGGTACGTGAGGAAATTCCCAACATCGATCGGATAAGGCATCATTTGCACCGTCGTCACCAGACCTTCCGTGGCGAGCAACGCCCCGGTCGGTTCCAGTTGCCAAGCCGCGAGCCGGTCGCCAACGACTGTGTCGGACGTGATTTCGAGCGGCGTAATGCCGTCGAGGAAACTTTTCTCAGCCGGTTCGAGCAGCGCCAGATTCGCTTCGTAATCGATCACAAGGACGTTCGCTGCCGTTTTTTCGCCCGACTCTGCGCGCTCGAGCTCAACGTAGTTTTGGTTTGTGACCAAATCGGCGGTGACAAGAACGCGACCGTTCGGCAAAACCGCTCCCAGCGCGCGCTTTGAAAAGGGCGCTTTCTTTTGCCACGGCCGAAAATAATCATACCCCTGTCCGGTTACATTCACGCGCACGAGCGCGACTTGTTTTGGCGTGGTAGCCGTGGTCGGAATGGCCGGTTCTTTCTTTGCCAGCGCACCACTGACTGCGACGAGAACTATGCCGAACGTAATGAAAGCGTGTCTTTGCATTTCAGTTTTTATCCTCTGCGGCTGCGACGTGTGACGCAGGCCGTTCCTCAAGATTTTGTTCTTTCAAAACGTTGTAACGTGCCTTGATGCGCTCGCGAGCGGCTTCGACTTTGTTGCGGTCGAGCACAAGGGGAGGTCCGTCGCCGATCATTCGAATCACCAGCCGCTCAGGCGCCTGAGCGAAAGCTTGCGATAGTTCATCGAGCGTCCGAATTTTTTTGCCGTTTACTTCATCTACAATCCCGCCTCTGTAAGGCGTGAGATAACTGTTGATCGGGTCCGGCAAAATGTTGCTCAGCACAATGACATCAGGATGATCCAGGTAAATTTGCTCCAGGATAAAGTATTCGAAGAAATGCCGGAGGCGCAGATCCGAAGTGCGATAGGCTTCCAGCATGTCCAGGCTTAGCGGTTGGAACAACAGCCCGCCGTAAAGCACATAACGCGGTCGCATATCGTAGGTGTGGCCTTGAATTGAATACGGCCATGGCTTGAACAATTTGATAGTCACTGTCGTCGGCTGTTTGTCGCGCAGGATGTCGAGCTTGACCGAATCGCCTTTGAACTTGCGCTCCACGACTTCCTCGAATTGCGAACGTTCGCCATCCAACTCGACGTTCGCATCGCTGGCAATCGGATGACCATCAATTGAAAGAAGTACGTCGCCCGATTTCAGAATGCCGTCGGACGGACCCGCCGCCACCACGGAACTCACGAGCACGCCGCGATCGTCGTCTTTTAATCCGAGGAACTTTCGTTGCGCCGGATTTTGCAATTTCGCGTAGGTGATCGCCAGATCGGGGTATTCGTCGTACTGCCCGTTGCTGATGTCTTTCAAAAACCGGCTGATCACCGGTGTCGGAATCATGTAGGCGACGCCCTGAGCGACGTCGCCACTGTAACCTTGAAACGCGACCCCAACGACTTTGCCGTCCTGCATGACCGGACCGCCGCTGTTGCCCGGATTGATTTGAGCGCTGATCTGGATCGCCAGATGCTGGTCAACTGACGAATGCGTGTAGAGCTGAAAATCAACCCGCGACACGATGCCGGTCGTGACGGACATCCGTTCTCCGCCAATCGGATAACCATATGCCGACACAGTCGATTCCAGCGCAGGGATGCCGCCAAGTTTTAGCGGGAGCATGTCCTTGAGGAAATCCTTGGCGGCCACGGTGATTAACGCCAGATCGCAATCGTTGGCGATAAACTGCACCTGCGCGGGATATTTATTGGGATCGCCGTCGCGCTCCACCGTGATATAGCGGCTGTTCGCGACGACGTGCGCATTTGTCATGATGCGGTTGCCGCTGACTACAAATCCCGCGCCGACGCCGCGCTGGAGTCCCCCTGCATTCCATGGGGCCTTGTAATCGGGATCCACCGCAGTGGCTGTGATTCTAACAAGACTTTTCTGGATTGGCCCGTTTGGTTTTGGCGGGGCCATAGGCACCGGCACCGGAACCACCGCCTGACTAGGAGGAGTCGATCGCGACATGCCCGGATGTTCGGCGGGGACTGGCGGTTCAACTGGCGGCACCGCCGGTGTGCCTTCCTGGGCGTGCGCAAAAGGTGCGAACAACAAAACAGCGAAACCGATGATAAAAATGCGTTTCATGGGACGGAAAGGCTCGAAACTTAGACAGCCTTAGAGAGAATCAAGATGGCGGATTTCAAATTGCAACTGGTCTTTCGGCCACATACTGACACAGGACAGGCGTCGCGCGTTCAAATCATAAAGAACCGGAGCGAGCGAATGTCTGCCGAAATAGTTCGTTCAACTCGCCGGAAGGCGCGTTATCGGCCAGAAGATCGAATGTGCCGTTTGCTTTGATGTCTTGCGCTGCCCGGAGGAAAGCGCCCCAGGCCGCCAGAGCGAGACCGGAGCCAACGGAGATGCGGCGCACACCGAGGTCGGCGAGATCGGAAAGTGTGAGATGGTGGTTAAATCCAGAGACGAGGACGTTGACCGGTTTTGGTGCGACGGCATTTACGATCTGTGCGATCTCACCGGGATCACTTACGCCGGGCGCGTACAGACAATCGGCGCCGGCTTCAGCGTACTGGGTGAGTCGGTCGAGTGCGGTGTGCAGCGCATCGGGATCGCCGACCAGCCACGCTTCGCAACGGCCGGTTAACACCACGCCAGTTTTCGAAGCGTCGATCGTCGAGCGCGCCGCTCGCATCCGTTCGATCGCAAGCTTCTTCTCATACAGCGGGCAATCACTGCGCCCAGTACTGTCTTCGATGGACAAGCCGGCGACGCCAGTCTCGACGCAGAGTTGCACATTCGCCGCGACATCTTCAGGCGCATCTGCGTAGCCAGCGTGGAAATCGGCGTTTACCGGCAGCGACGTTGCTTCCACAATTTCTCGGATGTGCGCGAGCATCTCGTCACGGGGAACGCCGCCATCCGGCTTGCTGCGTGAAAAAGCAAATCCTGCGGAAGTCGTGGCGAGCGCTTTGAACCCAAGCCGTTCGAGATAAATCGCGGTGCCGATGTCCCACGGGTTTGGAAGCACGAAGCAGCCTGACTCGTGCAACGCGCGAAATTTTGCGGCCAGAGATGTTTGAGTTGATCTCATCTCGCAACATTACGCTGCTCCGGCGGGAGCGCGATTTTTCGGTTGACCATCTTGAGCGCTAAAGGCGCTGCCCCACGGCAAAGCCTTGGGCATCGCCCAGGGAATGAGACCGTGGCGGAACAAGCGCTGTAAGCGCGTTTCAATCGGGCGCAGGGATGCAACTCGCGTGAGAAGTGAAACGCGCCTTCAGCGCTGAGGTTCTTTGATGGCGACGAGTCATGGGACGCTGTCCCAGGCTAAGTGTTGAATGCCGCGCCTTTGGCGCTGGTGTTATAACTCCTGCAGGCAGGGTGCCCGGAAGACGAGACAGCCAGGATGGCTGTGTTACCCCGCGGATTTCCAGATCTGCCGCAGTGGACCATCGGCGCCGTAGATCGGATCGTAATCGGGAATTGGCAGCGCTGCGATAGTGCGATCGGATTTTGGCCGTTCGCCAGGCAAACCGCGAAGCAAATCCCATTGGCGTCCATCCGGGTAAGCTCCCACCACGCTGAAATCCGGGCTCGCGCTGATGTTGTGATGCGCGACACCCGCCGGAATGAGAATGACGTCGCCAGAACGGAGCTCTACGGTCTGGCTGTGCTCGCCGCCAAGTCGCAGTTTTGCAGTGCCAGCATGGACACCGAGCACTTCGTGCGACGTGCTGTGATAATGAGCAAAGGAATAGACGCCGTTTCGCCAGGAGTTGCGCCAATCGTTCTGGGCGAAGGCCCGCTCCAAAACGGAAGCGCGATCCTGCGCGTCCGCCGTGATTGCCGCCCGATACAATAGTACAGGCAGAACGCTACCCGGATAAATGCCGTCGTCCTTAAAATGCAACTGCTCCGGCTGGACGATCTCTTGTTTCTCAGCCATCGGGAAAACACTCATAAATTCCACGGCAATATCGCGTGAACAAAGAACAGCGGTCGTATTTAATCAAATCCATCACAGACAATTGCGTGTTGCGTCTCCGAGTGTGACTCATATTGGCACGCTCGCCAATCTATTCTATATGGAGCAGCCCGAAGGCGTATCTCAATTGGTCGAACATCTTTTTCGCCATGAGTCGGCAAAAATGGTGGCGACGCTAACCCGGATTTTCGGGATTGAGCATTTGAACCTGGCCGAAGATGTCGTGCAGGAAGCGCTGGGACGCGCGTTGCAGACGTGGCCGTATCGCGGTATCCCGGAGAATCCTTCCGCGTGGATCATGCGCGCGTCGCGCAATCTCGCACTCGATGTGATACGGCGAGAAAAAGTTTTTCGCGGGAAGGAAGCGGAAATCGCGCGTCTTATCGAGGCCGGCGGATCTTCAGCACCCCAAGCGATGAGTTTTTCAGAAAACGAAATCGCAGACGACCGGCTACGAATGATGTTTGTCTGCTGTCATCCGATTATTCCTCCGGAAGCACAGGTCGCCCTTGCGTTGAAAACGCTGTGCGGTTTCAGCGTCACCGAGATCACTAGGGCTTTCTTCACCACTGAAGCGGCGATTGCCAAACGAGTGACGCGCGCAAAACGAAAGATCCAGAAGGCGCACGTTCCATTTGAGATCCCCGTCGGCGATGAGTTGGCGGGACGGCTTGAGAGCGTGCTGCAATCGCTCTACCTCCTCTTTAACGAGGGCTACAAAGCATCCAGTGGCGACAAGCTGGTTCGGGAGGAACTGTGTTACGAAGCGATCCGTCTTACGGAATTACTGGCACAACATCGCGCTGGAAATCAGCCAAAGACGCATGCATTGCTGGCGTTGATGCTGCTGAATGCCGCCCGCACCCCGGCGCGTGAAGATGATCAAGGCAATCTGCTTCGACTCGAAGAACAGGACCGGACGCGCTGGGATCAGACAATGATCGCCCGCGGCATGTCGCGCCTGCGCGAATCGGCTGAGGGTGGTCACATCAGCGAATATCATCTTCAAGCGGGGATCGCCGCGTGTCACGCGACGGCAGTCGATTACCAATCGACCGATTGGGCGAGGATTCTCTCGCTCTACGATCGATTGGTGGAATTTGATGATTCGCCTGTGGTTGCGCTCAATCGCGCGGTGGCAGTCGCAAATGTTCACGGGCCGCCCGCGGGATTGGAGGCAATTCGCGCCATTAGAGACCGCGAGAAATTGGTTTCGTATTACTTGTTCTATTCAGTGATCGGTGAGCTCGAGATGCGATTGAACAATCGTGAGGCCGCTGCCGAACAATTCCGTAGGGCATTTGAACTCGCGGAAACGAAATCGGAGCGAGCGTTCCTTTTGAAACGACTACAGCTCTGCGCTGACGGGGTGACCAGTTAATTAGAAAAATCCCGTCCCGAATCGCTTCGTTCGTTCGTCGTATCTCTGACGGAAGAAAAAATCACAGCAACAGAAAGGCAAAAAATGAGCAAGTCAGAGAAGAAACAGGATGCAAGCATCACCTGGTTTGAAATCCCAGCCGACAATCCAGAACGGGCCAAGGCGTTCTACAGCAATCTGTTTGGTTGGAAAATCAATCCATTTCCCGGTAACGGCGATTACTGGCACATCGATACCGGCGGCGCGGACGATAGCCCGGACGGCGCGCTAAAGAGGCGTCAACATCCGCAAGAGCCAGTCGTCAACTACATCAGCGTGGATTCCGTGGATAGGTTCGTTGATAAAATTTCGAAACTCGGTGGAAAAATCTGCATGGCCAAAACGGCCGTGCCGCAGATGGGTTATTTCGCCGTGTGCCAGGATCCTGAGGGTAACCCCTTTGGACTTTGGGAGAGCGATCCGGCGGCAGCCTGAAAAAATAATTTGTCCCAATCTGCGTCGCTCGTTCGTCGTAGCTTTGAAACCGATAAAAAATTAACGAATCAACTCTCAACTAAAAAATAATATGAACACACAAAATCAGAATGGATACATGCTACTCTACCGCTCCGATGAATGGTACAACAAGCTTTCGCACGAAGAGCTCCAGAAACTCATCGACCAGAACAGAGCCTGGTTCGAAAGATTGACTGCGCAGGGCAAAGCTAAACCTGGCCGCGCGCTTGAACGCACAGGCGTGACCGTTTCTGGCAAAAACGGACGGTTCGTTACGGACGGACCTTTCGCTGAATCCAAAGAAGCCATAGGCGGATATCTGGTGTTGGATGTCGAAACGATCGAAGAAGCCATTGCCATTGCGCAAAGCAGCCCGGGCCTGGCTTATGGCGGTTCAATTGAAGTGCGGCCGGTAGCCGAAGAATGTCCCCTCGACATCCGCGCGCGTGAATTGGCTCGAGAAGAGCAGCTTGTAAACGTGTAAACTTAACAACAGTTAACTCTCAACGAGCAACTACAGAATATGAACACACAAAACCAGAATGGATACATGCTGCTGTTTCGCGGAAACGATTGGACCAAGAGCCTCTCCCCTGAGGAAAAACAAAAAGTAACAGATCAATGGATGGCTTGGTTCAAACGCCTGACGGATCAAGGCAAAGCCATCGCCGGGAACCCGCTCGAACCCGAAGGCAAAATCGTATCGGGCAAAAACCGCGTGGTGTCGGACGGCCCATTTGCGGAATCCAAGGAAGCGATCGGTGGCTATTTTCTGCTGGACGTCGCCAGCTTCGATGATGCGCTGACTATCGCGCGGGAATGCCCTGGCTTGCCGTATGGCGTGCAGGTCGAAGTGAGGCCCGTGGCGGCTGAATGTCCGCTGGCTAGCGAACTTAAACATGAGGCGCAGTTCGCGAACGCATAACGCGACGCACACAGAAACTATCTCGTCGCTCACTACGTTGACGGATTTGTTATCCCTCTTCCGAAAAAGCACCTAAACGCGTAACCCCAACCTGCTCAGAGCGTCACGACGAATATTTGAGCCCGCTTAAAACAGAAAGAGCAAAGAAATGAATCGTGTTACTCACTTTGAAATTTACACTGATGACCCTCAAGCGGTGCAGCCGTTCTACCAAGACGTCTTCGGCTGGAAGTTCAACAAATTCGAAGGCGGCCCGATCGAGTATTGGCTGGTTACGACCGGCGACGACAAAGACCCGGGAATCAACGGGGGGATGACCCCGCCGCGTGAGGGTCAAAGTCCAGGCACGTTAAATACCGTAGCGGTCAAGTCTCTTGACCAAACGATGAGGAAAATCGAGCAGCGCGGCGGAAAAATCTGTGTGCCGAAGATGGCGATCCCAAAGGTTGGCTGGCTCGCTTATGCGACAGATCCGGCCGGCAACGTCTTTGGAATTATTGAGCCGGACACGAACGCCAAATAAACGAAAAGCGAAAGGTTATGACGGCAAATACTATTCGACTTCACCGCGTCCTTCGAGCGACGCCCGAAAAAATCTACAAGGCGTTCCTCGATCCAGACGCCATGGCCAAATGGCTTCCGCCGAACGGATTCACGGCCAAGGTGCACAAGATGGACGCCAAAGTTGGCGGCACTTACAAAATGTCGTTCACGAATTTCACGACGGGCAAGAGTCATTCCTTCGGCGGGACGTACGTTGAATTGACTCCGCACGAACGGATTCGCTACACCGACAAATTCGACGATCCGAATCTGCCCGGCGAAATGCAGACGACCATCACGTTGACGAAGGTTTCCTGCGGAACTGACTTGAACATCGTGCAAGAAGGTGTGCCCGCTGTTATTCCCGCCGAAGCGTGCTATCTCGGCTGGCAAGAGTCGCTAGCGCTTCTCGCGAAACTAGTCGAGCCCGAGATTCCAGATTAAAGCGACGGACAGCTTCACCACTCGATGACGGTGCTGGCCCAGGTGAGGCCGCCGCCGAACACGACCATCAGGACGTAATCGCCGTGTTTAATTCGCCCGGTGCGGTTCGCTTCATCGAGCGCGATCGCTACAGCGGCAGCAGAGGTATTGCCGTATCGATCGAGGTTCACGAACATTTTGTCCCGCGAAATACCAAGCCGATCGGCGATCGCCTCCATGATTCGTAAGTTTGCCTGATGCGGAATGACGCAGGCGATGTCCTCGATGGAAAGTCCCGCCTGATGAAGTGCTTTTTTGGCCGAGTTCAACATCGCGATGACAGCCTGTTTGTACACCTCCTTGCCGGTCATGTGGATGGTGACCAGGTTCATGTCCGCGTTTTCACGCGTGATCGGGCACCGCGATCCGCCGCCCGGCATGAACAAGATGTTGGTGTACCGTCCGTCGCTTCCGATGTGGGTGCTGATTATGCCATGAGGACTGCCTCGATGGCGCAAAACAGCCGCGCCAGCGCCGTCGCCAAACAGCACGCACGTATTGCGGTCGGTCCAGTTAGTGATTGAGGTCAACTTGTCCGCGCCGATCACGAGAACTGTCTCGTATGTGTGCGACGTGATGAACTGCTGCGCGATTTCCAACCCGAAAATAAAACCGGCGCACGCTGCGGAAATGTCGAGGCAGGCAGCGTTCGTCGCTCCGATCTTTTTCTGAACGAAGCAGGCTGTGGCCGGGAAAAGCATGTCGGGCGTGGCCGTCGCCACAAGAATGAGATCGATTTCCTTGGGCGAAATCTTCGCCTGCTCAATGGCGTTCAGCGCTGCTTTCGCCGCCATGTCGCTGGTATTTTCGTCTTTTGCGGCGACGCGGCGTTCCTTGATGCCGGTGCGAGTGGTGATCCACTCGTCGCTGGTGTCTACCATGCGCGAGAGATCCTCGTTAGTCAGAACCTTCTCAGGCACGTAACTTCCCGTGCCCACGATGGAAACTGTCCGCAACGTCTTATGAGAGCGCGGGTTCGAGCGGGGCTGTCGTTTCATGATACCGGCGAATTTCCTCGACGATATGCGGGTTCACCTGCTGTTCAATGGACTCGCCGGCCACGCGCAACGCGTTCTTGACTGCCAGCGGCGTGCTCGCGCCGTGCGCAATGATGCAAATGCCATTTACTCCGAGAAGAGGACTGCCGCCGTACTCTTCATAATTCGTCTTGTCCTTAATTGTTCCAATGGCATTTTTCGCGAGGAATGCGCCAACTTTTCGCATCCGTGTACGCATGAGCTCGTGCTTGAGCCATTGAAACATCGCCACTGCGATCGATTCGCACGTTTTCAAGATAACGTTGCCAACGAATCCGTCGCACACGACAACTTCAACCGGATTTTCAAAGAGATGGCGGCCTTCTATGTTGCCGACGAAGTTAAGCGAACTTGGTCTCAGCATCTTGAATACTTCCTTGGTCAGTTCGGTGCCCTTGACATCCTCGTCGCCGAGCGAAACCAAGCCGACGGTCGGATTTTTGTAATGCAGAACATGCCGTGAATAAACCGTGCCCATAAACGCATATTGAAGAAGATGTTCTGGGCGCGCATCGATATTCGCGCCAGCGTCGATCAAAACGAAGACATTCGTTTCGGTCGGAAGCACGGCTGCAATTCCCGGCCGATCGATTCCTGGCAATGTGCGAAGCTTGATCGTGCTCGCGGCAACAGCTGCGCCTGTGTGTCCGGCGCTTACTACTGCGTCCGCATCACCGCGCTTTATAAGATCGACAGCCCGGCTGATTGAGGAATCTTTCTTTCGCCGAACGGCTATCCAGGCGCGATCACTCATGTCAACGACCTGAGTGGAATGCACAATCTCGATCCGTGAATCGTTGCACTGGTGTTTGCGCAACTCGTTTTCGACCTTGGCCGAGTCTCCGACCAGATAGAGCTTGTTGATCTGTTTGTAATCGCGCAGCGCCATAACGGCGCCGGCAACGAGGTTAGGCGGGCCAAAATCACCGCCCATCGCGTCGAGGGCGATCTTCATCGGTGCGAAACTTTGCGAGCTAAAACGATTGATTGCAAAGCGAAATTTGTAGCGCTTCGCTGCGCGAAGCGTGGCTGGAGTCTACGTCGCCCACAAGGCGATGGCTACCGTTACTTGCCTTCCAACGTCAAGACCTGGCGGCCACGGTAATAGCCGCAGGATGGACAGGCGATGTGCGACGGCACACTGCTCCCGCACTGCGGGCATTTATTGAGCTGCGAAGCGTGCCAGCGGTTTGCCGCTTTCCGCGTGCGCAGTCGCATCTTTGATGTTTTGCGTTTTGGAACTCCCATTGAAAGCAATTACGAAAGCAGGAAATCAGGAAAAGACAAACGGGCGATCTACAATTTTAGCTTGTCCAACGCGCTCCAATCCGATTTCCGGTTCGCATCCTGCTCTTTGATTTTGAGCTGTTTGGCTTTACAAACCCGATCACCGTCTCTGTCGCAGTGTGGATGCGCCGGTAAATTCAGCAACAGGTCCTCGCGCACGAACGGTGTCAGGTCGACCGTCTCCGGTCCGTGTAGCTCCGTGTGCACGGCGAACGCGGGCACTCGAATCTCATGCACAAACTTTTGCAGACACGATACGCAACGCAGTTCTACCGGTTGGGACAACGAGCCGTTCGCCCATAGCCCACCCTCAGCAACGCCGACGTCGATATCGTAATGCAGAGGACCGGCACAGCGAATTTCCTCCGATGCCAACTCCTGGATGGGACAATCTTCTTCCCCGCTCAGATGCAGACCTTGGGATGGGATTTGTTTCAGATGCACTTTCATGAGCTAACCCTCCAAATTTCATTGGCTGAATTTCCCACTCAACGCTTTGGCCACACAAACCGGAACAAAAGTTGAGACATTTCCACCGAGCCTGGCGATTTCCTTTACGATGCGCGAGCTGAGATAAGTGTATTCCTCCTTCGGCATCAGGAAGATCGTTTCTACCGCGGCATTCAGACTTCGATTCATCAACGCCATTTGAAATTCAAATTCAAAATCCGAGACTGCACGCAGACCTCGAATCACGGCTCCTGCGTTTTGAGCACGGGCAAATTCGACCAGTAACCCGCTAAACTCGGCGATCCGGACGTTTTCGATTCGACCGGCAGTCTCTTGCAGCAAATCCAGACGTTGCTCGAGCGAGAAAAGCGGTTGCTTCTCATCATTATGCGCGACTGCCACAACGACCTCGTCGAATAATTTTCGCGCGCGTTCAATCACATCCAGGTGGCCATTGGTCACCGGATCAAAGCTGCCGGGGTAAATTGCCCGTCGCATCCGCGAAAATCGCAGAGGAATGGTGAAATGAAAAGCCGAATGGCGAATGAGAGGCTTAACCGGGCGAAGCCATTCCTTTTGTTCGCCGCGGTTGCTTATGGCTGATGAAACATCACATTGCGATTAACTCCGATGCGCGATCCATCGCCGTATAAGACCATTGCTGTGGCGACAACGTTTTCGCCCCGCTTCAAGCACGTTCTTGCTGAAGCAAAGCGGATGTGTGACCGCTTTGCGGCCCAACTTCATCTGATCTACGTGGGCAGGCGAAATCAGGAAACGCCGGGGAAATTTAGTGACGTGCTCGCGGAACTGGCGCTTCCAACTGATTCGCCGGTCCATTATGAAGAGGGCGATCCCGCCGAAGCTATTCTGGCCGCGCTTGCGAGGGAAAACATCGACATGCTCGTGGCCGGTGCGCTCGAGAAAGAGGTGGTGTTACATCCGTTTCTGGGCAATGTCGCACGCCACCTGGTCCGAGAGGCAAACTGCTCGGTGATGCTGTTCACGCATCCGCAAGAAAAGCCGAAACCGCTGCGCCGTATCGTATTCATTGCGGACCACTCACCGCATGGATTGGTGGCATTGAAAAAGACGCTGATGCTTGCTGAAACAGAATCGTGCGAGCGACTGTACGTGATTGGAATCATCACTGCGTTCGATGAAGCCCGGGCTTCAATCGCCGGCGAAGCGACCGGAAGTGCCACGCATGAACCGAACCATGGCGAGGAAGACCCGCTCGAAGAGTTCGTTTTGTCAGCCGGCGCGACTGAAGTTCCAATTGAGACGCGCTTCATTAGGGGCGCTACGGGCCTCGCTGCATCCGATTTTGTGAGATCGGTGGAGGCCGACTTGCTTGTCGTGCCGCTGCCGAAAAGTGGCGAAACAGTTCAGCGACTGCCGAGCAATATTGCTTGGGTTAGCGATGTGATTCCGTGTAATCTCTGGATCGTCCGCTAAATTGAATTGCTTTTGCAGAGGCGCTTCTGTCAACGCCTTGCAACCGTATCACCGGTTAATACAACCGCCGCTACATGAACGACGCGCCTGAATTTCAACCGTACGGTTTGCCGCATCTGACGGTGATTTTTGTCGCCATCGTACTGCCATTTGCGCTTGCGGCACTGGTGCGGCGCACAAAATCGCAGCGGATCGAGCGGGTAATCGTCGTTGCGTTATCAGCTGTGCTGATCATGAACTACCTGGCTTACCTGGTCTTCATTCGCAGCCGGGGAGTGGTGGATTGGCGGCAGATGTTGCCGATGCAAATGTGTGACTGGGGCATGGTCGTCGTGATCGTGGCAATGTGGACAGGACATCAGCGCTGGTTCGAGGTTGGGTATTTCTGGGGAATTGGAGGCACGCTGCAAGCCGTCCTTACGCCGAACCTGCCTTATGGTTTCCCAGACTGGCGGTTTATCAGTTTCTTCACCTCGCACTGCGGCATCATTGTCGGCGTGGTTTTCCTGATGCTGACGCGTGGCTATCGGCCATACCCGATCTCCCTTGTGCGCGTATGGTTGTGGTCGGAGTTCTATTTCGTGGTCACGCTGGCCGTTGATAAGCTCACTGGTTTTAACTATGGATTTCTCCTGCATAAACCTGAGGCATTTTCGATTTTGAGTTTTCTCTCCGATTCGTGGCCCCTATATCTCTTGCAAATGCACGGAGTAGCACTGCTATTCTTTCTCGTGCTCTACGCGCCGTTCGCCGTTTTTGATATCACGAAAAGAGGATTAACCCGGAAAGCAGGAAAGCAGGAAGCGACTCTCTAAAATTCCTGCGCTCCTGCTTTCCTTAGACATTCATGGCCAAAAGAAAACCATTGCGCGTCGGGAAAGTGTCGATTGGCGGTAAACGCCCCGTCTTCATTCTCGGTCCGTGCGTCATTGAGTCGGAGAAATCTGTCTGGCGCATGGCGAAGAAGATTGCTGAGGCGTGCGCTTCGGAAAACGTTGATTTTATTTTCAAAGCCTCCTACGACAAGGCGAACCGAACTTCCGTCCACTCGTTTCGAGGAACCAGCGTGCGCGAAGGCTGCGATATTCTCTCGGGCATCGGGCGCTCGCTGAAGATCCCGGTGACAACAGATGTCCATTCCCCGGGTGAGGCCGAGATTGCCGGCGAGAAGATCGACATGTTGCAGATCCCGGCGTTCCTCTGCCGACAAACGGATCTGCTGCGTGCCGCTGCGCGAACGGGTCGTGCGATTAACGTAAAAAAAGGTCAGTTCCTCGCGCCGTGGGATGTGCGAAACATCGCCGAGAAACTGATCGCCTTCGGCAACGCACAATTCTGCTTCACCGAGCGCGGCACCACCTTTGGGTATAATAACCTCGTCGCCGACATGCGCTCACTCTACTGGATGCGCGACGCAGGTTATCGGGTCATTTTCGATGCGACACATTCCGTGCAGCGGCCCGGCGGGGCAGGGGATTCGACGTCCGGCGACAGCATATTAGCCCCGGTGTTGGCCAGAGCCGCAATGGCTGCGGGGTGTGATGGAATCTTTATGGAGGTACACGAAAATCCGGCCCGCGCTTTCTCCGATGGGCCGAATCAGGTTCGGCTAAACGATTTGCCGAAGCATCTTCGCATGTTAAAGGCTATTCATGCTGTGGTTTCAGGTAGGGGCGATTGACCTCAATCGCCCGGGCGCGAAGCTTAGGTCCAGGGAGCGGGCCGTTCGGGTCAACCACCCCTACCTACGCTGGACATCATCAATCTGGCTATTATCTGCCGTGCTATCAATTTTGATAGGGTTGTCTTATGCGTCGGCTCAATCCAAGGGTCGCAAAGGAAAGCCGACCGCGAAGGCGGGGCCGAGTTCCTCGCCCGACGAGCAAAGCCTTACGAACATTCCACTTCCGATCGGCCACGAAGCCAAAGGCCTGGTATTGCCGGATTTCGACCCCGAAGGACATCTGCGGGGAAAATTCGAAGCGGGAAAGGCGCGTCGAATCGACCAGGAACACGTCAGCTTTGAACAGCTCAAAATTTACACCTACACACCGGAGGATCAGCCGGACCTGAGGATCGACATGAGCACGTCCGTGCTTGATTTGAAAACGCGCATCTTGAGCTCGAAAGCACGCAGCACAATCCGGCGCGCGGATTTTAATATCGTTGGCGATTCAGTGGAGTTCGATACGAACTCGAAGACTGGGCGATTGGTAGGAAACGTAAAGATGGTGATCACTGACAAATCCCATCTGACTGCAACACCCGGCCCGAAGGAATGAAAAGATTAGCGGTGTTCGTTTTGCTTATTGTATGCGTGATCGCCGCGCGATGGCCCGGGGGGATTGCCGCCGCACCGGCGGGCTCCCCTTCGCCGACGAAAGCAGAGAAACCGGCAAAGGCGAAAGCGAAAAACAAAGACAAAAAGAAAGATGACAAGCCAACCGGGACGAACCTATTTGGACCAGGCGCTGCAGGACAGCAGTCCAATGGACCGACAACTACGGAAATCTACTCCGACGAGGCTTTTTTTGATTCAACCAAGAACATGGGCATCTTTAGTGGCCGTGTGAAGGTACTCGATCCGCGTTTCAATCTTCAATCTGACAAATTGACAGTGTTCATTACAAAGGGAGAAAACCAGAGTCTGGAGAAAGCGGTCGCCGAAGGCAATGTTGGCCTCATTCGCGACCGGCCCGCCGCGAATGGGAGCCCTCCGACCCGAGCTATTGGTCGCTCCAATAAGGCTACCTACACAGCCTCCAATGGCGATGTTGAATTGGTGGGAACACCGCGGGTGCAAGAGGGACCAAACATGCACGTGGCAACCAGTCCCGATACGGTCATGGTCATCAGTCAGAATAGTCAGTTGCGGACGCACGGGCCCAGTCGTACTGAAATCGTCCAGCAGCCAACCGATCAAAAAAAGGGACAAGCAAGTCCCACCCCGACACCAGGCGCAGCCCAGGCGTCAGGCGCAGCCCAGACACCAGGCGCAGCCCAGACATCACCTGCGCCGGCTCAGTCCGTGCCCGCAGCAGCGCTGCCCACGCCATGATCGGCCAAACTGCGCCCGTTTCCATTCCGAAACGACCTTCGTCTGTCGCGCCGAAGGTGGAGACCGTTCTTTCCACCGACCAACTGGTGAAGATTTACGGTGGCCGGTCAGTGGTTGACGGGGTGAACATGCACGTGCATGCGAATGAGATCGTTGGACTTCTCGGGCCGAATGGAGCTGGAAAGACCACTAGTTTTTATATGATCGTTGGATTGGTCAGGCCAAACAGTGGTCGCGTAATTTTCCGCGACACCGATGTGACAGATTACCCGATGTACAAGCGCGCCCGGCTCGGCATGGGTTATCTGCCGCAGGAAGAATCGATCTTTCGCAAAATGACGGTCGAACAAAACATCATGGCCATTTTGGAGACGCTTTCAATGAGCAAAGCCGAGCGACGGAACCGTTGCGATCAGTTGCTGCACCAGTTCGGGATTGAGCGAATTGCGAAGAATACTGCGTTGACGTTGAGCGGCGGCGAAAAACGGCGTTTGACCATTGCCCGTTCGCTGGTCACGCAGCCGAAGTTGTTGATGCTCGACGAGCCGTTCAGCGGCGTCGATCCCATCGCTGTTTACGATGTGCAACAGATTATCGTTAACCTCCGCAAATCGGGTTTGGCCATCATGATCACCGACCACAACGTGCGCGAGACTCTCTCCATCGTTGACCGCGCCTATTTGATTTTTGATGGGCGCGTCGAGAGCGAAGGCACTAAGGATTTCCTCATCAACGATCCCATTAGTCGCCAGCTTTATTTGGGCGAACGCTTCAAAATGTGATTCGTGTGATGCAGACAATCCTGTCTGCAAAGGATCTGGTACCGACAAGATTGTCTGTTTTATTTGGTTAGGTTTGATTGATATAAGGTCGAGATGCGGTAGAATTTGTTCCGGCAATGGAGTTTGCCCTTTCCCGCTGCTGCGGGAGAAAACCGCGTGAGCTAATGACTCCTTCCAAGCAGGAAGGAGTTTTTTATGCTCGAAAATATTTGGTTTATCGCTGCGGTGTGGATGGGCTTGGCGCTCATCGCCAGTTTGATCTCGATCCGCATCGGAATCTCAGTCGCGCTGGTTGAAATTCTGGTTGGCGTTGTTGCCGGCAATCTTGCCGTCGGGTTGGAGGGCGGCACGCTGCATGTCAGCATTGCAGGTGCCGGCACTACCGCAGGGCAGGTGCACCACGTACTGCAATCGACCGAGTGGACCAATTTCCTTGCGTTGCTCGGCAGTGGCGTGCTCACGTTTCTCGCTGGAGCGGAAATCGATCCCATTTCGCTCAAGGCCAACTGGCGGGCGAGCGTGCTGATCGGCGTGCTTTCATTTGCCATTCCATTTGTCGTCGTGTGGCTGTTCGCCCAGTTTGTTTTTGGCTGGCCTCTGCACCAGGCGCAAATCGCTGGCATCGCGCTCTCGACGACTTCCGTCGCGGTTGTTTACTCGGTGATGATCGAGGGTGGCTTCAGCGACACCGCCATGGGCAAGATGATCCTGGCGGCCTGCTTCATTACGGATTTCGGGACCGTGCTCGCGCTCGGGACTTTATTCGCCAAATACAATGTCTGGCTACTGCTGTTTGTGATCGTGATGGTGATCATTCTGTGGTTCATGCCGCGCTGGACGCAATCGATCATCACCCGCCTTGGTGCAACGCAGGTGAGCGAACCCGAAGTAAAATTCATCTTCTTCATTCTCTTTTTTCTTGGCGGCCTCGCCACGACAGCTAAAAGCGAAGCGGTGTTGCCGGCTTATCTCCTTGGCCTTGTTGTTGCGGGCGTATTTCTGCGCGACAAGACGCTAGTTCGTCGTATGCGTAGTATCGCGTTTGCGGTCTTCACGCCGTTTTATTTTATCAAGGCCGGCCTGTACGTTTCACTGCCCGCGCTGTGGACTGGGCTTGTCGTAATCAGCGTGTTCCTGGCTTTGAAGATGGTAACGAAAATCGCCGGCGTCTTTCCGCTCGCTCGATTGCACTACATGAAAATGAAGGAAGCGAGCTACACCACGCTACTTATGGCCACGGGCCTGACGTTTGGAACCATTTCCTCCTTGTATGGCCTGCAAAACGGAATCATCGACCAGGATCAGTACACCATTCTCGTTAGTGTGGTCATCTTGAGCGCGTTTGTGCCGACGCTGATCGCGCAAAAATTTTTCCAACCGACGGTAGAAATGATGCACGCTTGGGGCCGGCTCTATCGCAAGCGCATGCGAGTGCTAAGCGTTGAGGACGTTGGAGAGAACGGCGGTGTGGAAAATGAATGATGCGACAAAAGAGCATGGCTTCGGCGAGCTGCCTAAACCGGCTGGAATGCCAATGGTGGACGTAAACGAAATTTCCCAAAGGATCGTAATCGAAAAGCCTGGCGTGTTTTCGTTGTTGGGAAGGAATGCTGACGTCGCACGTTCAGCGAAAGTTGGAGGCCGAATACGATCGCACGTTGCTGGAGTTTTAAGCCTTTACGCCAACCGTTTCCGTCGCTGGATGGAGCAAAGCATCAACGCGCTCCGCAATGTGTTCGCCGAATTCGCTGGCATACATCAGGCCCACTTTGCGGTCGCGCCCGCTCCTGATTTGTCGGATCTGTTAGTCCTCCAGACCGACCAGCGAGTTTTGCGCGAATGGGACAGCCTTGAAAACGCTTCTGCGATCAACAGAGCTCAAATTTCCTAATCGGCCGCAGAAATTGCAGAAAAATAAGCCGGTTCTCTTCGAGAATTGGAAATTGCGGGTATTCAAGCTAGAAGTTACGTCTGATGGCGGAAGAACCCGGGACGCAAACGATTACATCCTCAAGCGATCAGCAGAAGAGCGTCCCAATTGTCACCGTCGAGGGCTTCTACAATTCGCACGCCGAAAAGCTGCACATGAAGCTCGAGGGTCCGCGCGTGGGGTTTCATCGAAAAATTCGAGAGCCGACTATCAATAGGCCTGGACTCGCACTGTCGGGGTTCGACACCTATTTCGCCGAGAAACGTGTGCAGGTGCTGGGCGCGGCAGAACATTCTTATCTGAAAAGTTTACCTGCCGGAGTGCGCATCGAGCGGTTTTGTAACTTATGCAAACACAAAATTCCGTGTCTTGTGATGTCCCGCGGGTTTCATCTCGCGCCGGAGTTGCTGAGTGTCACCGGCGAGGCAAAAATCGCGGTGTTCCGAACTCCAATGATTACAATGAAGTTCATCAACGCTGCAACGATTGCTCTTGAGATGGATTTCTCGCCGACGGTGACGGAATTCGGAAGCATGGTGGATATTTTGGGTATTGGCGTGTTGATCCGCGGGGTAAGCGGCATCGGGAAAAGCGAATGTGTGCTGGGGTTGATTGAGCGCGGCTACAGCCTTGTAGCTGACGACGTGACGCGCATCACAATGCAGGAGGGGCGTGAACTCATGGCCACAGCCCCCGAAATGACGCGGAATCACATGGAGGTGCGTGGGATTGGTATCATTGATGTGGCAAAGGTTTTCGGCATCGGAAGCATTCGAGTGGAAAAACGCCTCGACCTCGTTGTCACGTTAAAGGAGTGGGGGGATGTGGAAGAGGTCGACAGAATCGGACTTGACCGGGAATTTTATGAAATTCTCGGACTCAAAGTACCGCATGTGACCATTCCGGTGCGACCCGGGCGCGACATGGCGCGGTTGATCGAAGTCGCTGCGATGGACGAAAAATTGAAAGGCATGGGACAGAACGCAGCCGTTGACTTCAATACAAGGTTGCTTCGGTTGATGGAGCAGCAGAGGGCGACGTAATGGGATTGCTGTATCGAAAAGGCAGCCGCGCTGCAGCGGCGCAGAAGATCGAAAAAGAGCTGACAGTCGTGAACCGGCTTGGGCTGCATGCGCGACCGGCGGCGATGTTTGTGCGCATTGCCAGTCGACATCGGGCGGAAATTTGGGTGGCGAAGGAAGGGGAAGAAGTAAATGGCAAAAGCATCATGGGCCTGATGATGCTCGCCGCCGGGCAGGGCTCAAAGCTGCGTATCCGCTGCGACGGACCAGACGCCGACAAGGCGATGGAGGAGTTGGAGGAACTTGTTAAAGCGGGATTCAACGAAGAATGATTGACCCGACTCGCGATGTCACACAACCGACACCGCGAAGGACTTTCGTGAGTTTGACATTGGCCTTACTCTCGGAAGCGGATGAGCGACAACGAGGAAATCCCGTTTGAAGGAATTGGCGTTTCACCCGGAATCGCTTTCGGCAGGATTCATGTCGTCCGCGAAGACATGGATGAAGTGGTGCGTTACCAGATTGCGCCGTCGCAGGTTGGTGATGAAATCGGGCGGTTCGAGGCAGGGCTCATCCAAACGCGGATGCAGATCCTTGAGATGCAGCAGCGGATTGCCGAATCCATCGGCGCGAAAGACGCGGCGATTTTCGATGCCCACCTGCTCGTAGTCGAGGACCGGACGTTGATCGATGAAGTTCTGCGAAAGCTAAAGACTGATCTTTGCAACGTGGAGTGGGCCTTCCAGGAAGTGGCCACGCGCTATGCCGAGACGTTAAGCAAAATCGATGATCCGTATCTGCGCGAACGCGCACTCGACATTCAGGATGTTACGAAGCGAGTAATTCGCAATCTGCAGGGGAAAGCTCCCAAGGCATTTCTTTCCCTGAGCCAGCCGCACATTCTGGTTGCGCATAATCTTACTCCCTCGGACACGGCAAGCATGAATCGCGATAACGTGCTCGGGATTGCCACCGACGTCGGCAGCCGCACTTCGCACGCCGCGATTTTGTCGCGTTCTCTCAATATTCCGGCCGTACTAGGTCTGCACGATATCACTGCAAAGGTCGAAACCGGTCAGCATGTTCTTGTCGATGGCAGCGATGGCTGGTTGATCGTCAATCCGAGTCCGGAAACGCTGGAGCACTACAAGCAGATTGAATCACGAAGGGCTAAAGTCACGGCGCAACTGAAGCAACTGCGCGAGACGACCTCCATCACACGCGATGGGCGTCACATCGTTCTTTCGGCAAATATCGAACTTCCGGAGGACGTCGATGCGGTTGTAGCCAACGGAGCGGAGGGAATCGGACTTTATCGTACCGAGTTTCTTTATTTGAACCGCGAAACTCTGCCAAGCGAGGACGAGCAATACGAAACCTACCGAAAGGTTGCCGAGCGCGTACGTCCGAATCCGCTGATCATTCGAACTTTTGATTTGGGCGGCGATAAACTGGCTGGCGGTGCATTGGACACTGGCGATGAGTTGAACCCTTTCCTTGGCTGGCGCGCTATTCGGGTTTGTCTTGAGAATCAGGACATTTTCAAAACGCAACTGCGCGCCATTCTCCGGGCCAGCACCGTGGGCAATGTAAAGGTCATGTTTCCCATGATCTCTGGGTTGGATGAATTACGCCGCGCCGTGGCCGTGCTCAAGGAATGCAAACAACAGTTGCGCAGCTCAAAAATCGAGATGGCTGAAAAAGTCGAAGTTGGCGCGATGGTTGAGATCCCAAGCGCTGCCATCTGCGCAAGCGCGCTTGCACGCGAGGTCGATTTTTTTAGCATCGGAACAAACGACCTCATTCAGTATGCGCTCGCAGTAGACAGGGTAAATGAGAAGGTCGCGTATCTTTACGAGCCGACGCATCCGGCAATACTTCGTTTGCTCAAGATGGTTACTGACGCGGCGCACGCGAACCATATCTGGGTGGGCGTGTGCGGTGAGATGGCGGGCGATGTCGGGCTGGTGCCGCTTTTGTTAGGCCTCGGAGTGGATGAACTCAGCGCAGCAGCGACCCTCGTCCCCCGAGTCAAGCGCGCCGTGCAAAGCCTGACCACTCCTGAATGCCGCGAGCTGGTCGAGGAGACATTAAAGCTCAACACTGCATCGGAAATTCTAGAGCGTTGCATGCAATTGGCAGATAGCCGTTACGGCGATCTGCTCGGTTGAGCTTCACAGGTTGAAGCGTTGAACGGCTGAAGCGGGGTGGTCGTCCTTGTCATGTTGAGCTGAGCGAAACATCTCAGATTGCCCGTTTAGACTTGGGGCACACACAAATCAGAGATTCTTCGCTTTGCTCAGAATGACAATCTTGAACCCTTCAACGCTCTTTACTCTTCCCCTTCAGGATCAGTCTTGAGTCCCTCTTCCTCCATCTTGCGCAGGACATCGCTCATATCGTCCACTTCGTCCCACACGTCCTGGCTCACGTAAATGGGCGCCTTCTGCTGCGTAGCCATGGCGATGCAATCGCTCGGTCGTCCATCCAACTCGATGATTTTTTTTTGCTGCAACTCGTTTTCGACCTGAATGATGACGCGCGCGTAGTAAGTGGCGTTCTTCAGGTCGTTAATGATCACGCGCTCGATTTTTGCGCCGAGCGCCGCGAGCAAATGCGCCATCAAATCATGAGTGAGAGGACGCTCTTTAGTGATGTGACGCATGAACATTGTGATGGCGCTGCCGACGGTTTGATCGACGTAGATGATGAAAACCTTCTCATTGTTGCCAAGGAAAACCGCGCATCCACCGCTCGTCGGTAAAACGGCACGGACCTGCACCTCGATCACCGTCTTATTCATCGCGCAAACAGTACGTGGGTGAAAAGGAAAAACAAGCTGTGCACACGGCGCTCCTGATCCATCACCTGCGTCTTACGCGTCAGACGAAGATTTTCGCGCTACGGGCTTGAATGTTCTGCACGCTGATTAATGTGCGCATTGCGGTTAATACCGCGCTGTGCAATGGGAATGAAAACGGAGTGGGATATCGACTCGGCCATCGCCACATACAACGTGGAGGGATGGGGCGAGGGCTATTTTACGGTCAACAGCTCCGGCAATGTCGAGGCACGGCCGTCGAAGGGTGACGGCGGTTCCATCGATCTGTTGGAAGTCGTCAATGAAGCGCGTAGAAGAAACCTCAGTTTTCCGCTGTTGATTCGGTTCCAGGATTTGCTCCGTCATCGGGTCGAAGCAATTAATCGCGCATTTCAAAGCGCGATCTCTGAGTTCGGTTACCAAAATCACTATCGCGGCGTTTTTCCAATCAAGGTCAACCAGTTGCGTGAAGTCGTCGAAGAGATCGTCGATGCAGGCGAACAATTTAATTTTGGACTTGAGGCCGGCAGCAAGCCAGAGCTCGTCGCCGCGCTTGCGATGCAGAAAGGTCCCGAGACTTTGATCATCTGCAACGGCTACAAAGATCCTGCCTTCATTCGCCTCGCGTTACTCGGTCGCAAACTAGGCAAACCAGTCGTAATCGTCGCAGAAAAGCTGGAAGAAGTTGAGCAAATCATCCGTGCGTCGAAGGAGGTCGGCGTCGAGCCTTGGATTGGAATTCGTGCTCGCTTACACAGCAAAGGCTCCGGTAAATGGTCGCCGAGCGGCGGCGAGAACGCCAAGTTTGGCCTCGACACGACGAATCTGGTCGCTGCGAGTCAGATGCTAAAGGATGCCGGGCTGGGGCATTGCCTGAAACTTGTCCATTTCCACGTCGGATCGCAGGTACCGGACATTTCGACCATCAAGCGCGCAGTGCGCGAAGGCGCGCGATATTATGCAAAGCTGTCGAAACTTGGACACGAACTTGGTTATCTCGACGTCGGCGGCGGACTCGGTGTCGATTACGATGGATCGCGCAGCGACTTCGATAGTTCGACCAATTATTCACTCCAGGAATACGCGAACGACGTCGTCTGGAACATCATGGACGTTTGCGTCTCCGAAGGCGTCGCGCATCCGGTGATTGTGAGCGAGAGCGGGCGCGCTACTGTCGCGCATCATTCTGTGCTCGTGGTCGAAGCGTTTAGTTCGATCGAAAAGACAGCACCAAAGCTCAAGGTCGAAGCCGGCGAAAAGGATCACAAACTGGTAGCGGATATCCTTGACGTGAAACAGCGGTTGAAGCGCGGAAATCGCCTTGAGAGTCTGCACGACATCCAGCAAATCAAAGAGGAGTCGCAGCAAACATTCGATCTCGGTCTGCTCGATCTCGAATCGAAAGCGAAGATCGACACGGTTTACTGGCAGGCCGCCCATCAAATCGTTAACATGCATCGCGGCTTGCGTTATGTGCCGGACGAAGTGAAGCAGCTGGAAACGACGCTCGGCGACCAGTACATCTGCAATTTCTCCGTGTTCCAGTCGCTGCTCGATCATTGGGCGCTTGGTCAACTGTTCCCGATCATGCCGATCCATCGGCTCACGACGCCGCCTGATCGCAACGGCACCATCGTGGATATCACCTGCGATTCAGACGGAAGAGTCTGCAAGTTTGTCGATTTGCAGGACGTGAAAGAAACGCTGCCGCTGCATCGGATTCATCCCGGAGAAATTTATTACCTCGGCCTGTTCATGGTGGGCGCTTACCAGGATATCATGGGTGATCTGCACAATTTGTTTGGCCGCGTCACGGAGGCACACGTTTTCCTCGATCCAGATGAAGAATCGGGCTGGTACATCGAGGAAGTTATCGAGGGCAGCACAATCGGCGAAGTGCTCGCAATGACTCAGTGGGATAAACTCGAGCTGATGCGCCGGCTCAAAGCGCAAGTAGATGAGGCGATTAAAACCGATCGCCTCAAGCCGAACGATGCAATGCGACTGCTCGATGACTATGAGCGTTTCCTGCAGGAATACACCTACCTGAGTTTCAATGGCGTGAAGGCGCCAGTGCAACCGGGCAGTTGGCTGCCGCTCAGCTGATGACAGCGGCGAGCGCGCGCGTGCGGTTGATAATGATCCTGATCGTTGCTGCGGCGTTGCCGTGTCGAGCAGAAGACGTAATCAGCGGCCGGTGGGAGGGCACTGCGCAGATTCCCGACGATCAACAAATTCGCACCGGAGGAATTTATTCTTCGCCGATCGTCGTGAATGGGGTTGTTTACTTCGGCAGCGCGGACGGATTTGTCTACGCGCTAGAGTAGCCCTCGGTTTTGTAGCGCGCACACGCTTCGGCGACGCCTGCTCACTTGTCATTCCGAGCGAAGTCGAGGAACCTCTCGATGTAAATGAGGCAACTTTCTCCAACTCCCATTAAGAATGCATTGCAGAGCGCGGTGCCGATCGATTCAATTCGCGTGCAGGGTTGGGTGCGCACGCGCCGTGATTCGAAAGATTTTTCGTTTGTCGAGCTGAACGACGGCTCATCTCTGCGCAATCTTCAGATCATCGCGAAGAATGATGCGCTGCCGAACTACGCAGACATCCAACGGCTCAACAGTGGTGCTTCGATTGTTGCGGAGGGCGCGCTGGTGCCGTCGCAGGGCAAAGGACAAAAATGGGAGCTCGTTGCGCGAGATATCGAAATTGTCGGTGGCGCCGACGAAAGTTATCCGCTCCAGAAAAAGGGGCACACGCCGGAATTTTTGCGCGAGATCGCGCACCTGCGTCCACGGTCGAATCTTTTCGGTTGCGTGTTCCGTGTGCGTAGCCGGCTCGCGTTCGCCGTTCACCAGTTTTTTCAAGATCGCGGTTTCGTTTACGTTCACACACCCATCATCACTGGAAGCGATTGCGAAGGCGCCGGCGAGTTGTTCCGGGTTTCAACCATCGACATCAAAAATCCGCCGCAAAAAAACGGCGAGATCGATTACGCGCAGGATTTTTTCGCGCGCCAAACTTATCTCACCGTCAGTGGACAGCTGGAAGCGGAGGCGTTCGCCTGCGCGCTTACCAAGGTTTACACCTTCGGGCCGACATTTCGCGCCGAGAATTCAAACACGTCACGGCACGCAAGTGAGTTCTGGATGATCGAGCCGGAGATGGCGTTTTGCGACCTGACCGGCAACATGGATCTCGCCGAAGAGTTGGTGAAGTATTTGATCGCCGACGCGAGAAAGCAGTGCTCCGAAGAATTGGAATTGTTCGCGAAATTCGTGGATAAGGAGTTGCTCGCCCGACTCGATTTCGTCATTGAAAGGCCGTTTCAGCGGATCACCTACACTGAGGCGGTCGAGCTTTTGAAAAAGAGCGGCGAAAAATTCGAGTTCCCGATCGATTACAGCTCAAACCTGCAATCGGAGCATGAGCGCTGGCTCACGGAGAAACATTTCAAATGTCCGGTCACGGTTTTCAATTTCCCAAAGGAAATCAAACCGTTTTACATGCGTTCCAACGATGACGGCAGAACCGTGGCGGCCATAGATTTGCTGGTGCCAGGCATCGGCGAGATCGTCGGCGGTAGCCAGCGTGAAGAACGACTGGAAATACTGGAGGACAACATGCGGCGTCACAACATGGATCCCGCCGATTACAAATGGTACCTTGATCTGCGTCGCTATGGAACTGTGCCACACTCCGGCTTCGGCTTGGGCTTTGAACGCATGCTGATGTTCATCACAGGCATTTCAAACATTCGCGATGTGATTCCCTTCGCGCGCACTCCTGGCAGCGCCGAATTTTGAAGTAGCACGGCCAATTTGGTTGTGGGGGCCGACAGGCGTCCCGCCTGCTGAGGAAAACACTTAAACCAGGCGAGACGCCCGGTTGCCCCACAGGCAGGATGCCTGTGTTACAGTCAGCGCGCAGTCTCTCGTACCCTTGTGAACTCGAGCTTGGAACCGCCCAACTCCTGGAGCACGAGCTGATCGTTCGAAAGCGTGACCAGGTAAACTGTCGTCGCGAACGGCGTCTCGATTTTGAGTCGCTCGTGATCACCAAACTTATATCTGCCGCGAATTTCTCCGACGAGCACGGAGCCGTTACCCGAAAATTCCCAAACTGCTTGATTTTCAGCTCCCGACATCCGCCATTTGCCGACGATGCTGGAATTCCCGCAGCCGGCCATAACAAAAAGCAGAACTGCTAAAGCGGGTACCAATAGCAGACGCGCGAGCCGCGGAAAAATAAATCGCATCAAGTCCAGTTATAATTGCGTGCGATTGTCAGGTCGAGCCAAAGCGAAACGTTATTTCTGGGTCGCCTACGCGTGAGGTGGCGTGAGCGCGTATGTGTAGAATAAGTGCTTGCCGCGCCGGCTTGTTACTTCGCCGTGCTTGCCGCCGGGGAAAAGCTCATATGTCGTCTGTTGATATTGCTCGTTTCCTGGGAAAAAGAGAAATGCCACTCCTTCGTTGTCCCGAGCTATGGACGCCAGGTCCGTAGCAGGATTGGACAGCAGCGTCCATTTCTGTTCTCTCACGAGGTATCGCGTAGTTACAGGATCATACGGCCACGAACTTTGGCCTACCGTAAAAACTTTATAGTTGGGGCCGAGCGATGCTGAGTATCGGCTCTGAGCAGTTTGCACCTCGTAATTCCGTTGGGCCGACCTGTACGCATTGCTCTTCAGGCTCTCAGGGTCGGCGTAATAGCGTTGAAAATAAAAATTTAGATTGCACCAGCCAAGCACTGCCAACGCAATTGCAACCGTAACCGGCAAGATCCAGCGCAACCGGGGTTCCAACTCCGATTGCCCCGTCGTTATCCATGCGCCAACGGGCACTGCAAGCGCAACATAGAAGGCTGGGAAGGCGGGAGTCCAATGATTGATCAGAGGTGGCACGCTGTTCGGATAGGCCACGAGCGTTCCGCCCACGAGCAAGACGCCCAACCCGGAAGCGAGTATGAGAAACGCTGCCGGATGACGCCAGTGCCACACAAGCAGACCAAAGCCCAGGACCAGGAGCGCGCTTTCGGCAGGTAGCAATAGGGGCCCATAGAATATAATGTCTTGTGAAGTGTGAGTGCCGATTCCAAGCAAGTTCTCGGACAACACCGGCCAAATCGTTTTCCAGTCTCTTTGGAAATCGACAAAACCGGTCGGAATGTGCGGTGACCAAATCAGGAGGCTTGCTCCTCGGCCCAGGTAGAGGTTTGGGTTCCGAATGAAGTGAAACAACAGCGGACCAAACCCCACGAAATAACTTCCCGCCAACAGGAGGAAACCGCTCGCGTACTGGCGTGCGTGTTTCCAATGAACAGTAAGGAGGAACACCATAAACATTGCCAGAATGAAGGGCAAAAGCCGTGTTCCATAATAAAAGTACTCGCTTAACCCGGCGGACAGACCTGCCAGAGCCCAATCAGATGGGCGACGCGACCGCAACGCGCGCAGCAAGAGAAAGAAACAAGTGGCCCAGAAGAACTGCGTCACGATGTTGTTAAGCGCCAGGCGGCTGTAATGAACATTCGAAACGCTAAAAGCTATGATCGTGCTTCCAGCTATCGCCGCGTATCTGCCCCATGTTCCCCGTAACAATGCGTAAAGCGAGATAACCGTAGCCGCCCCGAACAAAGCGGCAGGCATCCGTAACATTGCAAGCGAGGTCCCGCCCAGCTTCAGAAACACGGCCACGAACCAGAACCAAAGAGCGGGCAAATCAATTCCGCTCCACAACGTGCTAAAGACCGACGGCGACGGAGTTGTTGGACTTATATAACTCTGGGTGGCCACGGTGCCGGTCATGATTTCGTCCGGATAGATGTTGTCCGGGAAATTCGTCAGGTTCCAAACTCGACTGAGCAACGCCAGGAGGAACAGAATGGCGAGGAGCGCGATTTCCCAAGTTGGCCAACGCGGAAGGCGTGGTGCACCGGAAACACCCCATAAGAAATGTGAGCCGAAAAACGCAGAGCAAAGCAGCAACGCTATGCCCGCGACCCATAAAATACCTGCGAGCCCGAATGTCTCATTGGGCGCTGCGGCATAGCGAAGGCCCGCCGCGAGCACAAGCAGCACCGCGATGGTAACTCCGAATAAGTAGAACAAGCGACTGCGGTTTACGCGCGTCTGAGCGATAGCATCGGATGGAAACGCAGGTATCCAATTTTGTCGACCCGACAGCACGACCGCCAGCATTGCGGCAGCAACGACTAGCAAAACAGCCCAAGGCCGGGCGCTCTCGTTCGCTAACAGCCAAGTGCCAAGCAGCGCGATCAAATAGACGATTGGGCCGGCCCAAACTTTAGCGCCGTACGGGGCACGCATTTGTTGCCCGACTACCGCTGAACAGCTACGAAAAAGCCAGAACTATTTCTTGCCCGGTTCCGTCTTCGATTCGCCGTTCGAGTCGCTCGACTCCTTAGTGGCACGCTTGGATTCCCCGGGGCGATATTCTTCCTGTTCGGCGGCGGCGAAAGCTTTTTCCAACCCAACCATATCTTCGCCGGGACGAAGCGTATCAAAGGACTCGACTTCCTTGCGCAGTTGGTCTTCAGAATAATTCGCCGCTTTGATCGATAGCCCGATGCGGCGCTCGATTTTGTCCACCTTAATCACGCGCGCTTCGACTTCCTGGCCAACCTTAAGGACGTCCTTAACCTTGGCGACATGATCCTCGCTCAACTGTGAGATGTGAACGAGCCCATCAATGTCGTCCTGCAATTGCACAAAGGCGCCAAAGCTGGCGAGCTTGGTGACTTTACCGTTGACCAAGTCACCGATCTTATATTTCTCATCGATCACTTTCCACGGATCTTCGGCGAGCTGTTTAATCCCGAGACTGATGCGTTGATTGACTTTGTCGATGTCGATCACGACCGCTTCCACTTCATCGCCTTTCTTAAACATCTCGCTGGGGTGATTGATTTTGCGGGTCCAGCTTAAATCTGAGACGTGGATCATGCCGTCGATGCCTTCCTCCAGTTCCACGAACGCGCCGTAAGCGGTCATGTTCCGAATCGTCCCTTTGACCTGTCTGCCGATGGTGAACTTCTTCTCGATCTCATCCCACGGATTTGCCTCGAGCTGGCGCAGCCCGAGTGAAATTTTTTGTTCCTCTTTGTTCACGCCCAGAACAACGGCTTCGACTTCCTGGTCAACACTGAGGATATCGGAAGGACGCATGATGCGTTTCGTCCACGAAAGTTCTGACACGTGAATCAGACCTTCTACGCCTTCCTCGATCTCAACAAAAGCGCCGTAGGGGACAAGATTCGTGATCTTGCCTTTAACGCGCTGTCCGGCGGGGAAACGCTCTTCGATCTGATCCCATGGGTTCTTTTGCGTTTGCTTCAGCCCGAGCGAAACGCGCTCCTTTTCCTTGTTGATGTCAAGCACAACGACTTCCAACTGCTGCCCGACTTTCAACAGCTCGCCGGGATGTCCCAGTCGACCCCACGTGATGTCGGTCACGTGCAGCAAACCATCCATGCCGTCGAGATCAATAAACGCCCCGAAGTCCGTGATGTTTTTCACGGTGCCGACCACGCGATCGCCGAGGTTCACGTTTTCCATGAATTTTTGGCGCTTTTCGCTGCGCTCCTGTTCGATCACCTCGCGCCGGCTAAGCACGACGTTCTTTCGGTCGTCATTGAGCTTAACGATTTTGAAGTCATAGGTGTTGCCGACGAACTGCTGCAAATCCTTTGGCGGAACGACATCGATCTGTGATGCAGGCAAAAATGCTTCCACACCGATGTTCACCATCAGTCCGCCTTTGACCACTGATCTGACCTTGCCTTTTATCAGGCCGTCACCCTGGAAAACGTGAACGATCTTGTTCCAATTTTGGCGGTAAGCTGCTTTCTCCTTCGAGAGCACTACCATGCCTTCTTCGTTCTCCAGCCGCTCCAGGAGAACGTCCACCTCGTCGCCAACTTGCAGCGACTCGGGATCTTCAAATTCGCTCAACGGAATGACACCTTCGGATTTATATCCGACGTCGACGAGCACTTCGCGTGGACGAACTTCCAAAATCTGCCCTTTGATAATGCTTCCTTCTCGGAAGTCCGGCATCGGCTTCGACATCACGTCCTGCATTTGAATCATAAAGTAAGTAGGCCTCCTCTTCAGTACAGCGGCGCTCTAAATCGAACACCGATGTCCGCGCATCCGACTGCTGCCGGAAGCGGAATGGGGACGCAATACTAGGCGTTTTTGTGCATCTGGTCAACTAACATGCAGGAGGGGCAGTCAGTCAGTTTGAAATGGAGCCAGCCCGCCCCCGGGCCGCAGAAAAACGTCGCGAGGGCGCGCCGGCTCCATGGAAATTTTTCGCGAGGGCGCAATCGCCAGCACACGAGGCGCGTGCGCTCCCCAGAAGGCTTGAGTGCGCCGCGTTTCTCCAGTATTCTGACGTAGAATGCCGACGCTGCGATTGTTGATCTTACCCATGTTTCTTGCTAGCGCGGTGTACGCACAATCCGCGGCCGAGCAAAAACTCGCGGATACAATCAAATCGCCACAAACCACCGTCGTTCATCTCTGGGCGCCGTGGTGCTCCAACTGCCAGGCTGAGCTCAAAACCGGCGGGTGGACCAAAATGATCAGTGAAAATCCACAGGTGAAATTTTATTTCGTCTCGGTCTGGAATGATGGACAGGACGGGCGCGCGCTCTTAAACAAATTCGGAATCGCCGACCAGCCGAACGTGACAATTCTCGCTGATCCCGGTCCGCGTCGCGGCGAAAACAAGATCAAGCAGTTTGCCGGTTTGCCGCTGAGTTGGATTCCAACGACTTGGATTTACAAAGGCGGCGATCTCCGTTACGCATTGAATTACGGAGAGGTTCGTTTTCCTGTGCTCCAACAGTTTCTGACAGACAGCCAGTCGGAATGGTCACACAAAGGCGAGCCATCGATCCAGTAACTTTATGAGTCAGAGTTCCCCAGCGCCCGCGATCGCGCACAACAAACCGCCCGAGATTCTTTCGCTCATCGGCGATACGCCGTTAGTGGAAGCAACGCAGTTTGACACCGGGCCGTGTCAACTTTTTCTCAAACTCGAAAATCAAAATCCGGGTGGTTCGATCAAAGACCGGATCGCGCTGTCGATGATCGAAGCAGCTGAGGCCGACGGGAAACTCGAGCCCGGCGGCACAGTCATTGAGGCCACAGCAGGCAACACCGGCTTGGGGCTGGCGCTGGTCGCGGGCGCGAAGGGCTATCGCGTCTTACTGGTAATTCCCGACAAGATGTCGCAAGAAAAGATATCGCACGTGAGAGCGCTCGGCGCCGAAGTGCGGATCACACGGTCTGATGTGACGCGCGGCCATCCAGAGTATTACCAGGATGTCGCGGCGCGGCTGGCCGAACAAATTCCGGGAAGCTTTTACGTGAACCAATTTGGTAATCCGGCGAACCCTCTCGCGCACGAGCGCACGACCGGTCCAGAGATTTGGGAGCAAATGCGGCATGACGTGGATGCCGTCGTCGTGGGAGTCGGCTCCGGTGGAACGCTGACAGGGCTCGGCAGATTTTTTAATCGCGTGAAACCGCGGCGCGGCATCGAAATGGTTCTGGCCGACCCGACCGGCTCGATTTTGTACGAGTACGTCAAGACCGGTCAGCTCGTTGAATCAGGGAGCTGGGCAGTGGAAGGCATCGGTGAAGATTTCATCCCGGACATCGCGGATATGTCGTTAGTCACGGAAGCATTTGAGATCGATGACGAGGAAAGTTTTGCCGCAGCACGCGAGCTTTTGCGCAAGGAAGGAATCTTTGGCGGGTCGTCCACTGGCACACTTCTCGCAGGCGCGCTGCGTTATTGCCGGGAGCAAACAAAACCAAAACGCGTCGTCACACTCGTTCCTGATACTGGCAACAAGTATCTCTCCAAAATGTATAACAATTTTTGGATGGCCGAGCAGGGATTCATTCATCGCCCGCCGCACGGCGATCTGAGCGATTTGATCTCGCATCGATACGAAGCGGGCGAAGTGATCACGATAGGGCCGGATGATTCATTGCTCACAGCGTTCAAACGAATGCGCGACTCTGACGTGTCACAGCTTCCGGTGGTCGACAAAAGCGGCCGCGCCATCGGGATCATCGATGAATCCGATCTCCTGGTAACAGTGCACCGCGAGCCGTCGCATTTTAACGACCCCGTGAGCAAGGCGATGACGGACCAGTTAGAGACGTTGCCGCCGGATACCAAAATTGCAGACTTGTTGGGCGTATTCGATCGCGGCCGCGTCGCTATCGTGATGAACGATAACAAATTTCTTGGGCTGGTTACGCGCACCGATTTGCTTTCCTATCTCCGGCTTCACATGCCGAAATCGTCCGCGCCGCCGGAACGCGAGTTTGTCTAGCACACTCACATATCGACAATGAAAAAAGAACAAGGCTTCGCGACGCGCGCCATTCACGCCGGCCAGAAGCCGGACCCCACGACCGGCGCGGTGATGACACCGATTTATGCCACGTCAACGTATGTGCAGGAAAGCCCCGGGACACACAAAGGCTACGATTACGCGCGCTCAATTAATCCCACCCGGCTGGCATACGAACAGTGCATCGCCGATTTGGAAAGCGGATCGCGCGGGTTCGCATTCGCATCCGGTCTGTCTGCGATGGCGACAGTGCTGGAAGTGCTCGACAGCGGCTCGCACATTGTCGCGAGCGACGACTTGTACGGCGGCACCTTCCGGTTATTCGACCGGGTGCGCCGTCGCTCCGCGAATCTTGATTTTACCTACGTCGATTTGACCGATGCGAAAGATCTCGAGCGCGCAATCAAACCAAACACGCGAATGGTTTGGATTGAGACGCCGAGTAATCCGCTACTCAAACTGATCGATCTTGACGCGATCGCAAAGATCGCGCGCAAACGGAAATTGATTTCGGTTAGCGATAATACGTTCGCCACTCCATGGATCCAACGACCGATTGAATCGGGGTTCGATATCGTTGTGCATTCTGCAACGAAATATCTGAACGGGCATTCCGATCTGGTGGGCGGGGTTGCCGTTGTTGGGAAAAACAAGGAACTCGCTGATCAAATTGCGTTCTTGCAAAATTCGGTCGGCGCGATCGCCGGCGCGTTCGATAGTTTTCTTGTTCTACGCAGCTTGAAAACGCTGGCGCTCCGCTTGGAGCGGCATTGCTCGAATGCGCTGGAGATTGCGCGGTGGCTCGAAGAGCAGCGCGAGGTCAAATCGGTGCATTATCCTGGATTAAAATCGCATCCACAACACGACTTGGCCCGGCAACAGATGCGTGGGTTCGGCGGAATGGTCACGATTGTTTTGAAAACTGATCTTGCCGGAACGCGGCGTTTTCTTGAGAACACACATTTGTTTGCTTTGGCGGAAAGCCTTGGCGGCGTGGAAAGCCTGATCAATCATCCCGCGCTCATGACGCATGCCTCCGTGCCGAAAGAACAACGGGAAAAACTCGGCATCACCGATTCGCTCGTCCGGTTGTCTGTCGGCGTCGAGGATGTTCGCGATTTGATCGATGACCTGAAGAGCGCGCTGGAAGCAATCTAGTAGCACACGCATCTTGCCTGTGGGGCCAGTAGGCGTCCTCGCCTGCTGAGTCCGAGTTACGGCAGGCGAGACGCCCGCCTGCCTCACAGCCGAGACGGCTGTGCTACTATTACCCGCTCATGTCCAACACATTTGGCCAATTGTTCCGCGTCACCACATTTGGCGAGTCTCATGGCGGTGGCATCGGCGTGGTGATCGATGGTTGCCCGCCACGCATCGAAATTTCCGAAGCGGAAATTCAACGAGATCTGGATCGTCGTCGCCCGGGTCAAAGCAAACTGACGACTCAGCGCAAAGAGGACGACCGATGCGAGATTCTATCCGGCGTTTTTGAGGGGAGAACGCTCGGGACGCCGATCGCAATTCTTGTTCGGAACAAAGACGCGCGACCGGAAGATTACAGCGAAATCGCGCGCAAATTTCGACCGTCACATGCCGATTACACTTACGAGGCAAAATACGGAATTCGAAACTGGCAGGGCGGCGGTCGCGCGTCTGCCCGCGAAACGATTGGTCGCGTCGCGGCGGGTGCGATTGCAAAGAAAACATTGTCCGCGTTGTACGCGCACTTCGAACTCGTCGCTTACGTGACTCAAATCCATGAAGTGACTGCGAAGATTGACCGTTCCACCGTGACGATGAACGACATTGAGAAAAATGTTGTCCGCTGTCCGGATGCTGCCGCTGCGAAAAAGATGATCTCGCTAGTCGAGCAGACTCGGGATGCAGGCGATTCCGTCGGCGGCGTAATCGAGTGTGTGGCGCGCGGCATCCCGCCAGGACTTGGCGAGCCCGTGTTCGACAAGCTCGAAGCAGACCTGGCGAAAGCGATGCTGAGCATACCAGCAGCAAAAGGTTTCGAGATCGGCTCTGGATTTGCAGCGACGCGGATGCGGGGCTCGCAGCACAACGATGCATTTGAAATCCGCGCCGGAAGAATTCGGACAACCACGAACAACTCCGGGGGCGTGCAAGGTGGCATTAGCAACGGTGAAGACATTTACTTTCGCGTTACGTTTAAGCCGCCTGCAACCATCGCGCTCAAGCAAAAAACAGTCACCACTTCAGACGAGGAGACTGCGCTGGCCGCCCGCGGACGGCATGATCCGTGTGTTCTTCCACGAGCCGTGCCGATTGTCGAAGCCATGGCCGCGCTCGTTCTTTGCGATCACGCGTTGCGGCAACGGGCGGTTTCAATTGCCGATTGCCGATTGCCGATTGCCGATTGATCAGCTTGGAAACGTCCGGCGCAATTCAGCTTTGCTTGTCATGTTGAGCGAAGCGAAACAGCTCTCGCTATGTTTCTCTGCTACTGAAGTCGACAGAAATAATCCGAGATTCTTCGCTTCGCTCAGAATGACAGCCGCTTTAACATTTTAACGCTTCAACGCTTCAACGCTTCAACCAAATATTGCGCAAGCATGAACTACATCGCGACGATCGGGTTGGAAGTGCACGTGCAGCTCAAGACGCGCTCCAAGATGTTTTGCGCTTCGCCGGTTGAATTTGGCGCCGAGCCGAACACGCACACTTGTCCGGTTTGCCTCGGGCTGCCCGGCGCGTTGCCGGTGATGAATCAGGAAGCGTTGCGCATGACCGTGTTGACGGGACTGATGCTTGGATGCGACATCGCGCCGGTCAGCAAGTTCGATCGCAAGAATTATTTCTACCCGGACATGCCGAAGAATTATCAGATTTCGCAGTACGACATGCCGCTGTGCACAAACGGCAGTGTGCCATTGCACGATCTCGCTTATCCCAAGGACGCGCAGAAAAATATCGTCGCGGATGACAAGGAAGTGCACCTGGTACGGATCCATCTCGAGGAAGACGTAGCAAAGAGTTTCCATTTCGAGAACAGCACCGGTATTGATTTCAATCGCGCCGGCACGCCGTTAATGGAGATCGTGACCCAGCCGGAAATCAATTCGCCCGAGGAAGCATTCGCGTTCTTAAGTGCGTTGAAACAGATCCTGATTTACGGCGCGGTGAGCGATGCTGATATGGAGAGGGGACAACTCCGCTGCGATTGCAATGTTTCCGTACGCCCTGAACATCAAACCGAACTCGGAGCAAAAATCGAACTCAAGAATTTGAACTCGATCAGCGGTGTCCGGCGCGCTCTCGCTTACGAGATTCGCCGTCAGACCAGCATCCTGGAGCGCGGTGAACGGATGGAGCAGGAGACGCGCGGTTGGGACGATGTCGCGGCTGAAACGTTTTTCATGCGGACCAAGGAATTCGCGCACGATTACCGCTATTTTCCTGATCCGGATCTCGTCTCGGTGAAAACGGATGCGCTGGTGGCTGAAGTGCGGGAGCGCGTGCCGGAGTTGCCAACAGCGAAGCGCGCACGGTTCGTCGAGCAATACCAGGTGAGCCACTACGATGCCGCCGTGCTGGCGAACGATCTCGAGTTAGCGAGATATTTCGACGCGGCTGCCAAAGGGGCAAAAAAGGCGAAGAACGTAGCTAACTGGATCTTGAACGATTTGCAGAACGCGCTCAGCGCCGCTGGCAAAGGGATGAACGAGTGCCCAATTCCGCCGGAGGCGCTAGATGAATTCGTGAACTTGATCGACAGCGGAAAAATCAGCGGGAAGCAGGGCAAGGAAGTTTTTGCGGAAATGTTTGCGACCGGAAAAACCGCGATTGCAATTGTGAAAGAAAAAGGCGTCGAGCAACTGAGCGACGTAAGCGCGATTGACAAATTGTGTGATGAAGTGATCGCGGCAAACCCGAAACCGGTAGTGGATTTTCGAGCAGGGAACGTCGCGTCGCTAAATTTTCTTAAAGGACAGGTGATCAAGCTGTCCAAAGGAAAGGCGAATCCGCAACTCGTCGGAGAAATTCTGGAAGGAAAACTGAAAGCGTAGCTCAAGATGACAGTGTAGGGCGTTTCTGTGAAACGCCTCTTGTTGGCGTCTGACACAGACGCCCTACAATAGTGGTGTGCGAATCCTTATCGCTGCCGATAAATTCAAAGGCACACTGAATGCGCAGCAGGTGGCGCAAAACATCGCGAAAGGGCTGACCGATGTGCTGCCGGACGCGGAGATTGAAATCGTGCCAATGGCTGACGGCGGGGAGGGGACTGCGGAAGCAGTGTGTGATGCGCGCGGCTGTGCCTGGCTCGAATGCAAGGCGCACGATCCGCTCGGTCGCGAGATCGACGCGCGTTACGGATGGATCGACCAGGAAAAACTTGCGGTAATTGAGATGAGCGAAGCCGCTGGCATGCGGCGACTTTCCGAAAGTGAGCGCGATCCAATTCGTGCGACTACGTTTGGTGTCGGCGAAATGATTTTGGACGCGACGAAACGCGGTGCGAACGAAATCATTGTCGGTCTGGGTGGCAGCGCGACAAACGATGGCGGTTTCGGCATGGCACGCGCGTTAGGATTTCGGTTCCTTTCGAATGAAAAAGAATTGACCGGAGCCGTGACCGAACTGGAGCATCTTACCGAGATCATTTTACCGGAAAGACTTGTAGGGGCGCTTGTGTCAAGCGCCCAACCGAATGACACGCGGCTGACACAGCCGCCTCTACAGCATGTACTGCCGGAGATTATTGCAGCGGTCGACGTGAAGAATCCGTTGCTGGGCGAAAATGGCGCGACACGAGTGTTTGGTCCGCAGAAAGGCGCGAGCAAAAGCGACCTCGACAATTTAGAACGCGCGCTGACGAGGCTCGCGGACGTCGTGGCTACAGAATTTGGGTTCGACTATCGGAACGAAGCGGGTGCGGGCGCCGCAGGCGGCCTCGGCTTTGGTCTGCTCAGTTTTTGCGGCGCGACAATCCGGCCGGGATTCGAAGTTGTCGCAGAAGCAGTCGGGCTTGAACCGAAGATGAAAGATGCGGACCTGGTGATTACAGGCGAGGGGAGTCTGGATCGGCAGACGCTCGAGGGGAAAACCCCAGCCGGCGTGGCGCGACTGGCGCGGAAGCTTGGAAAGCCAGTGTTCGCAATTGTTGGCTGTGCGTCTGAAGATCGAGAACTTCGCGAAATTTTTGAGGGTATTTACCAAAATGCGCGCCCGGGAATGAGCCAGCAAGAAAACATGAAGCGCGCAGCCGAACTTTTACGCGAGAACGCGCGCGAACTGGCAGAGACGTTTGGCGTTGGGCTGTAAGCAGATTCGGGCGATTGATTTCGATGTCTGCGCGCCAACGCGCACGAGTTGGCAGAGGAGTTGTAGGGCGTTTCTGTGAAACGCCGGGCCTTACGATCGGCGTCTGACACAGACGCCCTACAATATCAGAAGAATTTTTAGGGTTATTTCTTTGCGTTCCTCGGATCGTCCGCGGGATTCACATAATTAATCTGCCACGGACCGACGCCGTGAAGTTGAATTACCGTATCGCCTTCAGACCACGCGGCGTGTTTCATTCCAGCGGGCCAGTAACCGAAGGATCCTGCCGTAAGTTTTTTTGCGCTATTGCGATCAAGCGCTCCTCCGGCCGCGAGATAAAGAATACCCGAAATCACCGTGACGCGCTCAGTTTTTGGATGGGTATGCGGTGCGACATGATAGCCGTCAGGGAACTGGAAACGCACTACGAACGGACCTTCTTTGGCTGGATTGCCTTCGAGCACAGCCATCTTTGCGCCGGGAGGCAAGGCGGCTGGTCCCGCTTTCCATTCAATGGTCTCAGCGGGATAAAGACGCATGTCTGCGGATTGCGTGTCTTCGGCGGCTAACCGTGTGTGATCGAAGAAAACGGCGAAGAGAATAACTACTACGGAGCCAAGAATAGTTTTCATGGACTGATTATTGTTCCAGATTTTGTAGAACAACTTGTTCAATAAAATTCGCGATATTGCTTTGCTGTTTCGACGTAGCTCCATGCCCATCGGGCGATGTCGGTTTGCTCTTCCAGCGTCAATTGTCTGCGAATTTTTGCGGGCGAGCCGAGCACCAGTGAGCCTGGCGGGATTTTCATTCCCATCGTTACAAGCGCGTTTGCGCCAATGATAGAACGGGCGCCGACTTCGACGTCATCGAGGATGATGGATCCCATGCCAACGAGCACTTCATTATCGATCTTGCATGCGTGAACAATGGCGGTATGGCCGATCGTGACCAGTTCGCCCACGCTTGTTGGGTAACCGGTGTCCACGTGCACGACAGCATTGTCCTGAACGTTCGAGCGCGGCCCGATGATGATGCGGTTGATATCACCGCGCAAAACCGCGCCGTACCAGACGCTCGATTCTTCTTCGAGAATTACGTCGCCGAGCACGGTCGCGCCAGGAACAATCCACGCGCTGGAATGGACTGTGGGGCCTTTGGTTAAACGTCGGACGATGCCGTCATGCCCGGTCGGCAGCGAATCTGGTTGAACGTGCATTTACCTCTCAACGTCTAACAGCGGAGGTCCAAGGTTGAAATGATAGAATCGGATTTTCTTATTCACGGACCTAAGCGATTATACGCCTCACATGCCCGAGCTACCTCCAGAACAGGTTACGCCGTTCGTTTTCTCCGATCCCAGCGGTAAACGCTGGCCGCGGCTACGCCTCATTCTGCTAATCGGCGGTGTGCTGTTCTTCGTGGCGCTGGTGCTTTTCGTTCAGACGCTTTTTGTCATACCAAAGATGAACGTGCCCTTTTCGCTGCGCCAGTTGAAAGGCCAATTGCGAGCGTTGCAGCGGGAGAATCCTGCGGGCCACGTTTCTCCGGGCTTGTCGCTATGGCAGAAATTTAGCGCGACTCGCCACGCGGCAAAAAAACTCGCCGGCACAGCGCCAACTCCTTCGCCGCGCCCGCGAAAGAAAGCGCCTGATAACGAAGTGCGACTCGCATTCTATGTAAATGGCGATCCGGACAGCTACGCTTCGCTCCAGCAGCACGTGGCACAGATTACGCATGTGTGCCCGGAATGGATGACAGTCGTTGATGGCATGGGCAATTTGCAAATCGACTCCGATAGTCGTGTGTCAAAGCTGGCGGCAACCAAAGGCATCGCGCTCATGCCGCTCTTGACGAATCTGGTCGGCGACACCTGGCAGCCCGAAGCGATTGAGAATCTCGCCCATGGATCGGCGACACTGCAGGACCGCTTTATCCAGGATGTGCTTGCCGTGTTGCGCAACGCCAAGGCTGCCGGCGTCGTTGTGGATTGGCAACAAATTGATCCTGCTTACAAGAAGGACTTAACCGCATTCATCGACAAGTTTGCGGACGCGTTGCACGACGATAACAAAGAGCTGTGGTTGTGCGTTCAGCCGGGACAGGAGCTGGATTACATCGACATCGATACGCTCAGTGACAACATCGATCGTTTCGTAGCGATGTTGTTCGATGAAACGTCGGAGACGGACCCACCGGGACCGCTGGCGTCCCGCTCGTGGTTTGAAGGTTGGTTGCATGTCCTGCTGGATGGATCGGACACAAGGCAATGGATCATTGCGATTGGCAACTACGGATATGACTGGCCCATCGGCGGCAAAAAGGGCGAGCTGATCAGTTTTTCCGAAGCGATGAGCCGCGCCAAGGACGCGGAAATCGGGATCGTTCAAGTTCAGGGACCGAGTTACAGTCCGTTTTTTTATTTCCAGGATGAGGGCACGGAGCACGGTGTCTGGTTCCTCGATGCCGTCACATTTCTCAACGAATTGCGCGCGGTGCGCGATGAGAAAGCGGGCGGGTTTGCGCTGTATCGGCTCGGCAGTGAAGACTCCGCAATTTGGGACGCGTTAAACGTGCCGCGCGATTTCAAATTCGATGATCAAACGCGGCAGGCGCTGGAATTAATAAAATCGACCGACACCATCGCGGACGTCGGCGACGGCGAAATCGTGACTGTGGACGAGGATCGCACTGACGGAATGCGCAAGCTGACTGTGGATGCAGACGGCTATCTCACAGCGAACTATGTGAAGTTTGCGCAATTTCCGACGCTGTATCACCAGGGCGCGGGCAGCGAGCATCAGGTCGCAATCACTTTTGATGACGGCCCCGACCCGGGATGGACGCCAAAAATTCTGGACATTCTCAAAGCAGCGAACGTAAAGGCCACGTTTTTCGTTGTTGGAGTAAACGCAGAGCGTTACCCGGCGCTTGTTCGTCGCATCGTCAACGAAGGACACGAGATCGGGAACCATACTTATTACCATCCGAACCTGGCGCTCTGCTGGCCGGAGCATATCCGATTGGAGCTGAACGCCACGCAGCTGTTGATCGAAACCATTACCGGCCGCGCGACCACATTGTTTCGCCCGCCTTACGCGGCTGACACTGGACCGACGGATCTTAGTGAATTGGCGCCTTTGAAGATCGCGGAAGAGCTTAATTATCTCGTTGTCCTTGAGAATATTGACCCGCAAGATTGGGCGAAGCCCGGCGCAGACATCATCCTCCGGCGGATTAAACAACAAAGACACGATGGCAACGTAATTTTGCTCCACGATGCGGGCGGCGACCGCTCGCAAACAGTGGAAGCGCTTCCGCGCATTTTGGATTGGCTGCATACGCGCGGCGACACCATCGTGCCGTTGAGCACGTTGCTCGGAACGACGCGCGATGCAGTGATGCCGCTCGTGCAGGGCAATGGTCAGTCGCTCACACGTATTGTCAGCAGCACCGGGTTCCGCATTTACCACAGCATCGAAGAATTTCTCTGGGCCTTTATGATCGTGGCGACCGGGCTTGTGGTCGTTCGGACGTTGATTGTCATCTGGCTCGCGGCTCGTTTTCGGCGCCTACCAAGAACAAACTTCGCGGAACCGGTCAGCATCGTGATCGCCGCTTACAATGAAGAGAAATTAATCTCTGAAACTCTGCGCACGGTTTTCGCCACAGATTACAAGGGCGAAATAGAAGTGGTCGTCATTGACGATGGGTCGACTGATCGAACTGCCGCGCAAATTGAGCGCGTTGCGCAGAAGGAATCTCGCATTCGATTGTTCCAACAAGAAAATCGCGGCAAAGCGCGCGCTCTCCAACGCGGTCTCGCCGCCGCGCACAACGGGATCATCGTTTTCATTGATGCCGACACGCAATGTCAGCGCGACACGCTGCCGCGTTTGCTCGAGCCATTTGCGGATGAGCGCATAGGCGCAGTGTCAGGTCATGCGAAGGTTGGAAACTTGCGCACGTTCATCGCGCGTTGTCAGGCACTGGAATATACATGCGGGTTTAATCTGGATCGGCGCGCTTACAATCGCTGGAACTGTATCACTGTTGTCCCAGGCGCGATTAGCGCCATTCGGAAGGATGCGATCGATGAAGCCGGCGGGCTGAGTCTGCAAACGCTCGCCGAAGACACAGATCTCACCCTCTCGTTACACAGACGCCGTCAGCGCATCGTGTATGTGCCCGACGCGATCGCGTGGACCGAAGCGCCCGAGACGGTGGCCACGCTCGCGCGACAACGTTCGCGCTGGGCCTACGGTACGCTGCAATGTCTGTGGAAACATCGCGACATGGTGTTCAACTGGAACTATCGCGCTCTCGGCTGGTTCAGCTTGCCCAGCATCTGGTTCTTTCAGATCATTCTGATCGCCATTACGCCGATGGTGGATTTATTCCTCCTGGCCTCTCTGCCATTCGGCGCGTGGAACGCGGTGCTGCCGTTCGTTATCACATTCCTTTCGATGGACGTGTTACTTGCCACGCTCGCGTGTATTTTGGAACGCGAACCAATCCTGCGCGCCTGGCGCATCTTACCGATGCGCCTGATCTATCGCCCGATGCTTAGCTACTGCATCTGGAAAGCGATGCTGCGCGCGATCAAAGGCGCCTGGGTAAGCTGGGGCAAACTCGAGCGCACCGCGAGTGTGCCAGTGCGAGCATAATCACGAATTTTCATTCGGATTTTCGGTGCGTCACTTGAGTCGCCACAGCACAATTGTTCTTAGAAAATCCCGCACGTGCCGCCAACCACTGCTGCAGTGGCTAGCTCCCCAAAACTGCTCGACAGGGTTCGCTGGCACCTGCGCGTAAAACATTATTCGATCCGCACCGAGCAGGCTTATGTCGATTGGATTCGCCGTTACATTCTCTTTCATCGCAAACGCCATCCAAAGAACATGGGCGAACGCGAGATCACCTAATTCCTTACGCACCTCGCCGTTGAAAAACATGTCGCCGCATCAACGCAGAATCAGGTGTTCGCTGCGCTTCTTTTTCTGTATCAGCAGGTACTCGAACGAAAGCTCGATTTCATCGATAACGTCCAGCGGGTTAGCCGTCCGGCGAAGCTTCCCGTGGTGTTTACACCCGCTGAAGCGCGTGCGGTTCTCGCGCATCTCAAGGGAGATTACCGCTTGATGGCCGAGCTCCTCTACGGAAGCGGGCTTCGCCTCATGGAATGTGTACGATTACGCGTCAAGGACATCGATTTCGGTTACAACCGGATCACAGTGCGCGATGGCAAAGGATTGCGCGAACGGGTCGCGCTCTTGCCGCGGCAAATTCAGCGGTCATTACGCGCCCATCTCGAACGGATCAAGGAACTCCATCAGCAGGATCTCGGCGGCGGCGGCGGTAAAGTTTATTTGCCATTCGCGGTGAAACGGAAATATCCCAACGCCGAAAGGGATTGGATCTGGCAATATGTGTTCTCGGGTGTAAAACCATCGCCTGACCCGCTCTCAGGCGAAATGCGACGTCATCACGTTTCCGAAAAGAATTTGCAGAACGCGGTAAAACTGGCGATTCGCGCTTCGGGTATAAAAAAGGCAGCCAGCTGCCACACTTTCAGATACAGCTTTGCGACGCATCTGCTCGAGGACGGATACGACATTCGAACCGTGCAGGAGCTGCTCGGCCACAAGAATGTCGCCACGACCATGCTTTACACGCACGTCCTGAATCGGCCCGGTCTGGATATCCGCAGCCCGCTTGATCGAACCGCATCCAGTCATAACCTGGACCCAGAATAATGTTAGACGAAAAAATGTTCGCCTTTTATTACGAACGTTCGTCTAATTCTCGTTAGATGCTTTTCCCCGATCACGCATATGGACGACACGCCAGCGATCCCTGATCAGAGGCCGAGCATTGTTGTCAGGCATCGTCCTCGGGTCGCGTCTATCCTTTATATGTTTTTGGTCACCACTCAGGTGATCCCGCACGCTTTTGGACGAGAGACAAAGAACAAAGAAGCGTCCGCCGGTGGTGATCCACCATCCAACTGCGTCTGGACATCCGCGGCGATGTTCCCAATTCCAATTATGGATGAAGCAGTAGTAACACTCGGGGGCAACATTTATACGTTCGGCGGTATTAGTGAAGGCAAAGGTGTTCCAAATGCCTACAAGTTTGACGGCACGACGTGGACACCAATTGCACCTTATCCGTCGGCGTGCGGGGTGGAGTCTCCGTCAGCAGTGACCGACGGCACATTTATCTACATCATGAATGGGAGCACATTCTGTCCTCTTGTATATTCGACTAATGTTTATCGCTACGACCCGAGCACTGATACTTACACGCAGTTGTCGTCCACTAGCGTCGGAACCTGGAATCAGACGGCAGTTTATTCGAATGGTAAGATCTACAAAATGGGTGGCGAGAATGCCACCGACTACCAAACGGCACTGGAGATCTACGATACCGTCACGGATACGTGGTCGTTTGGAATTCCTTTACCGGAGCCTACCGGTTTCGCATCTTCCTGGACACTGAATGGTTTGATCTATGTCGCGGGCGGAGTGGTGGCACCAGGAGTCGCAACAAATGCGATCTATGGTTACGACCCTGAGGCCCAGGAATGATTTTCCGTGCCGACCCTTCCAGACACGCGCTGGGGCGAGGCGGCGGCAGTTTACGGCGACACTATCGTCATGGCTGGTGGATTGGTGGGCGGCGTCGACTTCGTGAACGTTTCGACGTCCGCGATTTACGCGGGTGGCAGCGGGTGGGTTGCATTGCCGGACATGCTCGAAAAGCGCGCGCGCATGAACGGCGCGGTCTTGGGCGGAAGTTTTTATGTCATCGGTGGATTCAGCTCTGAGGGTGATTTTTTGATTGGCACGACCAGCAATCAGGAACTCACTTGCCAATTCGGCCCGACGCCAACTCCGACAGCTACGCCTAGCTCTACCGCCACCCCTACTCCGAGCCCGACGCCTACACCGACAGCTACTCCAACGCCTACTGCCACGCCTAAAGTAACTCTGAGACCCCAACCGACTCCGCGTCCTCGCCCGACACCACTGCCGCGCCCGTAGTTCGAATCGCTGCATCTAACCAATCGATGAAGCCAACGACCCCATTGCGATGCAACTTCAGTGTGTTTGGCACGACACCCTGCCGTGGGTTATCCCTGTCTCGTTTAGAAGCAAACTGCGATGTCCTGGCTGACTCTTCTATATTACGGCAACTACGCTGTGACGGTCATTGCTGGTGTTGTGGTCCTTTTCGCCGTCGCGCCTGCTTATAAGCGGACACACCATCGGCCATTCCTGTACCTTACATTCGCATTCATGCTTCGGTTATTCGATGTCGTCTGCGACTACACGATCGGGCGGTTCCGAATGCCTCATGGTCAGTACGTTGCTTATCGTACGCTGCGAATGTTCACATCTTTTGCGACGGTCATCCTGCTGACGGTCGGCCTCATTATGCTCACGCGATCTTATTTGGCGTCGCTTCCACCCAAATCCAATGCCAGTCCAAACGCCTAACAAATCGATGAAGCCAACGGCCCCATTTCGAAATAAGTTCAGCGTCTTTGCCACGACACCCTGCGGTGGCTAATCTCTGTCTCGTTAGATCCAATTGCGAAGCAACGAATCAACACAAATGAAAAAAGCATTTCAATCTTCACGCGATGTGATCATCCAGACCGACAATTGGGCCAAGGCCATTGAATTCTATGAGACCACGATGGGTTTCACCGTATCCCATCGAAGTTCGAATCTGATAGGGTTCGAGACCGGCGCATTCTGCCTCTACGTTGAGAAGGGAAATCGGTCAGGGCCGGTGTTCGACTTTCTTGTGCCCGACATGCAGGCGGCGAAGAGTCGATTGCTCGCCGCTGGTTGTACAGTGGTAGAGGAGAACCCCGCGATTCCGCGCTGCTACATCCGAGATCCGTTCGGCCTTGTTTTTAACGTCGAAGAAAAAAGCGATTCTGCTTAAACAGATCTAACCAATCGATGAAGCCAACGGCCCCTTGGCGAAATCACTTCAGCGTGTTTGCCACGACACCCTGCCGTGGCTTATCTCTGTCTCGTTAGATGAAGCGGGACATATTATGACACGCGAAGAACTCGACGCTTGTTGGAAAGACCCGCAGAATCGAAAGTGGGGCGTCTATTATTGCAAGGCTGATCCACGGGTGATTGTGCCGAAGCGTCTCAAGGGGTTGGGCTGGACAATCAACTTTGCCCGTCCCGGCGCCATTCCCGTCGGGTTGCTTACGCTCGCCATTGTGGTGGTTCCGATTCTCTTTGTGAGGGCTTGGGACGGAGGGTTGGGGGTTGTGGTCGCTACCCTTTTGATCAGCACTGCAGTGGTGTGTCTTATATGCGCCTATCTGTCGTCAAGCAATCGATGGAGTCGCTGACATCTAACCAATCGATGAAGCCAACGACCCCGTTACGAAACAAGTTCTGCGTGTTTGCCAAGGCACCCTGCCGTGGCTTATCTCTGTCTCGTTAGGTCTTGAACGCGCATCGTGAAGTATGACGACTGGTCATGGCATGCTGGCGGCGACTTTCCGGACGACCTGCCGCCCGAAGCCGGGGCGATTCACATTGCCATGTTCGTCGCTTGGGCGCTTCTGCACGGCCTCGCTGGCGACATACACGTGCGCGAGTTTCCTGAGCCGCTCGCGCGGCTCCGCGAGCGCACGATCACTCCTGGTCAGTTCTTCTTGGAGGCATGCGACGGGAAGTTCACAGACGAAGATCTCTCGGATCACGGCAATCAGTTTGCAGAGCACTACTACCAGCGCGAGGATCGCCCCGGTGGCTATCTCGTTGATTACGCGGCGACTGTTGGCACAGAGTCACCGTCGCTTTACCACGTTCCAGATACGTGGGAGACGTATGAGAAGCTTGCGCGGGTTATTCAGCAGCGCTTTGAGGAGTGGCTCCAGACCTAACCAAGCGCTGGAGCGAACCGCTGGCCGTTCTGATGTTTAAATTTGATTTAATGAAGCAGTTTTCCATGTTTGCCACGCTCGCTCCCGCCAGCGGTGGCTCAGCTCCATCTCGTTAGGCGGTGTTACGAGCCTAGTGTGAATGAAAGCTATCTCGCCATCGTGAGTTCGATCATCTATCGTCAGATTCACCCGTCGGAGACCGCTGCCGTGTCCTCTCTTGCGCGCGAGGTGTTCGACAAGTTTGTCGCACCGCATTACCAGACCGAAGGCGTTGCGGAGTTTCATCGCTACGCTTCAGTCGAGGCCCTTTCGCAGCGTCACGAGTCCGGTCACATCACCTTAGTTGCCGAGCGCTCAGGCGAGTTGGTCGGAATGCTCCATTTGCGGCAGCCTTGCCACGTCTCCATGCTCTTTGTTCAGTCTTCCCGCCAGCGCGGCGGCATCGGTCGTGGGCTGCTGGCTGCTGCTGGTGCTCTAGTTGGCAATACGGATTGCGAGTTCACTGTCAGTTCTTCGCCGAATGCCGTTTCTGCCTACGAGCGTTTGGGTTTTCGTATCACTGGCTCGGAGCAGTGCGTTCACGGCATTCGCTTTGTGCCCATGCAACGTCTCTCGCACAATGACCGCAACGCCTAACCATGCGCTGCAGCTAACCGCTGACCGGCGCGAAGCCCAGCTTTACTTTATGAATCAGTTCTCGATGTTATTCTCGCTCGGTGCCGTCAGCGGTAGCTGAGCTTGTTCTCGTTAGGCAGCTTGGTAACCACAATATGCCCAGAGCAACGATCCGTTTTGATCCTGGCATTCCCGAGTGGGTGGCCAGTGACGCGCTGTCTGATTCCCGTCGCTGCACCCGGATTGGCGCCAAGCCGCATGAGTACAAGAAAAAGACCGGAGGCCTTTCATGTCCAAAGTTTGGTTGGTGACCGGCAGCGCAAGCGGACTGGGCCGCAACATCGCGGAAGCGGTGCTCGCATCGCGAGATCGACTCGTCGCCACCGCCCGCGATCCTCGCCGCCTCGAAGACCTGGTAAAGAAGTATGGCGATCAGATGCGCATCGCTCCTCTCGACGTGACCGATGAGCGGGAGGCGTACGTCGCCGTGCAGGCAGCGGTGGACGCGTTTGGGCGTCTCGATGTCGTCGTCAATAACGCGGGCTACGCCGATATTGCGCCATTTGAACAGTTGAGCGCGGAGAGATTCAAGGCTGTGGTCGACACCAACTTCTATGGTGTCGTCAACGTGTGTCGGGTGGCGATCCCGATCATGCGAAAGCAAAAGAGCGGCTGTATCCTTCAGATATCATCGGTCGGAGGCCGCCTCGCCCGGCCTGGCAATTCGCCGTATCACGCGGCCAAATGGGCGGTGGGAGGATTCACAGAGTCCCTCGCACAGGAATTGGCTCCCTTTGGCGTCAAGGTGTGTGCGCTTGAACCCGGTGGCATGCGGACCAACTGGGGTGCGCGGGCGAACCAAGATACTCCGGACTTGCTCCCGGACTATGAACTGTCCGTCGGCTCAGTCGTCAAGGCTCTGGAGTCTTACTGGGGCCACGAGACCAGCGACCCAGTCAAGGTCGCTCAGGTCATCCTTCGATTGGCTGCCGCCGATCGCCTGCCTGCACATCTCCTAATAGGCAGCGACGCGGCAAAGAACGCCGGCGACGCCGAGGCCACCCGTGCAGCCGACGCAGAGCGGTGGCGAGACATCAGCGTGTCGACCGACTTCGACGCACGCGGCGCGTTGCCTGATGTTCGATTCTGAGCGAGATGATTTGTGGTTGCCACGTTAATACGCCTAACCATGCGCTGGAGGCAACCGCTGACCGACGCGAAAGTTTCTACGTGAGCAGTTCAACACTCAAATCCGAAGCGGGCTGCGGTGTCGTCAGCGGCGCCTCAGCTTGGTCTCGTTAGATGCTGAGCGAAATGATCGAGCGTTCGGTTACGAATCGCAGTTGTGGGGGCAAGTGCTAAGATCGTCATATCATCCATGAGTCTCGCCGATCTCGCATCACTTGCCAGCAGCGTCGCCGTTGTGGTTTCGCTTCTCTTTCTTGGCCTGCAGATACGGCAATCCAATCGCAACCAAAGATCGTTAATGCAACAGGGACGAAGCGCGCGCAACGTCGAACTCCTCTCTCGCCTGAGCGATCCCAGGGTTAGCGACGTCATATCGCGCGCCGCCAACGGCGAAACTCTGACCGATCAGGATTGCTTCGTCTTGTACGGTTACCTGACCTCGGTGTTCTGGAGCTACGAAGACTGCTTCTTTCAGTTTCATTTGGGCATGCTGGATCCCAAGAGCTGGGCGTCCGACGGTACCACCTTGAGGCGCTTGCTCGGCAACCCTGCCTATCGCGCGGTTTGGAGGTTCGCGCGGGGCGGGATCGGTGATGAATACAGGTCCTTTCTCGATGGACTCGCCGCCGAATCCAGGCACAACGTCCCGCCCAATTTGCCCAACACGCTCCGGCAATACATCGCGGAAGAGAGAGAAGCGCTCCAGAGGTCGCAAGATGTTAGGCCTTGATTCACGGCCCACAAAGCATCTAACCAGGCGATGGGAGCGAACGTCGGACCGCTGTACGCTCCACTTTTGAGATGGTTCCCACACTCCCAATCCGAACGACGCGCAGTCTCGTCCGCCGTCGCTCATCTTGTTCTTGTTAGGCATCAGGCGACAGTGCTAGCTAGCCGGTAGAACGTACAATGGAATCATCCTTGAATGTCACCCCGTTCTCGATCCAAATCGAGAGAGAGATCTTGTCTGATCTCCGAGAGCGCATTCGTAAGACGCGCTGGCCTGATCAGGCACCAGGCGCTGCTTGGGAGCAGGGGACTGACCTTGAGTACCTTAGGCGGTTGCTTGCGTATTGGGCCGACGAGTTCGATTGGCAGGCGCAAGAGCGCGAGCTGAACAAGGCCACTCAGTTTCGCGTAGAGATCGACGGCGTTCACATCCACTTCGTCCATGAGCGGGCCAGACACGGGCGCGGCATTCCGCTGATTTTGATCCACGGCTGGCCTAGCACGTTCGTCGAGCTGCTGCCGCTCGTGCCATTCCTGACCGATCCACATGCCCACGGCATCGATGGTCCCGGCTTTGACGTCGTGATCCCTTCTCTTCCTGGTTACGGATTCTCCGAGCGGCCGCGTCAGGTGGGCGTGAACTATCAGTACGTCGCTGAGCTGTGGCACCGCCTCATGCGGGGTTTGGGCTACGAGCGCTACGGGGCGCAAGGCGGAGATTTCGGGGCCGGGATTGCCACGTTCATGGCGTTGAACAATCCAAGACGAATGGTGGGCGTCCACCTGAGTAATCTGGAGATTACTCCTTACACTGGACCAGGGGCGCGGCCGCTGTCCGCAGCGGAGAGAACTTATCGCGAGCGCAACGAGGGATTCTGGCAAGAGGAATATGGTTACAAGGCAATCCAGTCCACGAAGCCCCAGACGCTCGGATACGCGCTGAACGACTCGCCCGCCGGGCTAGCCGCCTGGATTCTGGAAAAGTGGCGTTCCTGGGCCGATTCACGAGGTAATGTCGATGAGCGCGTCTCTCGTGACTTCTTGTTGACCACGGTGACGATCTACTGGGTAACGCAGACAATCACATCCTCTATGCGGGATTATTTTGATAACGACAACAGGCGGTTCCGAATCGCGCTTGGACCACAGGAATTCGTCGACGTGCCAACTGGCATCGCCGTTTTCGCCAACAATTTTGTCGATGAAGGAACCCCTCCCCGTGAATGGGCCGAACGTCTATACAACGTGCGCCGATGGACGCCGATGCCGAGAGGCGGCCACTTCGCACCAGCCGAAGAGCCTGAGTCGCTCGCCCGCGATATAGCAGCGTTCTTTGCCGGTTTATGAGCCTGCACGGCACCTAACCATGCGATGCGGCGAACCGCTGGCCGTTGTACTGAGAAGGTTGAGGGTTGAGTGATGATAGTTGAGAGTAAACCAAAGCTCGCCGCCGTCAGCGGTGGCTCAGCTCCATTTCGTTAGGCCGATCGCATGAAGCGTGTTCTCGTCACCATTTTTATTGTTGTTTCAGTTCTTGTGGCGGCCCTTGGACTTGCGATCGGACTTGGCGGACCAGGCAAGGCGCCGCCGCCAATGTCGAGCATTAGTGACCCTTTCAAGAACGTGGATTTCTCCGATCTACCGGAAGCGACGTACGTTACGGCTCGCGATGGCACTAACCTCGCCTTTCGGGCCTACCCGGCTGCAGGTGGCGCGGTCAAAGGCAGCGTGGTGCTCCTGCACGGCTCGTCTGCCAGTAGCAGCAGCATGCACCTGATGGCCAAGGGATTTGCCGCCGCTGGGTACGCAGCTTACGCGCTGGACATCCGCGGACACGGCAAATCAGGCGCCAAAGGCCACATCGCCTATATCGGACAGTTAGAGGACGACCTCGAAGACTTTGTCCATTCGACGAAATTGGCTCAGCCTTCCACGCTCGCCGGATTCTCTTCCGGCGGCGGATTTGTGCTTCGCTTCGCGGGCAGTCCACGTCAGGAACTATTCTCTAACTATCTTCTTCTTTCTCCCTGGATCAGTCAGGACGCAGCAACGTTGCGTCCGGGCAATGGCGGCTGGGCTACCGTGGGGGTTCCGCGCATCATCGCGATCGCCGTGCTAAACGGATTCGGAGTGCACGCGTTTGACGACCTGCCGGTGGTTAGATTCGCGGTCGACGAGAGAGACAAAGGCTTGCTCACCCCGCAATATTCCTTCGCCCTCGCACAGAACTTCAGGCCTGAGCGCGATTACCAGGCAAACATCCGAGCGATCAGGCAAACTCTTCGGGTGCTCGTTGGTCAAAACGATGACGTGTCGTACGCCGATCGGTTTGCAGCCGTTTTCAAGACAGCTGGCAAAGATGTTCCTGTTACAGTTCTCCCGGGGATCGACCACATCTCACTCACACTTGATCCGATCGCCATCCAAGCGGCAATCGCGGCGGTTGAAAGCATGGATCACGAAAAGCCTAACCAAACGATGCAACCAGCCGCTGGCCGGCGCACAAACAGGCTTTCCGTGACTCCAAAATTTTCTCCCGCCGCCATGCGCGCCCTCGCCAGCAGTGGCTGGTCTTACTTTCGTTAGACGCATGAAGCCGCGCGTCTTGACTCTCGCATTAGTCCTGGCTGCACTGACGTGCTGCACATCAGGCTTCTACCACATTCAAACCGCCATCAGATTCCGCCATCCCACGCTCGACATTTTTGGTGCGGCATCCAGTCAGATGACGCTCGACGACATCGACCAGCTAGTTGAGCTTGCTCGCGCTCGCCCGGACATTCTAAAGCCACTCGATCAGATCGAAGTGCAGCGCCCTGACGAAGCTTTCATCAAGAGTGGCAGGGCCGACCACATCGGCCAGAAAATGACGACGTTCTCCGCTCGGAAGAAAGCTGGGCGTTGGTCTATAGTTCCTGGCTCGATCAACACAGGCGAAGCGATCATTACCAGCTAGCAATGCATTCGTCTAACCCCTATGTAAGGTGTCAAGTGTGGCGGGCGAACGTGGTGTAGGTGGTTGTTAGTTCACAAGCTTTGTTTAATCGCTACCTCATATGACCGCCGCGAAACGCTTCCGAACAATTGGAATGGCCATCCTGATTTCTGGTCTGCTCGCGGCGATCGTTATTTTCGGCTGCGCGCGGCCGAGCGATGATTCAGGACTACCTGGCGGTGAGAGGTACACAAAGCGGGACTTGCTTGAGCTGGAGAAAATGGGCGGGCAGAGCTACGTCCTGTTTACTGATTTAAATGATTGGTTTGCCAGTCTGTGGCACGGACGGAGGCTTGCTTATATGGTCGGAGTTCTGTCGGTCGCGGGCTTTTTGAGCTGCCGTCATTTCGCAAACTCGCTGGAGCGCTCCCAAACGGGCGATGATCCGAACTCTCCACAGTGAATATTTCAACCGGACCGGCGTTTGAAATGGGGACCCAGGACGGAAAGTCATATCGCGCTTCGAAAGTCAATGGCAGTTCGAACAAGTCATTGTGCTAATATGATCATCCATCACCTCACCGATCGATGAAGCCAACTGCCCCTTTGCGATGCAACTTCAGCGTGTTTGCGACGACACCCTGCCGAGGTTTATCTCTTTATAGTTAGGCCGCAAGCATGCACATCGGACATTTATGAATAATACCGACGAGATTAAACTGTTCCTCTCAATGTTCGCGATACAACTGCCTACGTTGTTCGTTTGTTTTGTGGCTGGTATTGTTATTCTTGGGAGGTGGAAGCAGGGTTCCAAGGGCTCGATGTGGGCGCTTCTTGGATTCGGCCTGGCCGCGGTTCTTTGTTTTGCCGTTCCAGTCGCGCAGACTGTTGTGCAAGATTGGCTCAGGCACAGCGGCTACACGACGTTCGAGAACGCATCGGTAATGGCCGGCATTTCGATCGTGTGGTCGGTGCTGCGCGCCCTTACTTACGCTTTCCTTTTGATAGCGGTATTTGCAGGACGCTCGACTTCGCCTCCAGTATCCAGGGTCTGACCCAGATAAGAGTCCCTGGCGTTGGAGGTGAGCGGGGAGCCCGGCACGGACGAGGTGCTCGGGCCCGGCCCCGCAACGTCGACCGCGCTGGCCGGAATCGTAAGGGAATAGCAGGAGTTGGATATCCATGCGGGAGATCAGGACAATGCAAGGCGTCTAACAAGGATTCGACCCAATGTTTGGGCATTTCAAGAGAAACGCGTACTCACACCCTGCCACGGCCGGATTCACCACTAAATATACGAAGAACGGCGGTAGCATCATCACCTATCGCCCGGGTTATAGCTGTGAGCCTCCCGTTGCAATTCTTCCGCACTAACCCGTACGACGTGATTAGCAGGAGCTTCCGCCGCCCAGCTGTTACTGTCACCAACTTCTACCCAGTGACCGGGCAGACGACTTCCGGTAAATGCCGGTATCCAAACCCAATGTTTACCTTTCGTTACGGTTACGGACGCCCGCGTTTGTTTGAGCTCAAAATTCAGCTGTGTTGATTCACTCGGTCCGAGCGTCGTATTATTGATGGAAGCCTTCACGACACCATTCACAACCAGTGTCACCCGGTAATGGCCTGCCGCGAGACCCTCTAAACTGTAACGGCCGCTTGCATTCGTTTTAACCGTCGTGAGCAATGTGCCAGTGTTTGGCGCTTCAATCCGGATATCTGCGCTTTCAACCGGATGACCCTTAGCATCCTTGACGATTCCCTGCAGTACCGAACTCGCGGCCGATGCACTTGCGACGAAAAGCGTGACCCCAATAAAACCAATCCAAATAGATTTGATAAACATGACAAGAAAGAGGGTGGCAACGTGGCTAACGCACAATATCCAGTTCGCCAATTTCGATGTGGCCAGTTTGCGTGTTATCTGGTTTTGTTCGGGCGCGCTTTTGGGTTGCCTATTACGGCAGCATCTCATGTTGAGAAAGCATTCTCCGGGTGCGAAAGTCGTGTCGGGAAAATGAATGGCGCAATCTACGGACGCACAGGCTCAGCGGTCCCAAGGCAGCGGCGGCGGCGTTTAGTCATGTCGTTCGAAATGGTGCGGCTGGATCGCGCGTCGTCCGAGCCACTTCATCAACAACTGTATCGCCAAATACGAGAAGAACTTGAGAGTGGCAGTTTTGATTCAAGCGCTTCCCGCGTGCCTTCCTCACGAGTTCTCGCTGCGACTCTCGGGATTTCGAGACCGACCGTAAACCAGGCGTTCTCAAAGCTGCTTGCAGAAGGCTATCTTCAAGTCCGGAAACGGTCTGGTATCTTTGTCGCCGAGCATTTGCCGGCGACTTTCCTGAAAGCTGCAAGGCTGGCGACGACCGCGCGCACCGAGCATTCCCCGCGTGTCGCTCGACGAGTCACGAGAATGACCGATTTTCGCAGCGGCCGACAACTAGATGTCGGCATCGGCGGTCCGCCATCTGTCACGCTCATCGCCGGGTTGCCAGCCGTGGATGAATTCCCTATTGCTGTTTGGGAACGCTTGCGCGCGCAGGTTTTGGCGAAAAAGGGAGCGCACCTGTTGCGTTATGCCTCGAGCCGTGGCGACATCGAACTACGGAAGGCAATAGCTGCTTACCTGTGCGACTTCCGCGGCGCTAATTGTCATCCCGACCAAGTCGTAGTCGTGAGCGGCATGCAACAGGCGATGCTGGCGTGCGCACTGGCGTTAATCAATGAGGGTGAAGTGGGATGGATCGAAGATCCCGTCTTTCTTCAGGCACGTAATGTTTTGGCTTTTGTAGGGGCCAAAATCGTCCCGCGCCCGATCGATCGTGAGGGGCTGGTAATCGGGAAATGCTCACGGCAAAATTCTCCCAGACTCATTCTCGTCACACCGTCGCATCAGTTTCCATTGGGGGTGACAATGAGCCTGAAGCGGCGGAAAGCTCTTATCGAGTTCGCGGAGTCGCGCGACGGCTACATCCTGGAGGATGATTATGATTCCGAGTTTCGCTTCGATGGGCCGCCGCTCCCATGTCTCCAAGGTTTGGACAATGCCGGCCGGGTGATTTATTCCGGCACTATGAGCAAGATCCTTTATCCATCGCTGCGCCTCGGTTTTCTAGTCGCACCGCCACAACTTGTCGACACCCTCGTTAAGGTGCGCGCTGTCATGGACCAACACTCTCCATCGATTGATCAAGCTACTCTGGCGCGTTTCATCACCGAAGGATTTTTCCTCAGCCATGTGAAACGCATCCGCGAACTCTATGCCCAGCGACGCGTATTCTTTATCCAACAATTCCAAAAATGGCTGGGCGACTATTTCGATCTGGAAGTTACGCCGGCCGGTTTGCACTTCGTGGCCTGGCTGCGACGCGCGGAAGATTTACCGTTATTCATGCGTGCTCGTGAGCAAACCGGTGTTTGGTCCCGCCCTCTTTCTTTCTTCTGCATCAAGGCTCAGTTGGATCCGGCATTCGTCTTTGGATATGCGGCCTGGTCGCAAGCGCAAATTGAACAAGGTTTGGCAAGGCTAGCATCGGCGGTTAAACAACTGAAGCAGCGTGGCGCGGGAAACGGTTCATCGTTTCAAATCCACCCTGTCTCACCTGCTACAAGTTCATACTGGCCGTCGACAGCTGTCCGATCAAAGTAACTGGCTAACGAGAATTGGGTTAAGCAAACAGCCGGGCCCATTCGAACCCACGGACAATCAGAAAGACTTGCGAACACACCCGCTTGCTTGCGGCTCATTCGCGAAGCGCGCCGACGTCCACTTGATGAGCAGCTCCTCGAGCGGCGTACCGCGCTGGACGATCGTGCCGTGGTCGCGCCCCGCGAATGTCCAATACTCGAGTCGTTGACCAGCCGAGCAGCGCTCTTCGACATACGCGTCGGTGGCAGACGACGGCACGACGATGTCCGACAGGCCCTGCGCGATTACGACGGGAGCCTGTATCGGACCGCTCGCCGTGTTCTGCTCAAGCCGAGCTTGAAGCGCTTTGTTCGAACTCGTCGCCAATACCGGACCGTCGAACGTCGTCGCCAGTGCCTCGATGCGTTCCGGATCCTCGGGCGGGACGAAGCCGCATAAGTTTACTATCTGACGCGCAGCATCGAGCGCTTCGGGCCGAACCGCTTGCTCGAATGTTATGTCAGGGTAGAACCGGCTGTACGACAGTGCGATATACGATCCAAAGCGCTTGTCCATCGCGACGTTCGTCGCGAGAATGTTGTTAACGTTCGCGGGTGGTGCGATTGCCGCGACTCCGAGGATTTCGAGATCCGGCGCGTAGCGCGGCCCGACAATGCCGGTCCAAAGCGCTGCGTGCCCCCCCTGCGAGTAACCCCACACGACCACGCGTTTGTCGAGCGTAAGCTCGGACATCTGCCGCGCGGCACGAACCGAATCGAGCGTCGCGCGCGCTTCGCCCTCGCCGATCAGGTACGGATGCGGGCCACCCTTCTCTGCGAAGGAGTAATCTGTCGCGACCACGACCCAGCCAGCCATCACGATCCGGTCGCGCCAGGGGATGCCCTTGGTCGACGCCGACAAAAGCGACGGCATGCATTTCTGCAGCAGGCCGGTGGTAGCGTGCTCCCATGCGATGACAGGACGTGGGCCTGCGGGAGGATCGGTCGACGCGAACACTGTCGCGACCGCCGTCGCTGGCGTGCTGTCGTCCACAGTGGTTGCATAAAGGATGCGCCAGCCTCGGATGCCAGCTGGCATTATCGCGTCTTTGAGCGGCTCGCTCCGCAGTAATGCGCCAGGCTGGTGCGACATGTCCGACGGCGTATCGTAGAATGAATCCGGCGCGTGCGCAGTAATGCTGGGGCGAACCCCCTGGGGTGTTGGCGCGGCGCTCGACTCTAACGACGCTTGTTTGGGCCGATTGCAGCCAGCTCCGGCGAGCAAGACAAGCAGCACCGCGGAGCCAATCGGACGAAGCCTAGAAAAATTCATAAGTCCCTTCTCCCAGCAAGCTGTGATCCGCTATCCATCGGCGGAAGAAACGACCTAACGAGAATCGAGCAGATTGGGACTCTGCGAGATGGACGGGATAGCCCTCGAGGGCGAATGAGCTGGGAAGATCATGAGTCAAAGAGATAAGCCGCGGCAAGGTGTTAGGTCGTCATCGCATGGTAAAATCGATTGACACTCTGGCAAGCGAGTCCTCGGTGGGATACGTATACCAGCGGCGGAGCCTCGTCTTCGCGATTATCGGGAGCCTTCCGGGTTAAAACGGCATTTTTTCAGGCGTGACTAACCTCCCGACGATATCCGCCCGGGAGGTTCACGGGGCGATTCCATGGCGGGATGAATTTCCAAACTGAATAGCCCGGCATGTGCTTTCGCCGGTTCGATTGATCTTTGGGCGCGTGGCCGAGATCCCAAAACGCTCTGCCGAGGACCATCACGACTGACGTCTCGTTGAGGCTAAGTTTTCTAGCAGAGCGAATGTGAAGCGGGAAGTGTGTTCGCGTCCAACTAAAAACGGTCTCGCGAATTGAACACCGCTGCGGTTCCTACGGTACTTCAGCAACAACGATTCCCGGCGCCGTTCACATCGTTCGGTTCCGTTGATCAAACGCGATCGTGCGCTCGAACTACGCAGCACGCCGGCCGGGGGGCCTGCAGGCCCGGATCGTCAAAAAGCGCTTCCCCGCAGCCCCCCGATGCTCAACTCAGCGCGCCAGCATTGCATGTCCCCACGCCGATGGCGACGGGTTGAGTGGAGTGACCAGCGGCCGGGAAACGTTCGCCTTCATTTCCGCTCCCGCCGGAGTTGTCGGCGGCGTGCCTCTGACGCGAGCCAGGAATCCGTGGCCAATGCCGGCAGCATCGGTGAAACGACCACAGATAACCCCTTGCGAACTGATTCCGTTAAGCGATGTGAAGGTTGACCCGGGAAAATCGAAAGTGAAGAAGTTATTTGGCGGGACAAAGAAGACTCCATGAGTCGCGCCTGCGCTGTCCGCATATCTGCCCACCACCCAGTTCCTATTATTAAGTCCAAACAGGACTGTCCCAACGGAGCCCGAAGGATCGATCGGGAAGTGCAGCGCCCCATTGGCGTCCTGGTAGTAGCCGTGAAGTATTCCCGCGGCGTCAATAAAGTATCCCACTACCAACTTTTTGTTATTGTTGATCTCGTAAGCAAGGGTCAAGAGAGCTCCCGGGACGCTGAACGACGTTATGGTTCCGCCACGGCCGACGAACGCCTGGAAGATCCCGCTGCCGTCATCAAACCCGCCGGTAAAGTCGCCGAGATCGTTTATACTAAGCAGATTGGTCTGGACCGCGCCGGGAACATCGTATTCTGTGAAGGTTCCGCCCGACAGGAAAAACGAGTGAACGGTACCATCGCTGATGACGTAGTCGCCGGCGACTGTGCGTGAGTTATTGATGCCTCGTCCTTCGGTAAAACCGACGGTATCGTTAGGGTCCACGATCGGATCGCTAAAGCTACCATCGCTGAACCGGACAAAACCGCGCGTCACTCCGGTCGAATCGATGAACTCGCCAACGACGTCGCCTCTTTCGTTAATCTTTTGCGGCAAGGTCGAATTTCCGGCCCCGGGATAATCGAAAGTCGTGATGACTTCGATAGAGCCCGAGCTTGCTGCCTGCTGAGCGAACGTCCCCATCAATGGGAACACGAATAGAACTGCCAGAATACTGATAATTATTTGTTTTGGTTTCATGATGCTGATTTCCTCCTTAGTTGAATTTCCATTCCTAGAACGCCGATGTGGCAAAGGCACAATGCCCAGTTGGCGAATTTCGAGGTGACCAGTTTGCGTGTTACGGCTAACGCTACGACGCAGCAGGCGGATGTTCAGGTCATCTGTTTGAATCGCTCGGAACTGAAACCGTAAGCCCATGGGCGAGGCTATCAATTTGGATCGTTGACGCGCATCGCGACGACCGGAAACGTTTCATCGTGCGTGCGGATGAAAAGCTAGGTGCGTTTTTAGAATTAGAATCGGCGATTCGACTCGAGGGCCCGGCTTTTGCATTCGCTGTCCATCGGGCGGGCGAGACGACCTACCTCGAATTAGATTGGAGCTTGCAGCCTATTTCTGGATTCATCGACGCTCCGTCCGTGTACAATGGAAGACTGTACCGCCTAAATTTTGACCATTGCCATTAACCGAAGCAAATAAATAGGGGTAACGCGATATAAAATCAAAGTTGGTAACATCCCTCGCTACGATGACAACGAGCCGTCCCTCCGCCAAGTATCCGCTGGGCAACACCGACGCCGAGCACGAGCGACTGATCCGGCAAGCTGCGCGTGTCGCTCCCATCACCGAAAGATTCTTTCGTGAGGCGGGCGTTGGACCCGGGCAACGCGTTCTGGATCTCGGGTCGGGGGTAGGGGACGTGGCGATGCTAGTTGCCCGACTGGTGAGCCCTTCAGGTGAAGTTGTGGCCATCGAGCGGGACCGGAGGTCCATTGCCAAGGCCAGTGCTCGCGTGACCGAGGCCGGCTTTCACAACGTAAGCTTCAACGAGTCGAATGTGAACGAGATCCTGGACGAGAAGCCTTTCGATGCAGCGGTGGGCCGTTTCATTCTGATGTACCTTCCCGATCCGGTTGCAGCGTTGCGCTCAATTTCACAAGTGGTGCGGCCGGGAGGAGTGTTTGTTTTTCAAGAGCCATGCTGGGTCCCCGTCCTTGCGCATTTGGCGTCGCTGCCTCTTTGGTTCGCAACGGCCTCTCTCATTGACCAGGCAATGCGCGCCTCTGCCAATCACGACATGGGAACAGACCTTTACCACACGTTCGTAGAGGCTGGTTTGCCCGAGCCTGCCATGCGCATGGAACTGCCGGTGGGAAAGGAACCCTACCTGGCACAATGGTATTACGATACCTTATGCAGTTTGCGTCCGCAGATGGAGCAGTTGCATCTGCCCATCGAGTCGTTGGGTAGCCTTGACACCCTGATGCACAGGCTGCAAGCGGAGGTTGCAGAATCGAAGACTGTTGCGTGTTGGTTTGCATCTGTCGGGGCGTGGTGCCGCAAACCTTAGCCGAACGAAACGCTAGATGTACGATGTTTGATCTAGCTGCAGCCACTGCCGTGGCTTATCTATTTGTTAGGCCGACATCGGAAATGCGATGAAACGCACATGGACGATCATTGGCGTTAGCGACGTTCCCGGCGGCTTCAAATGGTATCAGTCGCTCTTCGGCCAGCCGGAGACGGCTCCGGGCCATGACTACTTTGGTCAGATCCTGGATACGGATGGAACCGTCTTGCTCTGCCTCCACCAGTGGGGAGTGCACGACCATCCTTCCTTGATGAGTCCTGACAACGGGACACCCGGCAACGGGCTTCTCTTGTTCTTTCGCGTCGACGACTACGAGATGGCCCTGAAAAGAGCACGCTCTCTCGTTACCCGGTTCGAAGAGGAGCCCCACGTGAATCCGAACACTCAAACATGGGAGTTCTCACTCAGGGATCCCAACGGATACTACGTGACGATCAGTGCGCTCTCTGCGCCCAAGCGAAGGGGACCCGCGAAGCGGCGGCCTAACAAGCAGTTGAAGCCGACGAAGGCACGCGGCCGAATCAGGAAGTTACGGAAGCGACGTCCGCGCCGCCGCGGCTGAAGCGCTGATCGTCGGGGTACATTAATGCTCAACTTTTCCGCGAAGGACAGTGAGTGAATATGGTGGGAGTTCGTAGCTTGCTGATGCTTCTCGCGTGAATTGCGCAGGCGGCAGGCTGCGGATTGGGTGGCCTTTTGGGCCATCGTCACGCCAGGCGTATTGCTGTCGCGAGAATTGAATTACTTGAACTTCGCCAACAAAACTCAGCGGATGCTTTGCGCCGGGAAGATTGAACTCCACATTCAGCTGCGCTGCGCGTTTGGGATTTTTGTTGATTGCAAGTAAGGACCACTGCTTGTCCGGTCGTCGCACTGCATACGCGGTTACGGTAGGGCGCGTCACTCCGTGCGCGCCGTTTTTCGTTTCGTTTATGTTGACCGGAAATATTTCGTGCTGCTCGCTTACTGGCTGCATCCATTCTTTCGTGAGGAGCTGAGCAGCGTAGTAAGCGGAGAGACAGTTCGGTTGATCGCTCTTGGGACGTAGCTGAAGCATCATGAGATTGCCCCAGGAACATTTGAGCTCGTTTTGGAGATAGTTTGGTTCGTAGCCGTATAGGTACGGCTTCGCGCCGCCTAACGACAGAAACGCGCCAACTGTATCCGCGTTGAAGAGAGCGCCTTCGATATCAACCTCCGGGCGTCCGCCAAAAACAGAATAGCCGTACTCCGTCATCAGCCACGGAATGTCCGAAGGCACACCGTCTGCCCGCAAGCTCGTGAACATCGCCCCGAGACGCTTTGGGATTTCTAACAGATGCGGCGCTGGATCTTCGCAGACGTTGTCGAACGGGTAGAACTCGAATGACAAAAAATCGAAGCGGACTTTTGCGCCTCGAATGTATTTGAGAAATCGATTCATCCACGAACGATTCCCGGATGCGTCCGCCCATGTGAGCAGTTGGTCTTCGAAATTTTGCAGGCTCGGGCCTCCGACTTTCAGTGGCGCCTTGAGTTCCGCCAACCGCCGGGCAACTCCTGCGTACAGTGCGGCGTAATCCTCTGGAGAAACCCATTGTCCATCGGGTTCTTCGCCCAGCTCGATCCCTTCCAGACTGTAATTCCGACGCAACAGGTACTGGATCTCAGCGGCAGCATTCTCCGGCGTGTCGTACAGGACGCCAACCGCAACAAGCAGTGGCAAGTTGTTAGTGAGCTTGCTGCGCAAAACGAAATCCAATCCGGGCTGCTCCGTGCTGTAGTCGATGTCTGCGGCGCGATGCCAGGGATCGGTGGACGACGTGTAAATAATTGTCTGGCGATGCCGATTGGGTGCGTGACGGATGTGATCATGAAAACGTCCATCCTTGCCCATTTTCCCGAGATCGATCTCACGAATCGCGAAGCCTAACGAGTCGCGAACGTCATCCGAACGTTGCTCGCTCGTGTGCGAACTCCCGCTCATTACGATTCGTACAAACTGAACGGCACGCGGACGCCCCGTCAGTCGAACCAGGTCACTACCGCCATGAGCATCATCAATTTTTCCATTTGCGAACGGCTGCCAGTCGTCATCATCGTCGGGTTGGAGATGCATCGGATCGTCGCCGGGCCAGTACTCGACACGATATCGTGTGGCGTACGGCGTTCCCCAATGAATTCGAATCGCGTTGACCAATCTTGATGTGCCGAAATCGACCACTACCCACTGCGGATGAGCGTCCTCCGGTTCGCCAGTGAAATGTGAATCCAGATACGGATTACTTTTCCAAAATGAATTTGGATCGCCGTCCGCAATACGCGAGTAACCGTCATCGTTTGCCTGATCGATGGTGTTTCCGCGGCGTGGCAACCGATACCCATACGAAACGTTGATCGGTTCGCCGAGCGAATTGTCGGAGGTCCAGTATCCGCAATTGTGAACCGGATCGCTCCACGTGCCGCGCGGATTCCAATGCCATGCTTCGCTGCCCAGCTCGGTGCGCAGTCGATATGTGAGTGGCCCGAGCCCGGCCGATAACATTGCCGTGATATTCTTGTCCGTGAACATTCGGACGCATTCGCCTTTTTCGTGACCGTCGACCCCAGCGCCCAATGCTTCTGTTGGAACCAACCGGTTTACGGGATGGTCTGCGGATACGATGGTGGAAATTACGAGTGGCTTTTCGCCTCCAAATATTGACGTGGCGAGGGTTAATTGGAGAGCGGCTGAGATGATCGCCGTATTGCGCAGCCAGTTTCTTTCGAGAAAAGCCCCGGGCCGCCGTTTGTTCACGGCGGGGTATCTAACCGTGGATTGTCAGGAATGAAAGCGATGCGCGGACGCATCGCACTCCAAAAGCACTTCGTGCGAAATGCACAAGACGGTTGTTGAGGCGACCTGCAGTACCGCGGCGCTTGTTGTTAATCGAAACAGCCTGAGGGCAGTCTGTCTCCAAGGTTTGTCGTCAATGCACTCGATGGAGCCGGGCCGCCCTCGGCCCGTGCACAGGTCGATCAAACTATGAGATGGCTTCTAATGCTGCGCTTTTTCCAGTTGCTTTTTAACTTCGGTTTTTTCGTGACGAACATCGCTCAGATGGCTCTGAAGAAACGGTAACTGAGACTTTTGCGGATTCGGCTGATGGCGCACAGACTTGCCCTGCCGGTACTCAGGCCCGGGTTGCTTCGCCTGACCGATCTGGCGAAGCAAGTCATCTTCCTGTTTCTGAAGCTCGCCGTAGCGGGTTTGCAAGGTCTGCGTGCGATTTGTGGCGGCTTGTTGTTGCGCTAATGCCGCATTGTTCTTTGCGTCGGCGGCCTGTTGTTGACGTTGCGTTTCGTCCTGCTGCTTTTGAATTGCGGTGTAATTTGCCGCCTGCTCGGCAGAATACGCCATCGCCTTTTCCGAGTCGTAATGAAAGTGTTCCTGAACGTCTTTCGGGAGTTCGATGAAGTAAACCTTCGCGATTCCCGATTTCGTTTTGACGACGACGCCATCCGGATCGACACGAGTCACAGTGGCGTCCTTGTATTCTTTGCCGTTAACCGTTTTGAAGTCTTCGGAGAGCGCGGCAGTTGCGAAAGATAAGAGCAAGATTGTAAAAAGTTTTGTCTGCACTTGCTGCCTCAATCAGGTGCAGGTCTGTTCTCAAATATCAGTATTCCAGTCAAGTCGAATTGCTGGGCTGCGGAACACTCAACTCACAAATTACGCTGTCATGTTGAGCGAAGCGAAACATCTCTGGTCTAATCCGCTGGGTGACTCCAGAATTGATCCGAGATTCCTCGACTTCGCTCAGAATGACACCGAGATATGGGCTCTAGTGCAGTTTTGGACAACAATCGGCTTCCAGCGAACGTTCGGGTTCGAGTGCGCAACGGCGTAGTGCTTAAAGTAGCCATCGTACTCGTTGGATTGAGCCTCGCGCTTACGGCATGCCGCGAACATACTGCCGTTGCGCGAGTCGATCCAAACGGACCGGTCGAAGTCGTGATTCCGGATCATGGCGTTTACACGGGCGCGTTCATGGATTTTGGCGATGCGGAGGACGACGTGACGCTCGAAACGATCGAGGATTTCGAGGAGATGGTCGGCAAACATCAGGCCATCATCGTTTCGTCGAGCTATTGGGGAGAACAAAATTTTCCTACCGACAATCTCAACGTCATTTGGCGGCACGGCTCGTTGCCGCTGGTTTTCTGGTCGCCCTGGGACAAGCCGTACGAGGAAGATCGCGGCCCGGACAAGTTTGGTTTGACTGAGATTCTTGCGGGTAAGTGGGATGCATACATCGACAAGTGGGCTGACGCTGCCCGGGATTTTGGCCACCCAATGATTGTCGTGTTCGGTGTCGAAATGAACGGCACGTGGTTTCCCTGGTCGGGCGCTTACTACGGCGGTGGGCAATGGGTTCCGGAATATAACAATTGGAAAGGCCCGGAAACGTTTCGACGAGCGTATCGATACGTTGTGGACCGCGTCCGTGCGCGCGGCGCGTCAAACATCAAATGGATGTTTCACACCAACAATTATCCGTATCCGTATGAAGCTTGGAACGGCGCTCCGGCTTATTATCCCGGATCCGATTACGTCGATTGGCTCGGGCTCAGTGTTTATGGGCAGCAATACAAGGACGAGCCCAATCCGGATATTCCGTCATTGGTCGACTGGCCGTACCAGGAAATGAGCCGTCTCGATCCAAACAAGCCGATCATGATTGCGGAATGGGCGACCGGCGAATTTCCACTTACCACGGCCCCGCCCAGCGCAATCCGTAAGCCGGCGTGGATCAAACAAGGTCTAGACCTGTTTCGCACCCGTTATCCGCGGATCAAAGCAGCGCTTTATTGGCACGAGCGCTGGCAAAACGCAGACGGCTCTTACAGCAATCTCCGGGTGAATTCCTCTGTCGAATCGCTTCGGGCGTATCGCTCTGGAGTCGCCCATCCAGACTGGCTTGGAGATCTATTACTACGCGCCTTGCCGAAAACGTAACGTTGGCGCGCTGCGGCGAGCCCGGGCTAACAATTTTGTTCGCGCTCACAGACAAAATCTCCACTTGGCGGCGTCTTGAAAGTAAAGACCGTGAAAAGGTCATGGAGCCTATCGTCAGCCATGAGAATTGGAGGAACTGCTTTTCTGAAGTTGCGCCCGGATTGCTTCTGTTCGCCCGTCAATGGGTGCACTCAGCGGCCGACGCGGAAGACATTGTTCAGGACGCTTTCGTCAAGTTCTGGCGTCGCAACCACGACATTGATAACCGCGGGTTGCTCTACTCGGCGGTTCGTTCACTCGCACTCGATTTTATCCGTCGTGACGCGCGGCGGGCACGACGTGAGGCGACCGTTCTTGCTGAAACCGAGCCAGCAGTTGAGCCCCACTTTGAATTGGAAGATGACACGCAGTCGGCGCTTGCCGCGGCGGTGGAATCTTTGCCGCGCGATCAGCGGGAGGTACTGGTCTTGAAAATCTGGAATGATCTTACATTCAGCGAAATCGCCGGCGCGCTGGGAATTTCGCAGAACACAGCAGCATCGCGCTACCGGTATGCCTTGACCAATTTGAAGAAAGCTTTGCAACCCCAATGAACGATTTTTCCGAGCTTGAAAAGGAACTGAGAAAACTGCGACCAACCCAGCCGTCGCCAGCGCTTTTCGAGCGGGTCGAAGAAGCTCTCAAAAATTGTAGGGCGTCTGTGTCAGACGCCAAATGGAAGCGATGGCGTTTCACAGAAACGCCCTCCAATTGGTGGTCGTTAGGCTTCGGCCTCGCTGCTGCCGCGGTTTTGATTTTGTTCGCGGCGGTTACCATGGAACGCCGGGACGAGCATCAACAAATCGTCGCGCAAAGTTCGCCTGTGCCCGCGACAGGACCGGCTCCGCTCGGCACGGAACGATCCATATCTCCCAGCAGGTTCGTTCCCGCCGGTGGAACGAATCTCGTTTACAACACGCGCGACGAAGGATTGCATTTTGCTGACGGCTCAGAACGACCGGTGCGACGCGTTCGCTACCGCACGCAACAAACGTGGCGGTGGCGCAACCCGGAAACGGGCGCATCCCTCCGCGTTTCCTATCCCAGCGAGGAAATCGTGCTCATCCCGGTTTCAGGTCAATGATTCAACAAAACAAACTATGAAAATGAAATCCATACTCACCATCACAGTCATCGCGTTGTTGCCTATCGCAGCATTCGCACAAACACCGCCTGCACCGCCACAGCCCCCGCAACCGCCGCGTCCGCCGCATCCGCCGGGAATGCCGGATCATCGCGAGAAACGTCCGAAGGTTCCGGTCACTTATCTCGGTGTAGACACATCGCAGGTGCCAACTGTCGTGAGTGACCAGCTTGGTTTGGCGAAAGGCTTCGGGTTGGTTGTCGATTATGTCGAGCCGAACAGCCCCGCTGCTACTGCTGGCGTTCAACAGAACGACATCCTGAAAATGCTGAATGACCAAATTCTGATCGAGCCGAGCCAATTGCGAAAGCTCCTGCAAACTTTCCCCGAGGGAACGGAAGTGACGCTTACCGTCTTGCGCAAGGGACAAGAGCAAAAGCTCACCGCTAAACTTGCCAGGAAAGAAGTGCCCCAGCGACGGGGGGCCTTCCCTGGGGGAAACCACGACCGGGATTGGGATTTCGATGCCACAGGCGATCTCGGCGACCAAATGCAGAATCTCAAGGAGCAACTCAAGGAACAACTCAAAGATCAACTGGGCGATCAACGCGGCATTATCCGCGAAGCGGTGACGCAAGCTCACGAAGCCGCCAGACGCGCACGTGACGATGCCCATCGTGCAGCCGACCAGCTTCGGATCTTTTTTGAAGACGACGGCACGGCCAAGGCCAGCAAGATCGATCTAGCCAAGGCGCAGATTGTTTTCTCAGACGACAAAGGCGAACTCAAATTGGCGAACGTCGACGGGAAAAAACTGCTCACGGTGAAGGATCCGCAAGGCAAATTGCTTTTCAGTGGTCCAGTCGAAACCAAGGAAGACCTCGACAAGATGCCGGCCGATGTGCGTGAACGTTACGACCGATTACAACAAAATGACTTGCCCACAGTCGCGCCGCGATCCGATACAGATAACGCAGACGACGCCGATACGGACGATGCAGATGATCAGGATGATGATGACGACGAGCAGACCAGTGAAGTATCGCAGCAGGTTTCGTTTCAATCCTCTCCCCGCGAGATGATTCCACATACAATCTCGTTTTGACGTCGGCGTCTGACACAGACGCCCTACAAACGAACATGCTGCGGACTGCGCAGGCTGCAGCGGCAACCGCTGCAAGAATTGTCGTCGTATTTTCTTGCCGCTGGCAACTCGCGTGCCTATAACGGACACGCGTGATGCTACGGGTCTTGTTGCTCACCGGAATCATTGCATTTGTATCTCCGCTGTTTGGTCAAACGTCGTCGCCCTCAGTTGCGCCGTCCGTCGAGCAACGCGTGGCTGATCTTGAAGCGTATGTGACCAATTCGCCGCGCGGGGTGGATATCGGTTCGGCCAGCAGTTCGAACATCGCCGCGCCGGGTCCGAGTTACAACGCATGGATGATGACGTGCGCTGCGCTGGTGCTTTTCATGACGTTGCCAGGCCTGGCGCTCTTTTATGGCGGGCTGGTCCGGGCAAAAAACGTGCTTTCTGTGCTGGCGCAATGCCTTGGCATAGCCGGGCTGGTCACCATACTCTGGTGGGCAGTAGGGTACTCACTCGTGTTTTCGCGCGGGTGTCCCTTTATGGGCGGATTAAAGTTTGCGTTTCTGCACGGAGTCGATGCGCGACCGAACGCTGACTATTCGTATTGGGTTTCGCAGAATGTCTTCGCGATGTACCAACTGATGTTCGCCATCATTACGCCGGCCCTAATCATTGGCGCGGCGGCGGAGCGGATGAAGTTCGCGGCGGTGCTTGTGTTCGTAGGCATCTGGATGTTCCTCGTCTATTTCCCGATCGCACACATGGTCTGGGGAATTGATGGCTGGATGAATGGCGTGTGGAATCCGACGGCAAAAATTACCGCGATCGATTTCGCCGGCGGAACCGTCGTTCACATGAGCTCAGGCTGGTCGGCGCTCGTGTTATGCGTTCTCTTGGGGCATCGGCTTGGATTCAGAAAGGAAATCATGGCGCCGCACAGCATGGTGCTTTGCATGGTGGGAACGGGTTTGCTCTGGGTAGGCTGGTATGGCTTTAACGCGGGTAGCGCGCTCGCGCCTGATGGAATCGCAGCAAACGCGTTCACGACCACCACACTTGCGACGGCGGTCGCCTCGTTCACGTGGGCCATGCTCGAGTATGCGCTGCGCGGTAAACCGAGCGTGCTCGGCTTCTGCTCCGGTGCTGTGGCCGGGCTGGTCGTGATTACACCGGCTTGCGGATATGTTGGGCCGAGCGGCGCGGTGGTGATCGGGATTTCTGCTGGAATTGTCCCGTTTTTTGCATGCACAAAACTCAAATCCTGGTTTGGCTATGATGATGCGCTCGATACGTTTGGCATTCACGCCGTGGGTGGAACACTTGGCGCGTTTCTCACCGGTATCTTTGCGACGGCGAGCGTAAATTCAAATCTTTCACTAAGCACCGCCGGCTCGCTCAATCCAGCTACGCAAAACGGCCTGGCACGAATTGTTGGCCACATGCTCTGGATCGAGCAGCTAAAAGCGATCGTGATCACGATCACGCTGGCCGTCGTGGGAAGCGCCCTCATTGGCGTGGTCGTGAGAGGAGTAATCGGCCTGAGGATTCCGCCCGAGATCGAGCGGCAGGGGCTCGACATCAATGAACACGGCGAAGAAGGCTACATGACGACAGGTTGATGTTTCTAAACGCCCGCTCGCTTTATCAAGTCGAAACAGGCTGGCTAGCGTTAAAAATATGGATCGCGATACTGAACAGCTAAATCTCCTGGCGATTTTTCATTACGTTGTCGCTGGCCTCGCCGCGCTCTTCTCTTTTTTCCCGCTACTTTATACAGCGGTCGGCGTCATCTTCATATTTGCCGCGCGGCACGGAACAGCGAAACCAGGTGAAGAATTGCCGCCCGAATTTCTCGGTTGGATTTTAGCGGTGCTAGGCTCGGCCTTGTTCGTAATGGGAATAGCAATGGCGATTTGTATTCTCATCGCCGGCCGATCGCTCGCGCTTCGCAAGCGTTACTCGTTCGCACTCGTAATTGCTTGCATCGAATGTCTCTTCGTTCCGTTCGGTACGGTCCTCGGAGTCTTTGCGATCGTTGCGCTTTCGCGCGGATCGGTGAAAGCGTTATTTGAGGTGACGCAAACGGCAGGTTGAGATCTGCGCTCCCTTACGGCTGACCTGTGTCGGCGAAGTTAATTGCCCGTATTCGGATTGCCCACGTTGTGCATTTCACGCTGCAATTGTTCCCCGCTGGCTCTTTTCACGTTCAAAGCACCGGCCTCTGCGGCTCCGTCGGAAACTTCGACCCAGCGACCACCGGTGTGACTGCCTGTGGTTGGCGGCATCCAGACCATGTGCTTCCCTTTCTTTTGCTCTGCGCTTGCCTGGCCTGCCGCTACGGGTTTCAGATCAAAGTTCAGTTGCGTTGCCTGATCTGACTTGGTTTTCGTGTTGCCAATAGCCGCCTTCACTGCACCATTGACTACCAGCGAAACCCGATAAACGCCGGGTTGCAGCCCCTCAGAAATGTAGCGACCCTGAGTATCGGTCTTTACCGTATTGAAGACTTGCTTGCCATCTCGCGCCTCGATCCTGACATTCGCGCCTTTAATGGGCTTCCCCTGGGCGTCCTTAACGATCCCCTGAATGCTTGCTGGTCCCGCCCAGGCGTTCGCTACACAAAAAACCAACCCGATAAACCCAATTTGAAGTGATTTAATTGACATATAGATAGAACCTTTACACTGCTTCCTACAGAAAAAAAGAATCGAAGTTCCCAAATAATTTGCTGAGCGACAAAAAAAGAACGGGATCGACTGGTGCTGTAGTCGCGCCTTTGTGAGGCGCGTACACACGGCCCACAGGGCCGTGGCTACAAAAACAGAGATACGGCAGCAGTTTTAGAATCGCTTCTTCAATCCAACGTACCAGAATCGGCCTTTAATGGTCGCAATGGACTCGTCATAGCCGTTCTCAAAGGAGCCAGCCACAAACGGCGGGTCCTCGTCAAATACGTTTTGCATTCCGAGTGTAAGAGTCGTGTTATTCAGCCACCACTTCCAGGTGCCGCAGCCATACTCAGCCTTGGATACCGGGACGATGTTTTTCTCGTTTCCGTCCTTCATCTTCATGTTCTTACCACCATCCTTGGCAAAGCCGGGTACCTCCGCCGATGCAGGAGGTGGCAGGTTAAACGTGTAGTTCAAGATCAGATCGAGCGTAGTCCACGCGGACACTTTGCGCGCGCGTATTTCGCCAAAGTCAGGGAATCCACCACTCCTGGGCTCATTTAGCTTCGTCGATCCTGTCAGGCTGACATTGTCGTCCTCGTACTGACTGGTCCAATGAACCACGGCACCCACGTCCAAGCCTTGCATCCACGTGTCGACTGGGCCGTCGTAAAAGACGCTAAAGTTAGCTCGGTTCCACGGGAGCGAACTGGTTAACGCCAATCCCGGCGGTAGGAATGAGCCTGCGATACCAAACCGTTTTGTGTCGGGGAAAGGCTGAAACTCAGCTCGCGACAGCCAGGTACCATTGACCGTGGTCGTCACTCTTCCCCAATCGCCACGGCCGAAGATTGTCGAATCCAGAATGTAGGTGGCTTCGTAGTCGAGACCTTCGAAAATTGCGCCGGAAAGGTTTTCACTGGGATCGATTACCAGCACAACTGGCCCAGCCTGACCGGGAACTTCACTGGGCCCACGAAAGACGAAAGGCCCGTTCTGCTGAACTCCGGGGGTCGGCGGATTGCTCTCGACAAGGAACTGCGCGCCGAGGTCCGACACGATATCGCGTATGTCGATATGCCACCAGTCGGCGCTCAGTGTCAGGCCCTTAATCCACTTGGGGCTGTACACAATTCCGTAGGTCCACTCATAGGCGACTTCCGGGCGCAGATTCGGGTTTCCTAAAATACGTTCCTCAATCTGAGAATTGGTCTGTGCGGAAAATGGATCGACGATCGCGGGGAAGGTCTGCAACGAAGCAGGCGTAAGCTCACCGAGCGTCGGTGCGCGGAACCCTTCGGTGTAGCTGCCGCGCAGGGTTATGGCGCCTATATACTTCGGATCAAGCGGTTGCCAGCGCACGGACACTTTCGGCTTCTGCGAGTCATACCTGGTGTGCGTCGCGGGCAGAGCCGGGAACGGTCCGGAAGGTAAGATGGTAGAAGTATTGTTGCTATACCATTCCTCGCGTTCAGCAAAGTCCACCTCGAGGCTATGGAACAATGGGAAGTTCCACGTCGGGCTGGTGAATGGCACCCGCACCTCCTCGTAAATTGCCCACACATCACGGTTCACGCGGAAGCTTTGCCCATCCGTTGGGCCGATCGAGTTAAAGGTGTTATTAAGCGCGTCACGATCACGGGTGAACCTTGGTGCGTCGTACTCGCCGCCAATGGCAAATGAGACTGGTCCGGCGGGAAGATTGAACAGGTCGCCGTTAATCGTCGCGTAACCCATGGGTAACTCATACTCGCCGGAGTTATGCAACGTAACGTAAACGGCTTGCATGGCCTGCTTGCTGTTGTGGCCATTGATTCCCAGGAAAGGATCAAACGCTGTGGCTGGATCTGTATCCAAAAGCGCGTTGCGCAATCCGGACTGGCTGACTGCGCCTGCGGAGAGATCCTGTCCGTCGTTCCGAGAGTAACGGAAACCCAATTGCCAGTTCCACGTCCTGAAGTAATCGCCAAATTCTCCCATCTCGCCACTTAGGCCAACGTCGAAGAGTTGATCCCAGTAAGTGAACTTCTCGCTTCTCGTACCCGTGTCCTGGACGGCGCGAAACCGAACTCCAGTAGTCATAGGTACTGGTACCCCGTTCACAACCAATGTCGTGTCGCCAATCGTAAAGGGGTTAAACGGATTCTGGATTGGCACACTGATGCCGCTCGGACCGCTCAATCCAACACTCTGTCCCGGGTTCTTAAATGGATCTGGCGTAAACGGCACCGCTGCCAGCGAGGAATCGAAAAACGAGCGCGCATATTTGAAGTCGCCAAATACAGTCAGGTATTTGTCGCACAGGTTGCGGATAAACGAGCCGTAGTACACTTGACGGTCTTCCGGCGCCAACGCTGGCGTAACAGCGGCGAAGTTATAGAAGAAGTAATCGCCACCTCCGCGGTATTTGGTCCCGATCTGATCAAGGGTCGCTCTAGGATTGTGGATACCCGGTGCGCCCGGATTTGCATTCGGATTAACTGCGAAGGGGTTAGCGTAAAATGGAGAAGTCGCGGCATTTGGAGCTGAATGCGGCGGCGGAGTCTTGTCACTGAAAAACAACCTGGGGATCAAGCGGGAGTTCTGAACGCGTCCAGGCTCATTGCCGCTGCGAGCATCGAACCCACCCCAGGGTATTTGAAATGCGTTGCTCGAAATGTCTCGGTCACGGCTGAAAACGCCACCGGTACGCTCGAAGAAGTCGGCAACTACTACAATGTCGGTCTTATCGTCGCCGGTGCCGGCTTTCAACCATGTCTCCCATTCGCCCATCTCATTGGATGCTCCCATGTTTGTGTTCCCGTAAGTGCTTCCGATCTCCAGACCGCGGAATTTGTGGACCAAAAAGAAGTTGACCACGCCTGCGATCGCATCGGAGCCATACACCGCCGAGGCGCCATCCTTGAGGATGTCCACGTGATCGATGATGGAGAAGGGGATGAGGTTGATGTCCACGCCTCCGCTAAAGCCGGCGACGCCGAGCGATCCGTAGGCGACGCGCTTGCCATCGATCAGAACCAGCGTCTCCTTTGGCAACAGGCCGTGCAAGTTGAACTGGACAGTCCCGTCACCGCCGTTGCCGACGTTTAGGTTGACTGTCCCGCCCGCCTCCTGCGGAATGAATTCCTGCAGGTCTGTTGCGCTGCGGATGCCCAGTTTCTCGAGGTCGCCTGGGCGATATGTGTCCACCGGATTCGGCCCTACTTCTTCAGCGGTAGGAATGTTGGAGCCGGTGATGATGACTTCCTCGATTGTCGTTCCCGGCTGCCCTGCTGCCGGTGCAGGTGTAGGTTCCTGTGCCTGCGCCGGAATGACTGCGCAAAAGATTACGGCGACGGTTGCAACGGAAACGCAACTACTGCTGAGAGCCGCAAGTTGCATTCGGAGGTGCCGGACTAATTTTCAGCCGGTACGAGCTTTGACAGTTCAGGTGAACTAGCTCGCGAGTCTTGTAACTGCCCGTCGAAATACACGCTCACAACGAATCCACCATATCGTCGTTCGTCAGATGAAGGCGGTTGGTTTTTGGGGCGTACGTAAGTTGCGGCCAAAAACTTCGGTGTGGCATCTGTCCAGTCGCGCGCCGAGCTGAGCCAGTTGTAACTTACTTGCGCATTAGTAGGCCTAAGCTTGTTATCTTTTGTCAGGTCGTAGAAATCGACCTTAATCCTGACGACGTGGCCGTTCTGGGTTCCGGGCCGCGGCCTGACACCGACTTTGAGGTTCAAATGACTTTGGGCGTTCGGATCGGATATCTTTGATAAAGTTGTCTCAGTGATCGCGAGGATTGTGTCCTGAGAAGCACCAATTCGCCGGAGAAGATTGGGGAAGCGCTTGTCGGAATGAAGCGCGCGAAATTCAGGAAGAAAAGCGACCCACTGTAATACCCCTGAATGCTCCTCGTAGGCGCGCTCCAGCCAACGGAAGGCTCCTTCAGTATCACCCAACGCAGTACAAACTGCGGCAATTAAAGGGGCGGAGACGTATCGTTGTTCGCGTGTGTGCACAAGCTGTGTCAGGATGTTTTGCGCTTCGGTTTGCCGGTTCATCCGAGCGTAGGTAATCGCAAGGCCGCTGCTTGGGAGATGCGTCGCCTCCTGCGACTTCATGTAAAGAGCTATCGCTTCCGGAAAATTTTTCTTCTCGCGATACGCCGCGGCCACCACCGAGTCCAGATAAAAGTAGTTTGGATCAAGCTGGAGCGTGCGCTGGCCCTCAGTAATTGCATCGTCAAGTTGGTTGTTAGCAAGGTAGGCGGCCGTGGTAACGTAACTGGTGATGGGGGACACCGGATCTAACTTCTTAGCCTCCAGGACAAGTCGAAGACCTTCCTTAAGATCGCCGCGGAACAGTGGGTGCAGTCCCGAGAACAGGTGAGCAGGCGCCGAGTTAGGGTCAAGTTGCAAAGCTCGCTTTAACTCCGCATCCGCTCCTGCGAGGTCCCAGTCAAGAACACGTTTGGCTTCGCTAAGATAACAATGCGCCTCAGCATCTTTGTCGTTGAGCGCTAGCGCCTTCATAGCCGCTTCTCGTGAAGCCGGGTAAGCATCAAGCGGTCTTACGTAGACGTCGGCGAGAAAATACCAGACCTTTGCGATTCCCGTCCAGGCAGGCGCAAAGTTTGGATCTTTTTCGACGGCGCGCTGAAAGAAATCGAGCGCTCGCCGCAAATCCTCTTCGCTGCTCTTGTTCGAGAAATAAAGCCCCTGAAGGTAGAGGTCGTAGACGCCAGCGTTGGATTGTTCGTGGACGAAAACCGGAACTGCGAGCTTGATCTTAAGCGCATCAACGATGGACCGGGCAATTTCGTCCTGGAGTGCAAACACGCCCCCCGATTCACGATCATAACTTTCCGTCCAAACGCGAAAACCGTTGCGCGCATCAATCAATTCGGCTGTTACACGAACGCGGTTACCCTCGCGTCGCAAACTTCCTTCAACCACGTTTCCAACGTTTAGCTTTTGGCCAATTTCTCTCGGGCTCGCGTCAGCCTTGAATGAGAATGAAGAGGCCCGGCCAACGACACGCAAGCCATCGACCTTCGCCAGTGTGTGAAGAATTTCCTCGCTTATACCTTCGCAGAAATATTCCTGATCTTTCGTCTCGCTAAGATCGGTGAACGGTAGAACCGCAATGCTCCTGTCGGGCGGATTAAATTGCGAAGCTCGGAAGAGTTCGCCACGAAAAAGCCAAACCGCAGCTGCGCCTAGAAGAAGACCTGCGACCGCTGCCGCAACCAGTTTGGGGTTACGACGTGACCAGCGCCAGATTCGAACTGGAGGTGAGACTGGACGAGCGACGATTGGGCGGCGATCCAGCCACCGTTCGAGGTCAGTTGCGAGATCTCCTGCGGACTGATAACGGGCTTTGGGGTCACGTTCGAGACAGCGTGAGCAAATCGTCTCCAAGTCGCGATCCAGCGAGGGCGCGAGGGACCGCAGTTTTGGTGCAGGCGTTTCTGACGCCTGCCGGATAACCGAAAGCGGATTGGAGCCCAAAAACGGTGCACGTCCAGCAAGCAAGCTGAAGAGAATCGCGCCGAGACTGTAAACATCGCCAGCCGACGTATTATCGGCGCCTGCGCCATCGGCCTGTTCGGGGGCAATGTAACCTGCTGTTCCAAAGGTGGTCAGTGAACGCGTAAGATCTTTGTTCGCGTCCAGTAGTTTTGCCAAACCGAAGTCGCTCACCAGTGGTTCGCCCCGATCGTCGAGCAGAATGTTTCCCGGTTTTAGATCGCGGTGGAGAACCCCGCGGCCGTGCGCGTAGTCGACTGCGCGCGCGACCTTTGCCATGAGTCGCACACATTTACGCGGCTGGTCGCGAAGAGAGGCCGCGTTCTCGCGCAAGCTTCCCTTCTCCGCGAGTTTCATGCTAAAAAAGGGTACCCCATCCTCGCCCTCGCTGACCTCATAAATGGGGAGGATGTTTGCGTGATCCAAGCTGGCTACCGCCTGGGCTTCTCGCCGGAAACGCTCCAGCGCTTCGTGCGAATCAGCGCGGTAAGTCAGAATGCGCTTCACGGCGACGATCCGCCGGGAGTGCCGTTGTCTGGCGCGATAAATCACGCCCATTCCGCCGCGGCCGATTTCCTCGAGGATTTCGTAATTGCCTAACAACCAAGACTTGTGCGGCGCATCCACCTCGGCGAGCACATTTTGATAAGACGCCTGAGAAACCTCGTCACCGCCTTGCAATCCCTCGCGCAGCAGGCAACTCACGCAACCTCCGGCGTCGAGCTGCATGGTTGCTCCGCACTTTTCGCATTTTACTTCGTGTTCGGTCGCGCTCGCAGACGAACCCGAGCGTCGATCTGAATTCGTCATCGGAGTGGTTCGGTCCATGCTGCGAGCGACGCGCAGAGGTAACGAATTTCGTCGTCAACGTCGGAGGGGTTTTCGACGGTTTGCGAGACTTCAGCCCGCAGCAGACTTCGGTAACGCTGGCGCATGTTGTGCAGTTGCTTTTTCACCGCTGTATCGGCGATTCCCAGCTCCGCGGAGAGTTTCGCATATGAAATTTCGTCGCGTTCCTCCGTAAGAAGGGGACTTAGCGTCTGGAAAAGCCAGAGTTTGCCTCTACTTTCACATTCTTCACGCAGCCGTTGAAGCGCGTGTTCAACTACGGTAGCTGCCCAAGAGAGGTCGAAGAGTCGCTCGGGCGGCAACGACTCCAACGTCGCAGCCGGTATGGATAAGTCTGATGACGCTTCGGACATCCAATCGTGCCAGGAAACGAATTCTACGCCGCCGCCGCGTTTGCGGGTATGGCCTTTCTCGGCCGCATTAATAAGAAAGTTCTGAAGAGACCTCAACAACAGCGAACGGAAGCGGCCCCGATTACGGTCGGCATGCTGCAGCCAGTCGTTCTTGAGAATTGTCACAAAAAAATCCTGGGTGAGGTCCTGCGCATCCTCAATTGAATAGCCGCGCCCGCGGACAAACGAAAAAATCGGTCGCCAGTAAGTTCGGCAAAGTTCGGCGAGCGCATCGCGCGCTTTTTGCTCTTCACTCCCGACGTGCGCGGCCGAAAGGATCAAGCTCCACCGGGTAGTTACAAACTCACGCGGTTCGCCTGCACCCTCGTGGCCGTTCTTCCCGCTCACGAATAAACATTGTGGTTCTCCCTCACGCATACAAGCATAAAGTGTTACCGACATGATCTGCGGCAGATGTCTCGACATGCAACTGGATCGGACCGCCAGGTCTTCAGCTGCGTGTTTGCTCGTTGCCTAACGAGAGCTGGATGCTCAACCCATTCGCGATGGAATTTGTCCGTAAATCACAGTATTGACATCCCAGGTAGGAATCCCTAATCATCTATATCCGATTTCGTTAGGCTGTTTGACGTGACGAGCGAACTTCAAGAAGCGGACTGGAATCGGCTCCTGCGCAGGATTCAGTCGGGGAAGTGCACTCCTTTTTTGGGAGCTGGCGCCTGCTATGGCGCGCTCCCTCTTGGGGCCGATGTCGCGGAGGATCTCGCTCAGCGCTACGGCTATCCGTTTCCGGATCGAGATCTTGTGCGTGTTGCGCAGTATGCAGCCGTCCAATCCGACCCGAACGCGCCAAAAGAAGACGTCGTGGACATTCTGCGCGCAGCCGGTCCGCCAAAGTACACCCAACCACCACAGTTTGGGAACTCCGGTGAACCGCACAGCGTTCTCGCTGGTCTTCCCTTACCGATTGTCATCACGACGAATTACGACGATTTCATGGTTCGCGCTCTCAAATGGAAATTGAAAGACGCACGCCGCGAGATCTGCCGCTGGCAGGACATTCTGCAGCACGTGGAATCGATCTTCGAAAAGGAGCCCGGCTACAAACCAACGCCGGCCAATCCGCTCGTGTTCCATCTGCACGGCGCCCTCGACGTTTCCGAGTCGCTCGTCTTGACGGAAGATGATTACCTGACGTTCCTCGCCAACATAGCCGCCAAACCAGATCTTCTCCCCGAGGTCGTACAACAGGCATTTGCCGCCACGAGTTTCGTGTTCATTGGGTATCGTTTGGGCGACTGGAATTTTCGGGTCCTCTTTCAGACTTTACGCGCGCGCCAACAATTCAGCAGCATAGTGGTCTTGAAGCCTCCAGATGAAACCGATCCAAACCGCGTGGCGCATCAGGCATATTTCGAAAAATTCTACGGCGCCATGGACATGAAGGTTTTTTGGGGGACAGCCCGAGAGTTTTCATCGCAGTTGGACGAGCGTTGGACAACCTTCGAACAAACGAAAAAATGAGCGCTGACCCGGTTACCGCCGAACCAAAGGACGTTCTGCCGTCAAAGAGCGGTCGTGAGTTGGACGACAAGACTTGGGAGCGGCTATTGAAACGAATCAGAGACGACAAGTGCACGCCCGTGATTGGCTCCGGCGCGTGTACAGCCCCTCCCGTGGGTGCTGATTCGGGAGAATGGGCAAAATTGAATTATCCGTCAAAGGAACAGATCGCGCTCAAGTTCGCGGCTGATTACGCCTATCCGCTCGAAGATCAAACCAAGCTGGAGCGAGTGGCGAAATACGTCGCAGCGACCGATGACATCATGGCTCCGAAAGAGGCGTTCGCCGAACATTACGGCAGTCTGCCGTCCCCGAACTTTTCGGGGTGGCCTAACGAGCCGCACCGGGTTTTGGCCGATCTTCCTTTTCCAGTCTATCTCACAAGTAATTTCGATGATTGGATGTATCGCGCGCTGACAGAATACAAGAAACGAGATGCGCGCCTTGCGATCTGTCGTTGGAACCGGCATATCCCTGAGAAAGCGCCAAGTTTTGATGGGGACTTCGCCTATTCAGTAGCGAATCCACTTGTCTATCATTTTCACGGTTGCACGCCGTGGGCAGAATCGGCCGTAGTAACGGAGGACGATTATTTTGAATTCCTAATCAACATTTCGCGGGACTACAAATCACTCGCGCATCGCGTCGACCGTGCGCTCGGAGGCGCGCTGCTCTTTTTGGGCTACACCCTGTCGGACTGGGATTTTCTGGTGCTCTTCCGGCTCTTCGCAAACAAGCTGCGCGACAGCGGTAATACGCACATCGCGGTTCAGCTGGAGCCTTCTGACGCGCCGGGCGAGCAGGCAGAGAAAGCGGCCAAGGCCGTGAAGTACCTCGATTCGTATTTCGGCAGCGCGCAGGTAAAAATTTATTGGGGCACGTGTCAGCAGTTTTGCGAGGAACTGCGAGTGCGGTGGGAAGCCTTCAGCCGGGGATGAGCGATTCGCCCTTTGTCGGCCCCCGGCCTTTTGAAAAGGAGGACAGCGATCGTTTTTTCGGTCGCACGCGGGAGACGGAGGAGCTTCTCTCATTGATCATCGCGCATCGGGCCGTCCTTGTTTATGCGCAATCGGGCGCAGGCAAAAGCTCGTTATTGAGGGCAGGTGTCATCAAGCGCCTGGAGGAACAGCAGTACCCGGTTTTGCGATCCGCACGCGTCCACGGCTTACTGCCGAATGATGTTCCACCCGAGAGCGTGCAAAACATTTTTGTTTACCATGCCCTTCAATACTGGGCAGCAGCATTGCCGAACGGTCAATCAATCAAAGATCATGCGAAGACCACGTTGTCTGAGTTTCTCAAACCGCTTGTTGCTGCTCCAGAAGCAGGCGAGGAGAGCTCGCCACCGTTAATCGTAATCCTGGATCAGTTCGAAGAATTCTTTACGACCAATCAGCATCGATGGCAGGAACGACGGCCGTTTTTCGATCAGCTTGCTCAGGCCCTGCAGGACTTGCCAACGATGAAGGTGGTCTTCGTTATGCGTGAGGAGTACATCGCGCAACTAGAGCCGTTTGCGGACTTGCTCCCGGAAAAATTGCGGCCACGTATGCATCTGGAGCGACTGCGCGGCAATGCGGCCCGTTCCGCGGTGGTGACACCTTTCCAGAACCGGGGCCTTTCCTTCGACCCGAACGCAGCCGACGAATTGATGGCGGAGCTTTCGGAAATTCGAGTTGCAGAAGGCGACAAATTCCGTGAAACCCGCGGCGAATTCGTCGAACCGGTTCAGCTTCAAGTGGTGTGCCAATCGCTTTGGGAAAATCTGCCCTCGGAATGGAAGAATGGACCGAACGCAAGCAGCGACGGATCGCGTCTGATCACGGCCGAATACATCGAACGCTTCGGAGACGTGGATAATGCTTTGGCGTGCTATTACGATCGCTCAGTTGAGAGAGCTACTGCCGCCAGTGAAGGCAGGATCGGAGAAGGTGAATTGCGGCGTTGGTTTGGAACGGCTCTGATAACACCTACCGGAACACGCGGACTTGCTTTTCGCGGTGCGCCTGGAGCTACCTGGAGAATACCTGGCCTGGCACTAAAAGAACTGGAGGAAGCGCATGTTATACGCCGCGAGGACCGTTCCGGCACAACAACTCACGAACTGACCCACGATCGCTTCATCGAACCAATACAGAAGTCGAACGATAAATGGCTTGCACGCTACCAGGAGGCGGAGCGGGTTCGCGCAAAGTTGGAAGAGTACGTTAAGCGCGACTCGGATGAACCTTTGGAAGAAGTAGATCTGCGCGAAGCAGAGGAATATTTGAATTCGCCAGCGGCGAAGATTCTCGGCGCGACGCAAGAAGCGTGTCAGCTTGTTACACGCAGTAGAAAGCAACTAGATGAAGCCAAAAGACGCCAGAAGGAGGAATTAGAGGAAGCACAACGACGCGCCGAAGAGCAAGAACGGCTGCATAAGGCCGAGAGCGAGCGCGTAAAGCTCCTGCTCGAGAAGCGTAAGCGGGAACGAATTTTCGGCGTTACAGTCTTGCTTTTAGGAATAACCATCTTGGCTGTCATCGCAGTACTTGGCTCATGGCTCGTCTACGTGTTAAACCAGAAGCAGCAGCTTTGGAAACAAAGGGCCGCAGACCTGGAGACACAGCGTCAGATACTGGTCGACAAGGGCCAAAGTCTCAGAGAAAACGCAAAGTCAGTTTTAGCTAATGAAACGGATGATCCGCTAAAAGATGTCACCGCACTCCGGAACCTCTCTCTTGCTCTGAATTGTAATCCTCTGGATACCGAAGCAGCAAAGATGGCCCGGGATTTGTTGCTAAAGCGCGTTTGGTGCCCGCCCGCCGCGCCGGCGGTAGTCTATCGGCAAGACGCATTACTAGCAGCGACGTTCCTTCCGGGAGGAAGCAACAACGAAATCTTCGCTGTGGGGGGTGATGGTCACCTCTTGTTCTGGAATGGAGGACGCTCAATGCCACCTACCCCGCAATCGTTGTTTGAGAAGCCAACGCCGGCCAACCCTCAGCAGATCGTGCAATCCGGCTTTGCCTCCTTCAGTCCTGACGGACGATGGCTGTTGATTATTCCACCAACCCTTGCATCGGCTGCCGACGGCGAGAGCGCCGTACAAGGCGCGCCTCCACAAGGAGCAGCGTCTGCACGCGCCAGTGCTGGCCACGAGCTATGCAAAATCCAGATCTGGCGATGGTCGATGCAGAATCGAACCTACGAGTCAACGGGCGAGGACTTGGAAATTCAGCGGCTTCGAGGTTCCCGCATCAATTTTGCCTGGTCTAACGAGTCAGATCGGCTTGTCCTTGTCAATGCGCGCGGCACGAACGAGGCCGAATGTGCCTTTTTCCAAGTCGAGGGAACCTTCCGAGAACTCGTTGATAGGTCGGGGCGACTCACCGACATGAAAATCGTGGCGCTTGCCTTCGCCACGTACCACAGCGGCATCGCTGCAGTGTCTGTGGACCCCGAAGCGCCAGCACTGCGCAAGATAACTTTATTTTCATTCAGCGAAGACTATCTCCAGGTATTCCCCGTAAATGGAAAGGACTCGATTCTATTATCCGACGGTTTCCTACCAAATGGCATCGCTTTCGGTCCCGGCAATGACGAAATTACCCTAACGAGTTGGAACAGCGTCCGAACCCTCAATATCCAGGATGGAAAAGTCACCCCGATCCGTCCACCGACTTTCCGCGACCAGTTCATGCGACTGGTCGTCGGACCAGGCGACTTTGCCAGGCGTCTCGTCGCCACTTCGCTTTACGGTCGGGTGGAAGTCGCAAAGGGTACCCGAATGCAGGTCCCTGCTGAGCCCGCGGTCTTCCGCGGTTCCATTGGGGTTGCACAGTTCAGTTCCGATGGCCAACGAATGCTGATTTTGTCCGGCGGAATATTCAACGTATTCGACAGCATGCGGCTAATCGACGTCAGTCCGTTGTATCAAACGCAGGCGCCCGCGCCTGAGAAGTTCGAAGAAAAACCTGCGCCTCCATGGCTGGCAGACATTGCCAGCGCAGTGAGCGCTTCCGATCCCAGTCAAGATGGCTCTTTGATGACACTGGAAGATGTGCGGAAGAAGTATCCCGAAAGCAAAGCCGGTGATGCCTACGAATCGGTCTGGAAGCGTTTTTTTTCCAGATGAATCCGTACTGGCTAACGTCCAACGTCGAAATCCAATTAAGAATTCATTGCCGGCGGAGGGGCTCGAACCCACACGACCTTGCGGCCACTGGATTTTGAGTCCAGCGCGTCTGCCAATTCCGCCACGCCGGCTACCTAGGTAAATCGGCCTGTCTGTTCAGTTTTTAGTTGCTTGTGTGCTACTTTTTGTTCTACTTTGACGGTATGCAACCCCGTGAAACCGCAAGCAGATCGCAAACCGCAGTTCCGACTGCCAACGGCAAACATCCAGTAAAACATCGCTACCGCTTTACCATCGTCAAAGACTCCCGCAAACGAAAAGTGCGCGGACTGTGGAGGCGAGGGGAGAAGCTGTACATGCAGACCCGAGTTTCGGGAGAAAAGTCCGCGCGCAGGATTCCGCTCAAAGCTACGACTTTGGAGGCCGCTCGCGAGGAAATGGCCGATCTCAAAAAGCAAAAGCGTGTCGAGGGCCTGCCAGACACCGGGTTGCGTCCACTTTTTTCGGACTACGCGAGGAAATACTTAGAGT
>JBARAJ010000270.1:0-22344 GCA_049791915.1 Candidatus Udaeobacter sp.
TCGCGTCCATATTTTCGCGGGTACCAAGCATGGCTGGGCGATCGGAAACTTCCCGTCACATCTTATCGCGGATTGTTTCCAATGGTCGAAGTTCCAGCCGGTACGCATGGATTGATTAGACTCACGTATCGACCGTACTGGCTGGTCTGGGGAGGCAGTGCGGCGATTATTTGCGCGCTCGGGGTTTTGTTGTCTTTTGCTACGATTGCCTGGCACACGCGGAGCGTTGCTGCAAAAGGCGCGGCTGTCATGCCTGCGGAGACGACCTGATGTGGAAGCTTGAGCGATGTAATAGTTCAGTTTGCTTTCGGGCAATCGCTCGCTTCGGGACGCGGATTAACGCGAGACCGGATGCGCTCAAAGTTTGTGCATCGTTAGGTCTATTTGCCGTCCTACTAATACCTTCGATCTGGATGCTAAGCGTGATCCCCGCGCTTTGGAAAGATATCGACGCCTATGTCCAAGTAACACAGCCACCCGGGCCGGGGACCATTCTGCATTATGGCCCACTCTACTGTTTCGTCGCACGAATTCCGCTTTACGTCGGCTACGCCATAGATTGTGTAGTACGCGGTGCGCCGTTTCCAACAGCTTCCTTCTTTACTCATCCGACCCTGACTGATTCGGGCGTCTTCACGTTGATCCTGTCACAACACATCTCGCTTTGCTTTGCCACATTCTATTTGATTACTGAAACGACCCGGTTGTTCTGGGTCCGTCTCGTTGTAGCCATTGCTTGGGCGGCCAATCCGCTTTTTTATACCTTTGCCCATTGCATAGGCACTGAGACACTCAGCATGATTCTCGTGCTCCTAATCGGAGCTACAGGACTGAGAATTATTCGATATTCCCGTAGGGTTCCTGGGAAGGAATGGCTTCTTTTCGGTATTCTTTTGTGGCTCTCTATCCTGACCAGGCACATTAACGCCACTCTGGCTGGGTTGCTGCCACTGACGTTCCTGCTCGTGATCGCATACGCGCTAATCAAGATCGGACTCGCCCGATCTCAGTTATTTCGCCGCTTGCAACGATTACGGGCGAAGCAGGCGTTGCAAAAAGCGACGTTTGCTGCCGGCGTCGGGATTGCCTGCGTCGTCCTTGCGAACCTTTCCTTGCGGGAGCTATGCTACGTCGTTCAAATACCCTATCACTCAACAGTCGGTTTTACGTTTTTGTTTAGATTGAAATTTCTCGCGACGCTTCCTGTTGAAGAACGAAACCAGTTACTCGACAAAGTGAGCAAGAATACCGACTCCGCGGATGTTAAAAGGTTCATTTCACTATTACGCAATGCCTCCTCAGAGGAAGCTCCGACTTGGGATGTAATGGCTTTCAAGAAGGAGGCGCAAGCATCGCTTTTTCCACCACAGACGGATGCGCGAGAAGAGAAATTCTATCTGGTGCTCAACTGTACATCCCAGGCGTTTCTCTATCCGCCGCAAGAGATATTCCTGAGCGCGGTCGCTACAGATTTTAAGAAATCTCAGCACGTGACAATCCCGAGTGTCGTAAGACAACTCTTTGTCGCCACGACCTATTACTTTTCGCATCCTGGAAGCACGCCAGGTTGCGCATCGCTGCGCACATTCCACCAGAGTTCCGCCCAACTGATGGCTATTTTCAAGAAGCACTATTTCCAGCGTCCGAAGAATTTCAGTTACGGCGCGTTTCTTTTTCTTTGGTGCGTAAATCTCATCGTGCTTGCTGTTGTCGCGAAAGTTCGGAGGAAGGAGGTCGCTGCTGTTTCTTCGTATGCTGCGGCGTTAACGCTGGTCGGGCTACTCATGATGCTCGCTAACTGTTTTCTGACTGTGTTTCAGCCGCGGTTTACTCTTCCGATGTGGGAACTGATGATTATTTCCACCTCTATCTTGTCAGCCAAAACCATAGAATATGTTGCTGGTCGAACTAAAGCGCCCCAACATTTTGCGCGAGCGGGACGATGTTAGAGGCCTTTCGGATTCTCCAGCAGTTCGATCACCCGTTTTAGTAAACGACCTGCGCCACCGCCATCGATACTGCGATGATCGAAGCTTAGCGTGATTTGCGCCTCGGTCCTGGGAACAAATTGTTTTTTTTCTTCATCCCACCAGGGGACCTTCTTTCCAGCTCCAAGACCAAGTAACAATGTCTGGTCAGGCAGTGGAATTGGTGTGCCCCATTCCGTTCCAAAAGTCCCGAAGTTCGAAACGGTCGCGAGCCCGCCAGCTTGCATGTCGGGCGAGATGCGGCGCTGTCGCGCGAGGTCGACGAGCTCCTTGTACTTCGTCGTAAGATCAGCAAGAGACGTTTTGTCGGCCGCCCGAATCACCGGCACCATGATCCCATCCTCGGCTTCCACCGCGATGCCAACATCGATGGATTCCGATTGCACAACGCGATTGCCGATTAATTTCGCCGCTGCGCCCGGAGTTTTTGCAAGCGCGAGCGCAAGCGCGCGCAGTGCATAGAGACCAGGGCCGGGTTTGGGATCGCGAGACTGTCGATCCCGCAGGACGGGATCGAGATTTACCGAAGAACCAATGGTTGAAAGCGGTCGCGTCCAACTTCGACGCATCGCATCGGCCACGCCGGCGCGAATCTTTGAAGCTTCGTGCGCTGTCTGGCTCTCGATCTTGTGCAGAAAACCTTCGAGGTCTTTGATCGTCACCCGGTTGACGGCGCCGGTTCCCATGATCCCTGCGAGATCAACGGTTGTCAGCTGCAGTTCAGCCATGCGCGCTCGCACGCGCGGGGACATGAAGGTTGCGCCTTTCGTGATTGCTGGAACGGGCAAAGTAGAGCGACCGTCCCGGTTGCTGTCCCCTCCTCGCAAGCGAGACGCATTCGCTACTTTTATTTCCTGATCGGCGCGCGCGGGAATTTCTTCCGCGACTTCCTTTTGCCTCGGAGGCGCCGGCGTGTGCTTGGCAAAGCGCGCAGCGTCTTGTTCGCTTGCTTCCACGTAGCCGAGCACCGCGCCCACGGGATACGTCTCCTTTAATTGCACTGTGATCTCATCGATCTTGCCTTTGCAAGGCGTAGTCACGCCCATCACCGCTTTGTTCGTCTCGACCTCAATGATTTCCTGATCGTCCACAACTTCGTCGCCAGGTTTGATTTTGATATCGACGATTGTGGCTTCGGCGATTGATTCGCCAAGCTGCGGCATGATGATCGGGACTTGCGGCATAGATTTAAGTCACTCCGAGCGAAGTCGAGGAATCCCGTTGCGCAACCTTAAACGTAATTCTGCGGGATCTTTCGACTGCGCTCCGCTTCGCTCAAGATGACAGTTTACCCGTGGCATAAATCTATTCTCGGAGTAACGCGCGCGCTTTTGCGACAATGTTTTGCGCGTTCGGCCGGTGCGCGCTCCAGAGATTTGGATGATACGGAATCGGTGTGTCTTTGGCGTTGAGACGTCGGGGCGCAGCATCAAGCAGATGAAAGCCCTGGTTGGTGACCCGTGCGATGACCTCCGCGGTCGTGCCGCCCCAGGGAAATGATTCGCCGACGCAAAGCAAGCGGCCGGTGCGCGCGACAGATGCAAGCACGGTGTCGGTGTCCAGCGGTTTGACCGTGCGTAGATCGACAACTTCAACCTCGAGACCTTCGCGTGCTAGTTCCTCCGCAGCGGCTAGAGATTCCTGCGTCATTGCGCTGTAACTCACGATGGTGAGATCGCGCCCTTCCCGCGCGATACGCGCACGTCCAGTCGGCAAACCTTTGTCCGGCAATTTGTCGGCCTTGAGATGGTAATAAAGATATTTGTGCTCGCAGTAAACGACAGGGTCATCGATTGCCACCGCTTCTATCAACATCGTGTAAGCGTCTTCGACCGTGGCCGGCGTCATCACGATGAGACCCGGGTAATGTGCGTAAAGCGATTCCATCGATTGACTGTGAAACGGGCCGCTTCCTTTTGTTCCGCCGGAAGGCAAACGCACCGTGATCGGCACCGGCACCCCTGTTCGCCAGTAATGCGTTCCTGCGTTGTTGAGAATCTGGTTCAGGGCGACGCTTGAGAAATCTGCAAACTGCATTTCGACGATAGGCCGCATTCCCTGCATCGCAGCGCCAATGGCAGTGCCGACGATCGCATCTTCACTGATCGGCGTGTTCAACACGCGCCCGGGAAATTCCGTCGCCAGTCCCTTTGTTGCTTTGAATGCACCGCCAAATTTCCCACCGACATCCTGTCCGTAAATGAAAACGCGATCATCGTCGCGCAACAGTTTTGCCTGCGCTTCTCGGATAGCTTCGAGATAAGTGATGCTCATGGCTGCGCCGCGTGAATCGTTAAACCGGTTAAATCGTTGAATCGGATTTCCGATGTAACGTTGTAACGATGTAACGGATCACGTTCATGAGATTCGTCAGTCATCCTCGCCCAAGTGGTCGACAAGATCGCGTGTGGATAGCGCGGACCAATCTTCTTTATCGGCTTCCGGCACGGCTTCTTTTTGAGCGGTGGCAACTGCCTCGTCCACCTGTGCGACGGCGTCTCTTCGCCATTCGGTCAGCGTGTCTGGATCCAGCAGATTCGATTCGACAATCGTTTGCTCAGCGACCTTCAAACAGTCCCGCGCAAAGGCCTGACCCTTCATTTCTTCGGGCACGTAGCTCGCGTCATCGTGTTCGCCATGACCGGAAAGCCGCAGCACGGAGGCAACTACCAACTGGGGCGGACGCCCCGCGCGAGCACGTTTGACCGCGCCGCCAATTACATCCAGGCACGTGGCAAGATCGGTTCCGTCCAGATTATAACCTTCGAACCCGTATCCGATCGCCCGTTCCGCCAAATCGTCGCACGCAAATTCGCGGTCGTTAGGCGTCGAGTAAGCATAATGATTATTTGTCGCCACCACCACGAGCGGCGCCTGTTCCACCGCGGCAATGTTCATCCCTTCGTGAAATGCTCCGGTCTGCATTCCTCCTTCGCCGATGCACGTGAGGCCGACAAAATCTTTCTCTCCTCGAAATCGCTTCGCCATCAATGTGCCGACGGTAACGGAAACCATTGCGCCGAGATGACTGATCATCGCCAGTTCGTTATCGCGCGGATGCCCTCGATGAATGTTGCCGTCGCGCCCGCGCATCGGACCAAGGCGCGAGCCGAGGTACGTTCGCGTGACGTCGACTAACGGTTCGCCAAACGCAGATCGCCCGGCCTGATCGCGAATCAACGGAGCAAAAATGTCGCCTTTTTCTAAAAACAAACCGCATGCGACGCTGACCGCTTCCTGGCCCTTACCGATGTAAACGCCGCCAGTGATTTGACCGCCGCGGTAAAGACTAACGAGCTTTTGCTCGAGCGTACGTGCCAGCAGCATCCAGCGAAACGCTTCGAGAAAACGCTCGTGGGGAGGCGCGGTTTTGTCCGTAGCAGTTTCGCCCAGCGATGCGGACGCGCGCTTTTTTCTTTTTAATTTTGTGGTCCGCTGGGCCGTCTGAAGCATCGCGTCATTTTAGCCAAGATCGGCAACTGCGCGCAAAGTTTTTTGTGACTGTTGAACAGTGCGGCAACTGATGGAGCCGGCGCGCCCTCGCGCCGAAGTCCAACGGCCCGGGGCAGGCCGTCTCCATTCTCTTCGTCGAAGCCGAACACTAACGCGCTGCGAACGCGAGGCGCCGCTGGGTCGGCGGGTGCTCGCCGCCGTTTGAAGCTGCTTCAGTGACAGGTTGCGCCGGGGCAGTCAGCTTGACGCCGACCAACTTGCTCACGCCGCGCTCTTCCATCGTTACGCCATACAGGACATCAGCTTTGGCGATTGTCCGTTTGTTGTGGGTGATGATGATGAATTGGCTCTGCTGCACGAACCGGTCGAGCACGCCGATGAAGGAGTTAATATTGTTTTCATCGAGTGGCGCGTCCACTTCGTCGAGAATACAGAACGGGCTTGGGCGCACCATGTAAATTGCAAACAGCAACGCGACGGCCGTCATTGCGCGTTCGCCGCCACTCAACAGCGACACGCTTTGCAATTGTTTACCTGGCGGCTTGGCAGTGATCTCGATGCCGCAGTTCAGCGGGTCGTTCTCGTCCAGCAGTGACAAGTCCGCGCGCCCGCCACGGAATAATTCCCCAAACATTTCCCGGAAATTCGCCCGGACTTGCTCAAAGGTTTCGGCAAATAGTTGCCGTGTTGTGGAATTGATGCGCGCGATCACGTCGAGCAGTTCGCGCTGGGAATTCGTAAGATCGGTGTTTTGCGCTTCGAGGAACTTGTAACGCTCCTCGAGTTCGTCGTACTCGTGCACCGCCTCGAGGTTCACTGGTCCCATGTTGTCCAGCTGTATTCTGAGGTCGGCGATAAGTTGTTCCAGATCGATCTCTGGGGAGCGCACGCGTCCTCGCGTGCTGATTTCGGCGCCCTCGCCGAAATCCTCTGCAGACAGGCCCGCATCCGGGGGTTTCTCTTGATCATCGCTTTGAGTCTGCTCGTCGGCGTGGGCACGCGGGCCGTGTGGGCTCCCCACATCTTGGGTGCCGGCGCGCTTTTTCAATAGCGCATGCGAAGTCTTTTCAAATAAGACATCGTCTCCCGCAAATCCGCGAAGATCGATCTGGTAGCTGCGGGAAATGTGCGTGAGGAGATTGTCGACCTTCATTTGGAATTGCGACTCCCGGAGTTGCCCCTGTGCGCGCCGGTCTTGTAATTCGCCTAACGAGTCTCGCACACGCCGCAGTTCGCTTTCCCGATCTGAAATCGCGGCAAGTCGTGTGGCGCGTTGGCTTGCGATTTCTGCGCTGTTCGCTTGTGCCTCGTCACGCTGCGCCCTTTGAGTTTTGATCAGCGTTTCAGATTCACGCGACTCCTCAGCCTGCGTAGCTAATTTCCGCTCGTACATCGTGATGTCAGCGTTCCGCACTGTGATCAACTCGACCAGCTCGGCATCACGCGCGCTCATCGGTTCGCGTTGCGCAATCAAATTTTCATGGCGCTGGCGGTCGGTTGCGACGTCCAGCCGCAGTTCATTGGTCCTCTCCGCTAACTCTTCCTCGCGCAGCACGGTCTTCTTCTGCGCGGTTTCGAATGCGGCTAACTCAGTCTTATGATTGGCCAATTGATCGCGCCCCGATTGAAGATCTCGCTCCACATGCGCGATCCGTTCGTCGGCCGCCGTAATCTGGCGCTCCAGGGCGGTTCTCTCCGATTGCAAAGTATCCATTTTGCGTCCCGCCTCGATCAGTTCGCGCTGAAGCCGCGAAGCGGTTTCAAGGGCGGTTTTCGCTTCGTCCCGCGTGGCGCTGACTGAATCCCGCTCCTTTGCCAGAGCAGCTTCTTCTCTTGCCAGATCGGCAATCTGCGCTTTGCGCTCAAGCAAAGATGCTGCCCGTACTTCGCTGCTTCCCGTAAAAACGATTCCCTCTCGGGAAACATATTCGCCGGCAAGCGTGGCCATCGCCAGAGCAGGTTCTACCTCTTTGCACTCGATCGCCTGTTCCAGTTCCTGAAAAATCACGACGTTGCCGAGTAAACGCGTGACAAGTGTCTCCAGCGGTTTCGGTGCACGCACCTTGTCAGTGGCCCACGCGAGCGCCTCCGATGGCAGAGCTTTTTGCGCCGGTTGCGGCGCGGCCGCTGTCAGCTTGGGGATGAGAAGCGCGGCGTGTCCCAGCTTTTTTTTCTTTAGGTGCCCAATTATTTCGGAAACAACTTTCGCATCTTTTAAGATGACGGCGTGCAGATTACGGCCCAGCGCCGCTTCGATCGCCTGAACGAATTTTGGATCAACATCGAGTTGCGCAACGAGCGAGCCGGCAATTGCGTCCCGAAATTCTTCGGAACCGTTGACGCCCTTGAGCAGAGCTTGCGAACCTTCGGCGAGGCCTTCACCCTCTTCGTTCAACTGACGCAACACGTCGAGGCGCGATCGCTTTTCGGCGAGTGTGCGATGGAGCGTGGCAAGATCCTGTTCCGCCTGAGCGAGTAGCTTCTCTTTTTCGCGCAGGCTGCCCTCGACGTCGATCGGCTGGCGGCGGGCCACTTTGAGCGACACTGCGATTTGCCCGACGAGTTTGTCGCGCGCTTCCGTCAACGCTGCTATCTCCGTTATGAGTTGTTCGATTTGTGCATGAGTCAATTCGCGGCGCGCCTTCGTTCCGGTGAGTTCCTCTTCGAGCGCCGAGATCCTGCTTTCGGATTTCGACACCGCAAGTTGCAGTTCTTGCAACCGCGTCACGCGATCGCTCCGCTTCTTGTGGATTTCTCCGGCCAGAACGGATAGCTCGGTCAACTCGGCTTCTTTTTCTTTTAAGTGCTGCTCGATTTCCGCGATGGAGCTGTTCGTTTCCTTGATTCGGGCTGCCTGCTGGTTGCGTTTGTTTTCAGCTTCAGCGATGTCGCGTCGTGCGCGTTCGATCAATTCGGCCAGTTCCTGCGCGCGCTGACGGTTGAACTCGATGCGATTGCGGTGCGTAGCAATCTCGCTGTCCAGTCGTTGAACTTCTGCACGGGAGTCGGCGATCTCGGTGTCGATCTTGTCCAGTGCGCCGCGTTCCTCGGCGAGCGCGTTTTCACTGTTGTCGATTTTCGCGCGCGCGGTCTTCTCGCTGTCTATCAGACGCTCGATTTCTTTCCGTGCCGCAGCGAGGTCGCCCTCGAGCGAAGTGAGTTGCTTGCAAGCATGATGTGTCTCAAGCACACGCAGATCTGCGTGCAGCGCCTGATAGCGTCGTGCTTTCCCTGCCTGCCGCTGAAGTGAGCCGATCTGGCGTTTGACCTCCTTGATCACGTCCCCGATGCGCAACAGATTCGCTTCCGTTGCCTCCAGTTTTCGGAGCGCCTCGCGTTTTTGCGTTTTATATTTCGTGATCCCGGCTGCTTCTTCGAAAACCGCGCGCCGATCTTCGGGGCGCGAGCTCAAAATCAGGTCGATTCTGCCTTGCTCCATCATGGAGTAAGCGGTCCGCGCGATTCCGGTGTCGGCGAAAAGACTTTGAATGTCGCGAAGGCGGCACAACGTTTTGTTCAGTAAGTATTCGGAATTTCCGTCGCGATAAACGCGACGCGTCACCCGCACGTCATGCCACTCGATTCCGAATTCTTCAGCGCAATCTGTGAACGTAAGCGAGACCTCGGCAAATCCTACCGGCTTGCGTGTGTCGGCGCCGTTGAAGATCACGTCCGCCATCTCGTCGCCGCGGAGCGATTTGGCGGATTGTTCCCCGAGGGCCCACTTCACGGCGTCGAGCACATTGGATTTTCCGCAACCGTTCGGGCCGACTATCGCGGTGACGCCCTCATGAAAATTGAAGACAGTTTTATCGGCAAACGATTTGAAGCCGAATAGCTCGAGCGATTGTAAATGCATTTTGGGTCAAACCCCGGGCCTTCGGAGCGTCAATACAGCAAGCTCATTTGGGTTACAAGCGGAAAATCACACAATTTGAAGGGGTTCTGGGGCCACCCGGCCACAGGATATTGTGTTCGATGCAAATACGGCTCCAAATCGGCGCTCGCCTCTCCCCTTGGAAAGGCGAAAGGGGTAAATAGGAGGGGTTTGGACGATTATTGGCGTCTTCGAGTCGAACCTCACCGTCCCCGTCTCCCTCGCCAGGGAGAGGCGTCCCTCAGTACATGCGACGCTACGATTACCCATTCGAAAGCACTACCCTCGAATCCGGAGCTTAACTCGCACTCTTGCATCGAACAACTCAATCACTGAGGATGCGCCGATGGGAAATGAATCAACGAGCTCGCTGGAACAAGCCGAGCGCGTTGATCACCAATTAGTTCGCGGCATTGGAATTCCAGCTCTCACCGCGAATATCGTCAGCTCGACAATCGGTGCTGGAATTTTCGTGATCCCAGCGACAGTTGCGAAGGGGCTGGGGTCCGCGGCGCCTCTCGCATTTGTCTGTTGTGCGATTGCAATGGTTTTGTTCGTCACATGTTTCGCGATCGCCGGCAGCCGCGTTTCGTTGACCGGCGGTCTTTACGCGTATGTCGAAGTGGCGTTTGGGCGCTACGTCGGATTCCTCGCCGGGATGCTTTATTTTCTCACGGCACTCGGCGCGGTTGCTGGCGTCGTGAATGTGTTGGCAAACTCCGTCGCCCTGGTGGTGCCGTTCCTCGGCGGTCCCGTGATGCGCATTATCGTGATGCTCGCCGTCTATGGTTCCCTCGTTTTGATCAACATTCGCGGCGTCCGGCAGGGCGCCGGTGCCGTCACAGTGATCACAGTGGCCAAGCTTCTGCCCCTGTTGTTGTTCATTTGCGTCGGAATATTTTTTATTCACGCACCGAACCTTGCCTGGAGCGGTTGGCCAAGCAGCAAGTCGTTAGGCGATGCCGTTATCCTTTTGATTTTCGCTTTCGTGGGGATCGAGGTGGCGTTAATTCCTAGCGGCGAAGTGAAGAATCCGGCGCGGACTGTTCCCCGTTCTGCTTATCTCGCGCTGGTGATCACGACAATCATCTACCTGATGATCCAGCTCGTCGCGCAGGGCACGCTCGGTGCCGATCTCGCGAATCATCCCGCCGCGCCCCTCGCTGAATCGGCGGCGACATTCCTTGGCAACCTCGGTCGCGTGATCCTTCTGGCCGGAGCGAGCATCTCCGCATTTGGGTTCGTCACAAGCGATATCCTGAGTTCGCCGCGAATGATTTTTGCTTTCGGCCGCGACGGCGCGCTGCCGCAGTTTTTCGCGCATGTGCACCCGCGCTATCGGTCACCGGATGTCGCGATTATTACGTACGCTACGCTAGCGTTTGCGCTTTCAATTAGCGGTACGTTCGAGAAGCTGGCGGTCCTTTCGAATGTCGCGGTTTTGTTGATGTATTTGCTCTGCTGCGCTGCTTGCTGGGTTTTGGTGCAACGAGATGTGCGCTCGGATGGTAAGCCGTTCAATTTTTCTGGAATGAAGATTGTGCCCGCGCTAGCGATCCTCGCCATTGTTTGGATTCTCTCTCACGCCACGGTTCGTGAATTCCTCGTGACTGGAATCGTGCTGGCGCTGTCGTCTCTTTTGTACTTCGTACGGAGAACTGTCGCGCGTGCTGAGCATGTGAATGGGTGACGTGGCGGACTGTTGTAAGGCGAGCGCTCCCCTTGCCGGGTTGTTGGCCGGGCAGGCGATGCGTCCGCCCTACAACTGTTTCCCATGTCCGAGGTGAGTATTGGACGTTCGTAGGAACGCTGGTTTAGTCTTGCGCCATGCGCGACAATTATCTCGAGGAGTATTATTCGTTCCTGCGGTTTCCAAGCGTCTCGACTGATGACATGCATAAGGAAAAGTTGGTCGAGTGTGCAAACTGGCTGGTGAACAAGCTCAACAGGATCGGTCTGCAAGCGCAGCTTGTACCTACGAAACGTCATCCCATCGTCTGGGCTCGCAATGAACATCGGCCCGGACGTCCGACAGTTATGATTTACGGCCATTACGATGTGCAGCCGCCGGAGCCTCTGGAACTTTGGAATTCACCGCCGTTCGAGCCTGTCTTGAAGAACGGTTACGTGTTTGCCCGCGGCTCCACGGACAACAAAGGTCAAATCCTTGCGCACATTCTTGGAATTCAGGAAACGATTGAGGAGCATCGCGAGCTGCCGGTGAATTTGCACTTGGTGATCGAGGGCGAAGAGGAAATCGGAAGTGCGAATCTCGGCCCCTTTCTCAGCGAAAATCGCGACGCACTGAAGTGCGACGTAGCAGTTATTTCCGATACAGGGATGATCGCACGGGGCATCCCGACGCTCAGTTATGGATTGCGCGGGGTGACCGCGCTTGAGGTCAAAGTGACCGGTCCGAAAATGGATTTGCACTCAGGCGTTTTTGGCGGGGCCGTCGCAAACCCAATCACCGCATTGGCCCAATTGCTCGCCACGCTTCACGATCGCGACGGCCGCGTGGCGATTGCAGGATTTTACGATCGCGTCAAACCGCTCGAAGACTGGGAACGCGAAGCGTGGCGCAAACTTCCCGTCGACGGTGACAAACTGATTCGGGAGGAAACAGGTGTGCCTGAGCTTTTCGGGGAGGCCGGATACAATTCAGTGGAACGCATCTGGGCGCGGCCGACTGCCGAGATAAACGGAATCGGCGGCGGATACCAGGGGCAGGGGACAAAGACGGTGATCGGCAGCCACGCGTTTGCGAAACTGACATTCCGTCTCGTTCCTGACCAGAAGGGCGAGGAAATTCTGGAACTGGCGAAGACGCATTTGGAAAAAAATTTGCCGAAGGGCGTCACAATGGAAGTTACCATGGGGCACAGCGGTCCGTGGTATCTCACAGATCCGCACTCAGCGATGGGGGAGGCGGCACAGCGCGCGTTGCGCAAGGCGTTCAACTGCGATGCCGCGCTCATCCGCGAAGGGGGCAGCATCCCAATTGTCTCCGAATTCCGGGAGATTCTCGGCGTCGAAACGTTGCTCATGGGACTCGCCCTGCCCGATTGCCGCGCACATTCGCCTAACGAAAATTTCCCGCTCGAAAATTTCGAAGGCGGAATTCGTTTGAACAAAGCAATCCTGCAAGAGCTCGCGCAGTCGTAGCACAGACATCTTGTCTGTGGGGCCGGCAGGCATCCTGCCCGGCGATCTCACGTACCGTAACGTGCGCTCTTCTCATGGCATCCGGCCGAACTACTGGGCTCGAATCTCCGCTGAGGACAGCGAACACTACAGGACAATTGGCGTTTCACAGAAACGCCCTAGAAAAACTGATGGCATTCAAAACAGTAGTTAAATGGTTTTTAGCCGTTGCGATCGCATTCGGCGCCCCTCGAGCCGCGTATCCAGCCGAAGAGTCGTTAGGTACAAAAATCAAGAAGACCTTCGAGCCCGATCCAACGCCGAGTTCATCTCGCAAACACCGGAAGAAGAAAACGACACCCACTCCGACGCCAACTGCTTCGCCAAAATCAAAGAAGGCTTCGCCGACTCCATCCTCGACGCCGAAGAGAAAATCAAAACGCAAGAAAGCGTTTCCTACTCCAACACCGGAGGAATCGCCGTCGGCGACACAGACTCCATCTGCGAGTCCGGCGGAATCCGCCGAAGGTGGTCGAGGGAAAAAAGGCTGGCCTAATGTGAGTCTTTCGCCGGCCGCAATAGAAGGTTACGAGAAATACCCGCCCAAAGTTCGCCAAATCCAGGAGGCCGGGTTCGCGCTAACAAAACAAAATCTCGGCTACACCTATGGTTCTGCCGATCCCGCGAACGGCGGCATGGATTGTTCCGGTTTCATTTATTACGTTCTTAAGCAAAACGGCTTCCCCGACGTCCCGCGCGATTCCAGCCAGCAATATGTTTGGGTGCGCAAAGCGGGAAATTTTTACGCGGTCCTGAGTCGCAAGGAGGATTCATTCGAATTCGATGACCTTAAGCCTGGCGATCTGCTTTTCTGGAGCGGCACCTACAACATCGATCGCGACCCGCCCATCACGCATACCATGATTTACCTCGGCCGCGAAAAACGAACGAACAAACGCGTCATGATCGGATCAAGCGACGGCCGCACATACGACGGCAAACAACGTTGGGGCGTCAGCGTTTTCGATTTCAAAATGCCGCCGCCACCCAAAAGCGGCGACGCCAAAATCAGTCCGGTCTTCGTCGGCTACGGCAGAATTCCCGGCCTAAGCCAAGATTAAGACTATTCCATCACGCTGCTCAGTTTGATGACGGAAAATGCAGCTGGGTCAACCTGCCCGCCTGCAGGCACATACCTGCCGTTGGGCTGTTTAATCAAAAATAACCGATACGTGTTGTGTTGCTTTGGATTGAAGCTGGCAAGGCACGGATCAAGCCGCGCTTCAAACTCAGTGTTCACGCCGACAACGTGAACGTACTCCCAGCCCGGGAGCGTCGGACGCTCTTCGGTGTGTCTAGTAGATAACGGCTTAGCGATAACTACGAGATCAGCCTTATTAAACATTTTCTGGTAGGTCGCTCCCTCCATTGGTCTCGCCAGCAGTGCGCCAGGCAACAGTAGCAAAAACAGCGAAAGACCTTCCCGAATATCCACCGGTAGCCGAACAGCCATCGATCGGATGTAGTTAGCAGGGAAGGTCATCACCTAGATCAATTTACCGTTCATCTTCTATTCCGGAAGGAGTTGCGGACTGTTTTGCTTCTGCCGCAACTGGCGCTCGAACCGGATCATGATGGACACGGCGTTCGTATCCGACGAGCGCGATCGTGATTAGAACGAGCATCACGATGAGGACGACGCGCTGTTCATTTTTTGAGAGCTCGAAAATGGGGAGCAGACGCTTCATTCAGTGTGGCAGAGCCTTGGCAAGCCTCTACGGTGCTCGATTGGCTGCGTGTGTTGATACTGTGTCTGTCATGTTGAGCGAAGCGAAACATCTCTGGTCTCTCCTCGGTGCCGTAGGCATCCAATCAGAGATTCTTCGCTTCGCTCAGAATGATAAAAACGGCTACGCTTCATTTTTCTGAGTAACGGATGGGATCCTTCATTCCGGCTTCGCGAAAACCTTTTAGCCGCAGGAGGCAGGAATCGCATTCGCCGCAAGCGAGGCTTTCCGGCGTCGGACCGTAACAACTGTGAGTGAGCGAAAGATCGACGCCGAGCTCGACTCCTTTGCGGATGATTTCCGCTTTTGAAAGTTTGATCAGCGGGGTGTGAATCTGGAAGCGTCTGCCTTCCACGCCAGCTTTGGTCGCTAGATTGGCGACCTTCTCGAACGCTTCGATAAATTCCGGCCGACAATCTGGGTAGCCGCTGTAGTCGATCGCGTTTACGCCGATAAAAATGTCATTGGCCGGAATCACTTCCGCCCAGGCAAGCGCATACGCGAGAAAGATGGTGTTGCGTGCAGGCACGTAAGTGACTGGAATTCCGTGCGCAATTTCCTTTTCCGAACGCTGCTTCGGCACGGCGACATCGTCCGTGAGCGCGGAGCCGCCGAAGACGCGCAGGTCGATCTTGGCGATGCGATGCTCTTTTGCGCCTAACGAATTGGCGATGCGTTGAGCCGCTTCCGTTTCGACCTGGTGACGCTGACCATAATCAAATGACAGGGCGTATGTTTCGTAGCCTTCCGCGATTGCAATTGCCAGCGTCGTTGCCGAATCGATTCCGCCACTGAGGAGAACGACTGCGGATTTCATTTACTCGGAGTCCCTTCCTGTAGGGGACGACGTTGTCGTCCCGCGGGAAGCCAACGGCTTCCCCTACAAATCATCATGGCCGGATTTCCTGTCCGGATACTCGGCACGGACTGTCAGCGCAATTCCGCCGCGCGCGGAGAATTGTGCGGTGACGACGGCCTCGCGTGGCGCACACGCTTTCACGAAATCGTCGAGAATGCGGTTTGTGACGGCTTCATTGAATGCGCGCTCGTTACGATAGGAGGCGAAATAGAATTTCAGTGATTTGCTTTCGACACACAGACCATCTGGCACGTAATCGATATCGATCCGAGCAAAATCGGGCTGACCGGTTACCGGACAAACGGAAGTGAAATCATCTGTTTCAAAATGAATATGGTAATTTCGGTCAGGAGCGGGATTCGGAAACGTCTCCAGGCGCGCTTCGGCTGGCGATGCAGGAAGTTTCGCGTCGCTATGCCCGAGCAATGTTAATTCGCCTGCGCGTTTTCGTTTTGCCACAACAATATCAAAGTTTGCCGGGAGACGACGTGTCGGTCAATGGTATCTGCTGGCGCCAAAGGCGCTGTCTCATGCTCGGCTGGGGCATCGCCCCAGGAATCCAAATTATCATATGACCCAGCGCTAAAAGAGCGTTTCAATCAGGTGGATTATTCTCTGAATGTTGTGCCCGCAAGTGAATCGCGCTTTCAGCGCTTGTGGCTTTCCACTCGCGCCACGAACCTGGGGCGTCGCCCCAGGCTGCCGCTGAGTCCTGGCGCCTTTGGCGCTCAAAAACGGTGAATCGCTGCTATCCTCGCTGGAATGCGCGTAGATCTTCGGTCACGTCCGCATATTTCGCCGCCAGCGCTTGGACATCGCCGATTTCGACGCCGACTTTCTCTACGCAGGGCCATTCTGTGCTCGCGCTGAGGAACCAACGTCGTTGTCCGATGACGCGTGCAGCGTGGAACGTATTGCCCGGGATCAAAAGCTGCACTTGACGCGAACGAAACCGCACGTGGCCTAGGGTTCGAGCTTGAGCAGCGCGCGAACCTCTTCGGCACTCAAATCGTTGGTCATTCGAGTTTGAACATCAAACGTCGAACATCGAACGTCCAATATCGAATCGGCTCATGGACATCGAACCTGAAATTTCAAATAGCAAAAATCGAACAAGCGTGATCGATGTAATCGCCCGCGACCCGAAAACGGGTGAGGCGGTTCTTGTAATGAACGAGCCTAACGAGTGGGCCAGCTCGGATGAGCAACTGCTTTCGTTACAGGAGCGGTTCAACGCGTACGTTTCATTTTTGCTCGATGGCGAAATGGAGTCCGGCCATCCGGAGCTCGCCGGCAAACCGGCGCGGATTGAGGTGCGTTGCACGCACATGCCGGATTCGCGAGCGCTTGAATTGCTCGGGTTGATTCACGACCAGTTGGCGTTTCAAGACATAAAGCTGGAAGTCGTTGTGCGAAATGAAGCTGCGGGGCCGTAGCGTGGGCCTTGCGGCTCCGACGAGTTAGAGTCTTGCAAGCATCGTCATCCTGAGCGGAGCGAAGCGGAGTCGAAGGATCCCGCAGAATAGGTCAAGGTTGCGCCACGGGATTCCTCGACTTCGCTCGGAATGACGCAATTCAAGGCTTCGAGGATCCCAATCGCCTGAAGAAATCGTCGAACAACGAGTCGTAAATTCGGCTCCGCTCAGGGTGATATTGGACAGCAAGTCCGAAGGGGTATTTGCGCAGCCGTACCTGCTCGATGATGTCATCATGCGCGGCCCACGCCTCCACTTCCAAGTCGTCGCCTAATTGATCGATCGCCTGGTGATGCGCGCTGTTCACTTTGGGAAAACGATGAGATGCGGCACGCGCACTGCGCAACGGCTGAACATCACGATGCTTTTGGTCGGGCAGATTGTGTCCTTGGATGTCGAGCTTGAGCGTGCCGCCGAGGGCCACGTTGAAGACCTGAAGGCCCTTGCAAATTGCCAGAATCGGCAACCCGCGCGAGAGCGCGTTCTGGACGGCCTGAAACTCCCAGCGGTCGCGCTCCGGGTCGATCTGTTTATCCAACACCGCAGGATTGGGAACGTCCTGCCGGAGAAATTCCGGGGAAATATCGGAGCCGCCTGAGAGTAAAAGGCCGTCCATCTCATTGAGCGGAACATTTCGAGTACGCGCGTTCCAAACTTTGATGTCAGGATGTTTCGCAAAAATTGTGCGAAAGGATTTAGCGTCTTTTTGACGGATCCAGGTAGCCAGGTTTGGCATTGGGCGAATTTGCGACTTGCCAATGGCCATGTAAAGAGCACTTCGATGTTGAGCGTGGATGTATCCAACGGATTAAGCGAGGAACTGGAAGCCCTGGCTCTGAAAAACAAAGCTCGAGCCATCGGAGTAGCACTGCACGATCTCGAGACCGGATTCCGATTTTCGTTGCGCGGTGACCGGTGGTTTCATGCTGCAAGCACGATCAAAGTCGCAGTTCTCCTCGCAGTATTTCGAGCGGCAGACCAGGGCCGGCTTCGGCTCGATGATTCGTTACACGTGCGAAATCGTTTCTTCAGCGCAGCAGACGGATCGGTCTTTCGCGTTAGCCAGGATCGCGACGCGACGCCGGAGCTGTATGCGGCTATTGGACGGACCGCGAAGATCTCCGCGCTTGCGCACGCAATGATCTGCGGGAGCAGTAATCTCGCGGCGAATTTACTGCTCGATTTCGTGGGTGCGGAATATGCGCGGACGGTTCTGCGGGAAGCGCAAGTTGACGGGGTTGAGCTCCGGCGAGGCGTGGAAGACCACGGTGCGCACGAGCGCGCGATCAACAATGAAGCGACTGCCGACGGGTTGTTGAGTTTGTTGTCAGCGATCCGCGGTGATTTTCTTACGCCCGAAAGCAAACGAGAGGTAATCCGCATTCTGCTGGAGCAACGATTTAACTCGATGATTCCCGCCGGGCTCCCGCCACATGCTACAGTCGCGCACAAGACCGGCGAGATTTCTACTGCCTCCCATGATATTGGAATCGTCTATCTGCCCGAACGCGAACCATACATCGCCGCCATTTTAACTGAATTCGATCCTGAAAGAGAGGGGCGGCGCGAAACAGTCGCAGCTATTTCCGAGGCCATTTATCGGTCGCTGCTGCAAACGAAGCCGAAATCAAATGAGGACTGAGTTTCTGCGGCCGATTGACGGTTTGCGTCTGGCTGAAGAGTATCGCGCGCTGTTGCGACCGGGCGAGAGCGAAGCTGGTGCCACCGGCACTGTTCATCGTTTGCCGCGTTTCTTCTATCAAATTGGCAGCTGGGAGGAAGCGCATGAAATTCGGCTGGCGCCGCACTTCACGCTTGCGGAATTGATGCTCGTCGACTGTCGCGAGGCGAGGCTGCTCCTAAGCCAGTTCCCTCATTACGTACCGTGTGCAATCCTTTTGCTTGCCAGATTCCTGGAGGACTTCCGGCGCGAAGTTGACGCGCCGGTGTTCATTAGCGCGAACGGCGGGTACCGCTCGCCAGCGCATGAGATTGGGGGCGCAAAAAGCATTCATGCGTGGGGTACGGCGGCAAATATCTACCGGATTGGCGATACTTTCCTGTGCGACACGAAGTCTGTTGAGAAATATCGGACGATCGCAGCGTCTCTTAGCCCGGCTGTTTTTGTTCGGCCATTCGGACGTGAAAAAGGACAGACCAGCGACCACCTCCACATCGATTTAGGATACGTGAGGTTAACTCCGCGCGAATGCAGCGAAGCGAGTTAGTCTCGCATTGAGCAGATGAAGGACCGCCGAACAGAACGCGACACGCATGGTTTTCGCCTTCGCACGCTTGGGGCAACGCCGCCGCGAGCGGTGATCGGGCTGGAAGCGGAATTTAATCTTTTTGTTAATGGGCGCAGACGGCGTCCAGAAAAAGTCTTTGGTGATCCCAGCCGTCTGGTGCGACGACGAATGATTCCGCGCACCGGCAAATCGTTTCAATTGCCCGCGGGCGGCGCAATTTACTTCGACACCGGCGTTATCGAAGTCGCCACACCCATTGTTGAACTCGAGCCGGGCTGCTGTTATCGCGCGACGCGTTTGTTGTGGGAGCAGATGCGCTATTTGCGACGCGAGCTGGATCACTGGGCCAAACGACACAAATGTCAGTGCACACTCCAGGGCTTCAGCGCGCATTACAATTTTTCGTTTCCAACCGCGCGGAAATCAAAGCTTCGAAATGCTACTAAGCTTGGTTATCTGCTGGCGCACATCCTGCCGGTGCCGGTGATTTTGCTGGCAACGAACCGGCAGAGTAGCGCAGTCGGTGTGCGCCCGCGCGGAAATCGAATCGAAGTCACGGTTGATTTCACGCCGGACCCCGCATTGATGCTGGCAACGTGCGTGTTCATCGCGGGCGCCATGGGAACCGTACTCCGCTGGGAGGATTTTGGGCTGAAACAATTGGGGCGGCATGGACTGCCTCGAATAGCGCGATTTCATCTACGAAAACATTCGTCGCGGCGCGGCTGGCGCGCCACGGCTGATTCGTTAGGCCGAAATCCATTTGTGTCGAACATCAATGAGCCGCTTTGGAAATTACGCGACGGGCGTACGCTGAGCCTGCGTGCGATTGCGGCTGAAACTTTGCGGCCGTTTCGCCGGCGAATTCGACAGATCAGTGATTCGAGCACACTGAAGCACATCGCCGCGGTGTTTGCCGGAGATGCGCGCTCACTTCTCGACTTCGAGAAGCGCCCCGACGCTTATGACGATGTCGGGCATGGAATTGATTGGGGTCGTCGCCGAATGCGACGCTGGCCACGGTCCAAATACGAAAAAGTCATCCATCGCGTGATCGCGCGCGAACCGATGCGTATTGGACAGAAACGCTATCAGGTAGATCGCATGAACGGCTGGTATGAGATCGAATTTCGAGAAGTGGGAACCAAACGTCGCCGCACGTTTAATCTCGATGAGCTCGTGCGGCTGCCGGCTGCGAAAAAGGCAACGCGCGCTGTGTCGCGGAAGCGCAACTCTGCCAAAAAGCGCCGCGCCGAGAGCGCCTGAATCAGGTGTGTTTGCTGTAGCCACGGCCCTGTGGGCCGTTCAGAGCGGCAGTGCTGAACTGAACCGGCCACAGGCCGGTGGCTACAACTACAAGCCCATCAGTTCCCGCACGTATTTCACGGGCGGGCTGCCGTAAGAGATGACCTGGTCGTTGTATTTTTTGAGATTGAACTGGTCGCCGAGTTTTTTCTGTTCGGCAGCGCGCAAATCGAGATGCTCCGTGGCGCCGACGAAATAGGTGGAGAGTTGTGCGGAAGTAAGCCGGGCGCGTTTCCATTTGGCCACCGCTTCGCCCTCCTGTTGGTAACCTTCCTTGGTCATCAAATCCATCGCTTCCTTCTCACTCATGTTTCCGGCGTGGATGCTTTGATCGAGAATGGCGTTGCAAATCGCGCGGAGCCGCATCTTCAATTGCTGCATCTTAACCTCGGGGCCGCCGTATCCCTGTTCGGCCATCACCTGTTCGCAATAAACCGCCCAGCCCTCAATAAAGGACCCGCTCTGGAAAATTGCGCGGACCAGCGTCGGCGCGCGGAATTCATTCGAGCGCGCGAGTTGTAGAAAATGCCCCGGCATCGCCTCATGCACGGTCAGATCTCGAATCATATAGTTGTTGTATTCGCGGAAGAACGATTCCTTTCGCTCTTTCGACCAGTCCTTCGGTGTAGGGGCGACAGCAAAAAGTGTTTTGCCATTTTTCTCCAGCGGCCCCGGCGCATCGCAATACGCAATGGCGACGCCGCGTTTGAATTCCGGCATCGCGATCACATCCAGCCGCATGTTGGGAACGTTGACCACATCATGTCGCTTCACGAAACCTGTCGCTTCTGCGACAACTTTCTTCGCGTAATCAACCACCGTGCCGTCGTTAGGATGTTGCTCCGCAAGCTTGTCCAATACCGCGGCTGTCACTTTGTGCTTGTCTGTGACAGTTTGTTGATCGGCGGTCGGAAAATATTTTTTGTAGAGCGGCAACGCCGTTTCGTAGATGGCGGTTTGTGTTTGTTCCAGATCGGCCTTTGCCCGTTTCAAGATTTCTTCCATCGGCAAATCCGATGCCAGCGCGAAGTGCAGTTTCTTCCTGTACTTCTCCTCGCCCAGACGGAAGTCGCCGTCGGAGCGAGGGAGCAGATCGTTCTGGAGCCATTTTTTGTAATCCTCGAGCGCCGCAGCGGTTTTATCCTGCAATACGGCGAGATCCTTCTTCGTTTGCGGCGCCTGATCGAGAAGCGGTGCAAGGTCCGTGCGGACGAGATTGATTGCGCCCTGCGTTTGCTCAATCGCTGTTTCGGTGTGAATGCGCGGCGGATGTTGCAGATTGGCTTTCGCTTGCGCGATCACGCCCGGGATTTTTTCCAAGCGCTGGCGCAAACTCGGGATCCGTTTTTCGGCCGGTGCGAAATCGCGCGCGACCAAAAGATAAAGGCTGTTGGCCAGGCTCTGCATGTAAACCAAAGGATTCCACTCCGGCTCCTTCAGCTCTTCGGCCCGGAAGATTTCGTAATCGATGTTCTCCTTGAGAATTCGAAAATCAATGTTGTTCGCGCCAGTGAGTTGCGTTCCATCGATTGCGTTCAGCTTGTCGCGAAATTCTTTTTGCGTTGCGAGGTCTTTCGTTCGCGCTTCTGGCGAATAATCGGTCAACTCCCCATCGAAACGATGGTCGCCGAGCTCAGTCGCCTGCTCGGGATTGGCCTGTAAATTTTGTTCGACATAATCGTGCGCGACTTTTTGGAACGCGTCGTCTTGCGAAGTCGCGAATGTGTTTGAAATCGACAACGATAAAACGGCCGCGACCGCGATGATGATTTTCATTCGACTTCAGCTCGGTGTGCCGCCGTGAAGAATAGGTTCGGTGGCAACTTCATCGAGCGTGAGCTGTGATTGCAGGTAAGTGCGGCCCTTGTAAAAGCAAGCCACGATTGTGAAAACAATAGCGGCTCCAAACATCAACCAGGTGAAAAAAGTAAAGTACTGATACGCACTGACCTTTTGAGCGCCACCTGCATGCAAGATCCATTTATTGACGAGCCCGACGAAAAGTTCGCCTGAAGCGACAGTCAAAAGCCACAATGCCATCACCGAGCTCTTCATCGAATTCGGCGCCTGGGTATAGGAAAATTCCAAACCAGTGATCGACACCATCGCTTCACCAAGCGTGAGGATGACGTAGGCGAGCAATTGCCAATTGATACTCGGCTTCAGTCCCGCGTCGATCTGTCCCTGTATCCAAACGATCACGACGA
>JBARAJ010000271.1:0-21794 GCA_049791915.1 Candidatus Udaeobacter sp.
GGATGTGAAACAGCCCAGCTTGCTCGCGACGCGGCGCAGCTTGGTCGAGCATTTGGCCGATTGGGGCGATCAACTGCGCTGGCAGGAGTTTTTCGACACGTACTCGAAGCTGATCTACTCAGCCGCGCGCCGATCCGGTCTCACGGATGCTGAAGCACAGGAAGTGGTGCAGGAAACCGTCATAACGGTTGCGAAGAACATCGACAAGTTGAAATACGATCCGGCAATTGGTTCGTTCAAAGGTTGGCTGTTGCAAATCACGCGCTGGCGAATTGCCGATCAGTTTCGCAAACGCGAACCCGGCGATCCGAAACGTCCTCGTTCATCCGACGACCGCGCGACGGCAACAATCGAGCGTGTCCCCGATTCGCGCGGGATTGATTTGGATGCGGTCTGGGAAACCGAGTGGAAGGAGAATTTATTTGAGGCAGCGATCACGCGGGTGAAAAAGCAAATCGAGCCGAAGCAGTTTCAGATTTTTGATTGTTATGTGCGCAAGGAATGGCCGGCACAGAAAGTTGCCGCGCGATTGGGAGTCAATATCGGACAGGTGTATCTGGCGCGACATCGCGTCGGCGCGCTGTTAAAGAAAGAGGTTAAGACACTCGAACGCACCGCGCGAAACTTCGCGCATGGGTAGCGCACGCGTCTCGCGTGTCTGGTTTCGGCGTTGCGCCGAAACGAACTTTTCATTGATCGCTCGCTGCCCGGCGATATTAATGGTCACGAGAAAAGTGCGCGAACGCCAGAGGCCTTCGCCAGCGCGCGAGACGCGCGCGCTCCCCAGAATTGCTTCGCCTCCGCTGCTTGTGTAAAATCGCCCATTCCCGATCAGGTTAAGGCTCAGGTACCAATCATTCCCGATCACGAATTGCTGCGCGTAATCGGGCGCGGCGCTTACGGTGAGATTTGGCTGGCGCGGACTGTGACCGGCGCGTTTCGCGCGGTGAAAGTCGTCTACCGCAGCACGTTCGAAAGCGAGCGCGCGTTTCTCCGGGAATTCGAAGGGATGTCAGCTTTCGAGCCGATTTCTCGGGGGCATGCCGGCTTTATCAACATCCTGCACGTTGGACGGACCGCCGAGTATCTCTATTACAGCATGGAACTGGCGGACGATCATTTGGACGGACGCAAGATCGATATTGGCAGCTACGAACCGCGCACGCTGAAAAGCGATCTCGCGCGGCACAAACGCCTCTCCGCCGACGAATCGATAAGGCTCGGGCTTTCGTTAACGGAAGCGCTTGAAGCATTGCACAAACGCGGGCTAACCCATCGGGATATCAAACCATCGAACATCATTTTTAGGGAAAACGTGCCGAAGTTGGCCGACATCGGATTGGTGGCCGCCAGCGGACAGCGTTCATTCGTTGGCACGGAAGGTTACATCCCGCCGGAAGGGCCGGGCACGCCGCGCGCGGACATTTACAGTCTGGGCAAACTTCTTTACGAAACCTGCACCGGAAAGGACCGGCTCGATTTTCCGGAGGTCGATTCGCAATTGAGCACGCGCCCGGATCGCGAACGTCTGCTGCAACTCAACGACGTGCTAGTGAAGGCATGCGCCAACGATCCGAACAAACGCTACGGCTCGGCCGCAGAAATGCATCGCGATCTCACCGCACTGAAGCAAGGTGAACGGCCACGAAAATCGCGGGCAAAAATTTGGCTGGGGACGCTGTCACTCGTGGTTCTTCTCGTCGCCGCAATCGGATTTTGGCTAAAGCCGTCGCAATCGAGCGCTGATCTTCACCTGCAAACGACGATCCGCACCGCGCCGGCCGGAGCGCTCGTCGTATTAGGCGATCATGCGCAAAAAAGCCCGGCGACATTCGCAGACTTGGAACCGCGCAAATACAACCTGCGCATGATGAGTCCCGGATACGAACCGGTGGAAACGAGCGTTGACTTCAGACGCAAACAGTTACCAGATCTGCCGTCCTTTCGACTTGTGCGAAGCAAAGGTGCTCTTCAAATCCAATCCGAGCCGCCTGGCGCACAGTTTTCATTGCGGAGCGAGGATGGTCAGAGTTCACGCGAAGGCGTGACCCCGCAAACCGTAGCTGATCTTCCAACCGGGAAATACTCGATCGTCGCGCGCCACGACGACTGGGAAATGCGCGGCGACGTAGACGTGCAACGCGGCGAAACGGCGAATAAATCCTTCGCGTTTGTTAGGGCGCTCACAAACGTTACCAGCGAACCCAGCGGCGCCGAGATTTTCGTGGACGGACAATCGCGAGGGCGCACGCCGATCCGTCTGGATCTGCCCGCGCGTTCGCACGAACTGGTCGCGCATTTGGACGGGTGGCCTGACGAACAGCAAAGGATTGACGTCGTCGCGCAACGAGACAACGCAGCCCATTTTGTGTTCGCAAATGGCAACGTGAAGATCACTAGCGCGCCCGGCGGTGCGACTGTGATGGCGAACGGAAAAGATTTGGGGCAAACGCCGCTGGGGATCGAGGAAGTGAAACCTGGCGACGTCACGTACGAGCTGCGCCTATCCGGCTACAAGCAGGGGTCGGTCGCCGGGAAAGTCGAGCCGCAACAGCAGACATTTCTGGCGGCGCGTTTGGAAAAAACCGTCGGTCCTGCGCCGGGCCAACCATTCACCAATTCGCTAGGCATGAAGTTCGTCCCGGTTGGCGACGTTCAAATTTCGATCTGGGAAACGCGCGTACAGGATTACGAAGCGTTTTGCCGTGCGACCGGCCGACGATACGAGCCGCCTGATTTTCATCAGACACCAACTGATCCGGCCGTGAAAGTGAGCTGGTTCGATGCCGTGGCGTTTTGCAAATGGCTGACCGAAAAGGAACAAAATGAAAATCTGATTGACGATCGAGAAGCGTATCGACTGCCGACCGATTCCGAGTGGAGCATGGCCGTCGGTTTGGTGAATGAAAGCGGTCCGACGCCCGAAGCGCGCGACGGAAAAATTAAGAACGAATTTCCGTGGGGCAAACAATGGCCTCCGCCAAACGACGCAGGAAATTATGCGGGAACTTCTGGAAAGCGACGCAGCGCAACGCTGCCCGTCGGAAGTTTTAAGTCCAATTCGATAGGTCTGTACGATCTCGGCGGGAACGTTTGGGAATGGTGTCTCGACACTTATAAAGGCGACAACAGTGCAACTGGTCGCGATTGGGGAGTGCTGCGCGGCGGCTCCTGGGCCACAAAGAATCGTCTGGAAATGCAATCCTCCTATCGAAACGTCGTCGACCGCAACGATCGCGACGTGATTTACGGATTTCGCTGCGTGCTCGCAACGGAACCCGGCGGCGACATCAAAGGTCAGTGATTGCTCACCGATTTCGAACTTCGAATATCAGGCTTGCGTGTGGCGAGCGTAGTGTATGTCAACGCCCTTTGGAAGCAGGCGTTTGCGACCGCGTTGGCGACGGCGCGCAAGAGTGGCGCGGCCGCCCTTTGTTCGCATGCGTGCGCGAAAACCGTGCTGGCGTTTACGCGTTCGCTTCGATGGCTGATAAGTACGTTTCATAAACCGTGAACTTGCTAGGGCCCGATTTGAGAGCGCTTACATTAGGGGCACGGTCAGCATTGTCAACGACACCGGGCGGGAGAAATTTGAGGTGCTACCGATTTCCTAGAATGAGACGTTATCCGCTACAGACAAGAGGGTTTAATTTACAAAGTTGCCAACAGGGCGCATTTCTGAAATAACGACTCGCACCGATATGGCGGAGAAAGAAAATGTCGTGATCGAGCCGGCGACTGAAGCCGACTTGGACGAGTTGTCGGCAATGCTCGGCGAATTGTTCGCTCAGGAGGGCGACTTCCGTCCCGATAAAGACAAACAGCTCCGCGGATTGCGGCTCATTTTCGAACAGCCCAGCCGTGGCCGCGTTTTTGTGCTGCGTCGCAACGGCGCGATCGTGGGGATGATCAATTTGCTCTTCACCATCAGCACAGCGGAAGGCGGTTTCGTCATGCTCTTGGAGGACCTCGTGGTGCACACGCAGTATCAAGGTCACGGCTACGGCAACAAGCTTCTCGAACACGCGATAGATTTCGCGAAGAAAAAAAACTTTCTCCGAATCACGCTGCTGACCGATCGGCCCGAAAATGTGGCGCAGGCGTTTTTCCGAAAGCATGGCTTCATCGATTCTTCGATGATTCCAATGCGTTTGTGGATCAGTACTCAGAACGAGGGGACCGAATCAAGCGCGTAGGCCGCTCCGCGGAAGTGCGCTGTAGCAATTGTTGATGTTCAGGCTTCCAGCCCCTCGATGCCCATGAAAGGCGCGCTGCCAATATTCCAGTTGGCAGGAATACGCCTGTGTCTGCATTTCACCTGGTTCATCGTCGCTGCGCTTGAAGTGACGCGATTCGCGCAAGGGTATCACAATCCAATTTGCGCGGCATTGGAATATTGCGCGCTGTTTGGTGTCGTTTTGCTGCACGAATTTGGACATGCCTTCGCCTGTCGCCAAACTGGCGGAGAGCCAGACACGATCGTGCCGTGACAACTCTAGGCCGAGCTATTTCGCGCCGCTGTGAATGAGCGCCGGCAATTGAGATGCGAGACGGTCTCTGAATTCCGCGCGGAACTGAATTTCATCGACGACTTTAGCTACTTCGGGCGCGCTTGCCGGGGCTAAGTTTCGCGTGGCGTAGTTTTTTAATTCGTCAGCGCGCGAGCCATCGGAGAAAAAGGTAAACAAACTGGGCGCGTAGCGGTTTGCACCTGCCGCATCGACTTTGGCGAGCAACGCTTTCATATTTGCTTTCGCGAAGTCCCATGCAACATCGGGATGACCGCTGTCGCGGGCGACCCGCGAAACCAGGAAGATGGCACGGCTCGTTGGCAGTTCGTCCGTAAGCGCAATCGCAAGCGTCTTCTTCACCAATTTCGGATCAGCCGCGCAAGCGAGTGCCTCGTAGTAATTCTGTTGGTCCTCAATGCTTGTGGTTTTCAGACCGAGTTCGTGCAGTTTGTTCCAAGTCTTCTCATCGGCATAGCGGCCGACCACTGCCAAAACTGGAGCACGGAGATCCGGTGGGAGCGCCGCCGGATGTGCGAGGTATTTCTCGAAACGCTCGCGGCAACCGGCGATGATTTCCGGATCATTCAAATGTCCGAGGGCGCCGATCAAGCTTGCGCGCAGCCTTCCAGCGTTCGGCAGTTCGTTCCGTTTCGGCTCCCACCCCAAGTTCGCAAATGTCGGGCGCAAAAGCGATCGGGCGTACCGTTGGAATCTTTCGCGTTCAGAACTGCCAACCAACAGACCGTTCACGAAATCTAATACGTTGATGATCTGTTCGCGTTCGGCCAAATCGGTGGAAGCAGGCAACTTTTCGGCTAACTCAAAGTAGAGCGGGGCCGGCGCGCGACCGGCTTCTACAAGCGCCCAGGCATCGCTCATAAGATTCACGCGATCTTCGACGCCCAACTTCGGGAGCGCCTTAAGCAACAATTCCCATGACCGGTCGTCATATTCGACGCGATAATTTCCAGCGCCGTTGAGGTTCAATTTGAGTGCGCGATCTGCGGGAATGTTTTCCAAAGCCGCCGTCTTATCGGTCATCAGCAAAGTCGACGGTGTGTCGCCAACGACCGAATACGTCAGCGGGATTTGCCAGAGCAGTGCGGGGGCGTTCTTGAAATTCACGGTGAAGCGCTCCTGTGTAAGCCGGACCTTGCCGTCGGCCTCTCGCTTAACGTTCACGACAGGAAATCCGGGCTGTTCAGTCCAGCCGGCCGCAATTTCACCTACTGATTTGTTCGAAGCATCCGAAAGTGCGTTCCACAAATCCGCAGTGGTTGTGTTCGAATATTTATGCGCGGCGATATACCGCCGGATTCCATCGCGGAAAATGTCTTCGCCGAGAAAACTCTCCAGCATTCGCAGGAACGACTGGCCTTTCTTGTAGGTGATATCGTCAAACGCGCTATTGGCTTCGGCTTCCGTTGCGACACGCTGCTGAATCGGATGGGTGGTCGAGCGCGCGTCGCCCTCCATGGCCGCTTCCTTCGCGATTCCGCTACGCCGCGTAGGATCTCGCGGTAATTCGCGGGCGAGCCAAACTTCCCATTGCGGGTTGAAATGCGCGGTACATTTGCTGCCCATCCACGAGGCGAACCCTTCATTGAGCCAGAGGTTGTCCCACCACGCCATCGTTACAAGGTCCCCGAACCACATGTGCGCCATCTCATGGGCCAACACTTCATAAATATTTTGCTTCGTCTCGCCGGACGAACTTTTCGGATCGAAGAGAAGCCTCGATTCGTAATAGGTGATGCCGCCCCAGTTTTCCATCGCGCCACCGAAGCCGCCCGGGATAGCAATTTGATCCAGCTTCGGCAGCGGATACGGCACGCCGAAATAATCGTTATAGTACTTCAAAATCTCCGCCGAGGCCTCGAGCGCGTAGCGACCCAGTTCTGCTTTACCTTTTGTCGCGATTACGCGGATCTGCGTCGAGCCGACTCGCGACTCGATAAAATCGAGTTCGCCGGCGACAAATACATTCAGGTAACTGGACATCGGCGGAGTTGGCGCAAAGCGCACTTCTTTCCCGCCGGCGATTTTTTGCTCGCTCTCGATCGGCATGTTTGAGACGGCGAGCCAATTCTCAGGCACCACAACGGTTAATTGAAAACGCGCGCGAAAAGCAGGTTCATCCCAGCAGGGGAAGAATCGACGCGCATCAGTCGCTTCGAATTGTGTCCCGAGCATAACTTTGCGCTCACCGCTGCCCTGTCCCTGATAACGCATGTAGAAAAGCCCCTGCCCTTGTTGATTGATCTTGCCCGTGAAGCGTAGCGCGAGGACGTGATCGCCGGCCGCGAGGTTTGACGGCAACGTAAGTGTCAGCAGTTCCTTTTCATTGTCGGTCTTAATCGCCGGAAGCGGCAGTTCTTTGCCATCGACAGAGGCCGCTTCGATCTTGAGTTCGAGCCCGTTCAACACCAGTTGATGGACCGGACTCCCCACGTTCAACTTCACGCTTTCACTTCCGGCGAACGTGAAATTGTCGAGGTTCGGAACGATTCGGACGGCGTATTCGGTCGGGACTACTTCTTTCGGAAGTTTTCCGGGCGTCTCGTTGAAGTTAAACGGTTTTTCCACAGCGGCGATTAACGACCTTATCAAAAACAAAACCAGGAATGCGAGAAGTGGAACGCGCATGGCGAACTCAGATTTCAGTCATTCCGGGCGGAAGTCGAGGAACCCCGCAAAGTTACCGGAACGGTCGCGCCACGGGATGTCTCGACTTCGCTCGACATAACACGTTGTTGTGGGGCAAGCGCTTCGCTTGTTGACCGTTCTACTGAACAACTAATACCAGCAGCAATTGTCCCCCACCCACCTGCGGGCCTTTGATCACCAGCGGGCTGCGCTTACTCAGCTTGGCTTCGGTCTCGAGCAAAAGCTCCTTCTCCTTGTAAAGCTTTAGATTCAAAACGTAGCCGCCCTGGGTTTCACCGCGCGCGTCTACGTGGAGTCCGAAAAATTTGCTCGTCGCAAGCCAATCTTCCTGACCGGTCTTAAGGGTTTTTTGCGATTGCCCAATGACCTGAAATTCGTTGTAGCCGAAAAACTTCTTCAGCAACCCTTCAATCCGAGTCAATTCCGGCGGAATCGGCTGCGGCTCCGTAACGTTCTCCGCCATGACAAGCCCGCTCCAAACTTTTTCCGCCGCTCGCGACGCAGGCGCCGCGGTCATCGTCAGGAGAAGAACAGAGATTGCGGCCGCCAGAGAGCGATGCATGAGCAATTATTTCGCCGCGTAATCGGCCGGTAAAGTTTGTAGTCCTTCGGTCCAAAGGACTGTTACACGGTCTTGCTTCACCTCAAAGATCGAGACCGTCGCATTCGGACTAACGACAGGATCGACCCGGGTATTGAGAATCTGTGTCAGGTATTGCGATTCCTCTGCCGGTCTTTCCTGATGCATAACCAAGACAGTGCAAATTAAAAACACGGCGAGCGACCCCGTGCCCGCCCAGAGCAGGCGCGGAATCGTCCACCAACTGGACGTTGGGCTTCGGCCAGCGCGCTCCCGAGGTTGCTCGCCACTTTCCTGCACGATCCTTTCACGAAGCTGATGACTAAAGAATTCTTCGTTCTTCAGTGGATGCGCACTTAACTCGCGCTTCAACAGCTCGCCGAGTTTTTTCGCCTCGGCTTTTTCGGCTTGAGCGGTGGCTTTGTCAGGCAGTGACACCTCGAATTCCGATAATTCACGCCCGCTGAGCTGGTCGTCCAGCCATGCCGTCCATTTTTCCTCAAACGTTTTCATAAACGTCTCTCAGTAAGCTTTGCAATTTCTTGCGCGCATAAAACAGGCGGGACATCACTGTGCCGATCGAGCAGCCCAACGTTTCTGCGATTTCGTGATATTGCATCTCGTCGATTTCCTTCATTAAAATCACGGCGCGATGTTCCGGCGAGAGCTGGCCAATTGCCTTTTCGATCCGGGCGCGGATCTCGTCTCGTTCCATGGCTTGATGGGGCAAAGCTTCCGTTTTCGGAACCGTTTTGGATGCCGGATCAATCTCTCTAAGTTGAATCGCATCATCGAATTCAGCGCCGCCGCCTTTGACGTGCTTTTTGCGCAACCAATCGATCGTCACGTTCATGACGATGCGATAAATCCATGTGTAAAAAGATGACTGCCCGCGGAAGCGTCCAATCGACTTCCATGCTTTTAAGAGACTGTCCTGAGCCAGATCCCATGCGTCCTGTTCGCTGTGGACCATATTGTAAATCATGCCGAATACCCGTGTCCGGTAGCGAGTTACCAGCTCGTCGAATGCTTCGGTGTCACCGGCCTGGCATCGTTTTACCAGGTCCAATTCCGACACATCGGACTGCGCCAGAGTCGCTTCCGTTTGCATGATTGGACGGAGCGTGCCCTTATTTCATTCAACGCTGAAAACTGTCCGGGCCGAAACGACGGCGCCACTCAGCGCGATATTCACCCATTAGGCTTACGATGCCGTCGCGGACTTCAAAGAGCCGTTGCTGCAACACCAGGTACTCCGACCGGCTGATCAGTCCGGCGGCCTTTCGTAGTTGCGCTGCTGCATTCATCGAGGTCGTGATCGCCTTCAAGGCCCGTTTCAAATACGCGATGGTCATCCCGATTTCGTCGAGATGATCACCGCTCAACGCTGCTGCCAACTTCGCGCTGGCCAGAGCCGCGTGAGTAGCCAGCTTTACGGCTGCGGGCTCATTCTGGAGCGTAGGGTTTTGATCGAACAATTGATCGATCCAGAGCGTAAGATCGAAGGCAGCGCGATAAAGATCGTGCTCCTGGAAGGTTTCGCCGGAGGCAGCCGTATTGTCGACGTCGGACTCTTCCTCTTCGGCAGTGGTTTCATCCAGAAGCGCGTCCACCTCCGCGCTCCAGTCTTTCTCATCCAGCAACTGCGTCCAACCCATTTCACGCGCGATAATTTCGTCGCGGCGCGGATCATCAAGATATGTTTCCAGCAACTGCATGTACTTTTCGGTCTTGCCGTCTTGTTGCTGAAGAAAACGCTCCCAATCGTATTCGTCCCACATGCGTTCAGGCTCGCCCCAGTTGCCGGCCATGCAGAACTAAACGCGAGCTTCTGTTTCCGCGCAAAATTTTTTCGAGGCGCTTTCTCTTGGCATCAAGCCTTGGGTTCCGCTAGTTGCATCGGGCTCTGTGATTAGTACATTCGGCTTCGTGAATAAACGCGCTCCGTGGTGTGGGACGTTTGCTTTGGTAATCGCGTGGCTGCTTTCCGCTTGTGCCTCGTCATCCCAGGAAGGCGTGGTAACAGAATCGGCCCCGTTCGAACCACCGAGGACATCTACTTCAGCCCACTTCGGTCGTCCGTCATTTTCCCCCGGCGACGAGGGAATGACCTCCGCGCACTCTGGTGGTGGCTTCTGAATTGGGAGGCCCATCGTTGAGACTGTAGGCGCGGCCTGTGACTGCCGCCCCTGCCGGCTGGTTGCATCAGAGAGGCCCTGCACATAGGTTTCGCGTCGGTGATTAAACAAGTCGCAACGACAGGCGTTCTGGTTTTGCTGATTATGTTTTTGCTCGCAGCCTGCACGTCACTAACCGGTGACGCGGCCTCCGATCCGTCGTCCGCGCAATCTGGTGCAGCTGTCCCCGGAGAAAAAATGTCCGGTGACGATCGTTTCGCTCCGGGCCCGATGGGATCTGGCAACGTGAAGTGGTGAGCGTTGTTCGAGACGGCCCTCAGAGACCGTCGCTACCGCTAGAGCCGTTCGTGAAGTGTACCAGTGCTTCATGGACACCCGCGCCATGGTCTTTCTGTGCGATGTAACCGCCAGCGTTGCTCACGGCAATTTGCACTTCCGGAATGGCATTGGCCGGACACGACGGCATCGCTGCAAATCTTCCATCCAGCATCGACACATCATTGTGGTGATCGCCCGCCGCGAAAATGTTTTCGCGCGCGACATCCACTAAACGCGCCAGCTCAGCCAGCGTCGCGCCTTTGTGGTAATCAGCGTGACAGAACCGCAGGTAAACCCCATTACGCTGGTAATCCAGCTTCGGATGACCCGCACGTGCCTGCCGGATGAAGTCCGTGATTCGGTCCATCTCTTGCTCGCTTTCGGCGGCGAGCCCTTCAAGGCCTTCGGAGTTGTAGATCAAACGCGCTTTCGTTTGATTCATGGCAAAATCCACAAATTCAGCCAGAACGGAACCGGCAGACGAAAACAAGGCGGCATGATCGCGCGCGCATCGCAGGTTCCAATCGCCGAACGGTTCCCATTTCCCGCTATTTCCTTCTGGCCGAAAAACGTCACGTTCCGTCGTGAGAATGAAATCCGGACGAATCGGCAGTTCGAACTCGGCGAGACCTTTCTCGAGCAGATCGACCGAGCGCCCAGTGTTGATCGCCCAGATCGCGCCGGTATCCTGCAACTCGCGAATCAACTCCATACATTGCGAGTTGAACACCGGTTCGGTAGCACGCGAAACAAGCGTCCCGTCAAAATCGATACTGAGCAGTCTAATTGGTGAACGCATTCGAAAACAATTTAAGAATTGATTTCCGAGAAGCAATGCGTCGATTGTTTCGGGAGCGTAAAATCAGATGAAATCGGCTTACGAACTCGCAATGGAACGCCTTCAAAAAACGGCGCCATCGCTCTCGCTCACTGAGGGACAAAAAAAGGAACTCGCCGAACTGGATTCCAAGTATCAGGCGAAAATTGCTGAGAAAGAGCTCTTCCTGAAGGATCAAATTCGCAAGGCGCAAACCGAGGGCAAGGTCGATGAGGTCGAATCGCTGGAGAAGCAGCTTACCTCGGAGGTTCGGCGGTTACGGGGCGAGTGCGAAGCAAGCAAAGAAAAACTGCGCGCCAGCTTTGCGAAACTGTAGCCGCATCTCTGTGAGACGCGCACGACACGTGATGCAAACACCTCTGCGCCTCGCAAGGCGAGGCGGCTACAACGATTATCTCGCCAGCGAAGTAGCCTTCTCGCGCTCAGGCGCGCAGTCGCGCCCCGCCGCGTTTCGGCAAATCGCGATCCAGGAAGCCGAGCATGTGCGCGTGCTTGATCGTGCGCACGCCTTCCTGCTTCTGAAGGTGTTCAGTGTTTCGGCGGAATTTTTCCATTTTAGTCCAGTGAACCTTTGGACGGAAATGGTGCTCGGCGTGATAGCCGTTGTAGAAGAACAGCCAGTTATAAATCCTTCCGTAGCTGCTCACGCCCCAGGCAATCGGTTTGTCGGGGTTCGCGCCGTAATGCCGGTAGTAACCGTTCAAGTAACTAAAACAATGGCCGAGATACCAGAACGGCAGGAAATACAGCACGAATCGCCAGTTAATGAAGTGAATCGGATTCGACGGTACGATGATCGCCATGACCAAAAGCGTCGTGGCGAACGCTGTCAGCTCAATGTTGCCCCAGAACTCATCGCCGTTCTTCCGTTTCCGCAGGTCCTTACGAATCGCGCCGACGTCGTCGCGGAAGAAACTCAGAAAAACATAGCTCCACGGATTTTCCGCCTCGCCGTCATGGCCGTGCCTATAGATCGATAACCAATCGATCGTGTCACCTTTCTCATCCTGACGGTCTGAGTTCCCCTTGTGATGCTGCATGTGGACGCCGTCGTACATCGTCTGCGAGAAACAACAAGCGATGGACTGAGTGATTCCAAAAAGGCGATTGAGAAGTTGCGATCGGAAAAACGGGTTATGTATGAAGTTGTGCCCCACCCCGTTGATGTTCGCATTCACCATCAGCGAATAAACGAACCCGAGAATCAGCATCACCCCGAGCGGCGTATGCGGAAACAAAAAGTAGAGCCCGAAAAGATAAGCGAGATGAAAAAGCCCCGCCGCGGCTGGAACGGCATCCCAGCGTGTGTGCACGAAGAGCTTGGAATTCGTGGTCGGGCGTTCTATTCGGATCGCGTCAGCAGCCATGGTCCTATTGGGCTTTGGGGGACCAGATACCTTGGCGGATAACTGGGCTTTGGCAAGGTGCTAGCAGCAATGAGGGCCTGCTTCCCAGCGGGCAATCCGTGATTCCTGTTCCTGTCGCGCTGCGTCAAATCCGGATTTGCTAATTTTGATCGTGTCCGCCTATTGTAGCGGCTTGCGATGTTCGCGCTTCAACCTGAACTAAAAGTCTTCACCGGCTCCGCAAACCGCGATTTGGCCGAGCGAATTTGCAAGTACATCGGCGTGCCGCTGGGACAGGCGACGATCAGCTCATTTCCGGATGGCGAGACATACGTTAGAATCGAGGAGAACATTCGCGGGCATGACGTGTTCATTGTCCAGCCGACTTCGCCGCCGACCAATCAGCATTTGATGGAGTTGCTGATCATGGTGGACGCGGCGCGACGCGCAAGCGCGGATCGAATCACGGCTGTCATTCCATTTTTTGGATACGCGCGCCAGGACCGCAAAGATCAGCCGCGCGTGCCGATCACAGCGAAGCTCGTCGCGAATTTGCTGCACGCCGCCGGCGTGAATCGCGTGCTCACGATGGATCTGCATGCTCAACAGGTACAGGGCTTTTTTGACATCCCGGTGGATCACCTCTATTCGGCGCCCGCGTTGATCAAGTATTTGCGCAAGAGAATGACGGGCAAAACGACTGTCGTTTCTCCCGATCTCGGCGGACTGAAAATGGCGTCGGCTTACGCAGAAGCGCTCGGCGCCAACCTGGCGATTGTGGCGAAAGAACGCAAAAGCGCGACTGAAACTGAAGCGCTTTATCTGATCGGCGATGTGGAGAACCACGACGTGCTGCTGGTTGATGATCTTACTGAAACGGCGGGCACACTTACCTCGGCCGCTGCGATAGTAAAAAAGCACGGCGCACGCAACATTTACGCTGGTGTGGCACACGCGGTCCTGGTGGACGTGGCCATTCCGCGGTTGCAAAAATCCGAAATTACGGAATTAGTAACGACCAACAGTACGCCGGTGCGCACCGTGGACGGGTTTAAGGTCACTGTGCTCTGCGTCTCCGAGCTTCTCGGGGAAGGCATCAAACGGATTCACAACGACGAATCGGTGTCGTCGCTGTTCAACATCGAGAACGAAAAAAATGGCAAAACAAGTTAAGCTTAAAGCAGAACCGCGCGCGACTGTGGGACGATCCGCGGTCCGCAAACTCAGAGCGCGTGGACTCATCCCCGCGGTGATCTACGGAGGCAACGATAAACCGCTGCCGCTACAAGTCGCCGCGCGAGACATCAACGCGATGATGAGCCAGGCCTCAGGAGAAAACGTCCTGGTCGAGCTCGAAATTGGCGGCGATGGACAAAGCCGCACAGCACTTGTGCAGGAAGTACAACACTCGCCTGTCCGTGGCGAGATTCGTCACGTCGACTTTCACGCCATCTCCATGGATCAGATGATCCAGGCTGAGGTGCCGCTTGAACCTGTGGGCACGTCCGTTGGCGTAAAGACTTTTGGCGGATTGCTCGAGCAGAGCTTGCGCGTATTAGCGATTGAATGTCTGCCGGGCGATTTGCCGGATCGGATTACGGTGGACGTTTCGCAGCTGAACATCGGCGATGCCATTCATGTCCGCGACATTCAACTTCCACAGGGTGTAACGCCAAAGGTGCAGGTCGATTTAACGGCCTTTTCCGTGGTGGCGCCTGTGGTTGAGGAAGCACCAGTCGCAGCGGAAGCTGAGGCTGCCGCCGCAGGACCGGAAGTGATCACCGAGAAAAAGGTAGAGGGCGAAGCTGCTGCGCCTGCTCCGGCTGGGAAAGAAAAAGCTCCAAAAGAGAAAGAGAAGAAGTAATCCATTTTCGGTTTTCGATTTTGGATTTTCGATTGCCCGCGCGTGGACGAAACAGCAATCCGGCTCATCGCCGGTCTCGGAAATCCCGGCCCGGAGTACGCGACCACGCGGCACAACATCGGATTTATGGTCGTCGATCAGCTCGCCGCGCAGTTTGGATCGGCCTGGGAAAAATCGGTCCCGCAGGCGCGGGAGGACGCACTCTTCGCGAAATGTGGAGCTGTGCTTCTAGTCAAGCCTTTTAACTTCATGAATCGCAGCGGGTATCCGTTGTTCGCAGTTGCGCAGTTCTACAAAATTGAGCCGCAGCAAATCCTGGTCGCGCTCGACGATCTTGCTCTTCCCCTGGGGCGTCTTCGGTTACGCGCCCGGGGCGGATCTGGGGGCCACAACGGCCTCGACTCAGTCATAGCCCAATTTGGAACGGAAGAGATCCCACGTTTGCGCATCGGGATTGGAGCCGCGCCACGCGAAGGATCAGCCGATTACGTACTGAGTCGCTTCTTCGATGAGGAGAAGCCAATTGTGCGATCGACCATCGATCGCGCAGTGGAAGCGTTGAAATGCGCGATTGACAACGGCCTCGTTTCAGCCATGAACACGTTTAACAAATCCGAAGAAATATGAATCGTCATTACGAAGCCCTGTTGGTGCTAAACACCCAAGCCAAAGAAGAAAATGTGAAAGAAATGATCGAACGTCTGGAATCCGAGTTCGAGAAGGAAGGCGCCAAGGTCGAACAAGTCCAGAAGATGGACACACGGCACTTCTCATATGCAGCCGGCCCGCTCGATGCCGGTTATTACGTCAACTTCATCTTGAACACTGATCCTGGATCGATCGTGCGGCTGCGGACCAAATTCAAACTCGATCCTGACGTTTACCGCCAACATTACCAGCGGCTTGAGGAGAACAAGGAGAAGACGCCAAAAAAAGTGGCAAAATCGAAATGATTTCGCTATAAGCGCAACATGGCGAACCTCAACAAAGTTCTTTTGCTTGGAAATGTCACACGTGATCCTGAAGTGCGTTACACGCCCAAAGGGAGCGCCGTCTGTGATCTCGGCGTCGCGGTGAATCGGGCTTACACGACTGATAGCGGCGAAAAGCGCGAGGAAGTCACGTTTGTCGATGTCACCCTCTGGGGACGAACAGCGGAGGTCGCCAGCGAGTATCTGAAAAAAGGCCGACCGGTTTTCATCGAAGGTCGGCTTCAAATGGACACGTGGGACGACAAGCAAACCGGACAGAAGAGAACGCGCCTGCGCGTGGTGGCCGAGAATATGCAACTGCTCGGAGGTCGGCCTCCAGGCGGATCCGACGCGACCGGAGAAAGCCGGCAAACGAGCGCACCGCCTAAAAAATCGGCGCCTTCCGAACCGGACGAAGACGAGATTCCGTTCTGAGGTAGCGGCGGTTCACCAAACCGTCTTGGCGATTGAGGTCAATCGCCCCTAGCCATTGTCGGATTTGAGATGAACGCGACCGAAGCCTGCATCGCACTCAACATGCTACCGACGGTTGGGCCGGTGCGGTTGCGCAAGTTGCTGGAAGTTTTTCGGGAACCTCAACGTATCCTCGCGGCCAACCGCGGCGACCTTCGCAAGGTGGAAGGCATCGGAAACGAGGTTGCCGATCAAATCTCAAATTGGGAATCGACGGTTGATCTTCCCGCTGAGCTTCAACGGGTCCGCGAGTTTGGGGCGACTGTTCTCACGCAGGACTCGCCCTCGTATCCCCCACCCCTACGTGAGATCCATGCGCCCCCGATTGTGCTCTACGTCTGGGGCGAACTCCACGAGCGCGATCATCACGCTATCGGCGTTATCGGCGCGCGACGCACCACCCATTACGGCACGGAATCGGCCAAAAAGCTCGCCTACCAACTTGCTTACGCGGGGCTCACCGTGATTAGCGGATTGGCGCGCGGCATCGATACGGCTGCTCACCAGGGTGCGCTCGCGGCGAAAGGCCGTACCATCGCGGTGATTGGCTCCGGATTAGCCAAACTTTATCCGCCGGAGAACGGGGCGCTGGCAGAGAAAATCCGCAGCGGGAATGGCGCAATCGTTTCCGAGTTTTCGATGGATATCGAACCGGATCGACAAACATTTCCGATGCGCAACCGCATTATCTCCGGATGGAGCCACGGCATTCTCGTCGTAGAAGCAGGATTGAATAGCGGTGCGCTTATCACGGCGGCGCAGGCACTGGAACAAGGTCGCGCGGTTTACGCCGTGCCCGGCCACATCAACGCGCCGAGCGCGCTGGGATCGAACCGCTTGATTCAGCAAGGCGCAAAGCTGGTCATGGATGCATCAGACATTCTGGAAGACTTGGAGATTCTGTTGCCCGAGGCGAAACCGTCTCCCGAAACTGCTGCCCGGCCGTTGCCGCCGCTTTCAGAGGAAGAACGCCGAGTTTATGAATCAATTCATGCGACCGAGACCTCCATCGACGACATCGCGGCACGGAGCGAATTGCCAAGCGCCGTCGTTTCATCTACACTTTTACAGCTAGAACTGAAACGTCTGGTCAAGCAGTTGCCCGGAAAATACTTCGTTAAGCTGGGCTAGCCAGAGAGTTACTGCGGCGTTGCACGCCTCGCAAACTGGCCTGACTTGCAAAGCCACCGTAAGTGAGTTCGATTGCTGCCCCATGTCCAAGTCCCTCATCATTACCGAGAAACCGTCGGTCGCCAGCGACATCGCCAAGGCGCTTGGCGGCTTCAAGAAAGGGAAGGACTACTTCGAGAACGAGCGATACCTGATCTCGTGGGCGATCGGTCACCTCTTCGAGCTCGCCGTGCCTGCCTCGATGAAAGAGCAGGACAAATGGGACATGGAGAAGCTGCCCATCATGCCTCCGGAATTCGAGCTTGAGCCAGCGGACAAAATGAGCGGTCGCGTTAGCACTCTGCGAAAACTCATCAAAAGCAAAGACGTTTCCGAGATCATCAACGCCTGCGACGCAGGCCGCGAAGGCGAGCTGATATTCCGCTACATCGTCCAATACGCCGGCACCAAAAAGCCTATCAAGCGTCTCTGGCTGCAATCGATGACGTCAGAAGCCATCCGCGACGGGTTCGCCCGACTGCGCAGCGACGACGAGATGCAACCGCTGGCGAGCGCGGCGCGAAGCCGCAACGAGGCGGATTGGCTGGTAGGGATTAACGCGACGCGCGCATTTACGCTGCGACTCAGCGGCGGACGCGGCAGCACTGTCACTTCGCTGGGGCGCGTGCAGACGCCTACGTTGACCATCATCGTCGATCGCGAGAGCAAGATTAAGGAATTCAAGCCCCGCGAACTGAATGAGATCATCGGCACATTCCGCGCGACGACTGGCGAATATCCAGGGCGATGGTTCGACGAAGTGTTCAACAAAGAAGAAAGCGAGATCGAGAGAACGAGAAAACTGCTCGCGCGGCTTCAATTGAATTTGCCGGATGCCGAGCAACGGCTTGATCCCGCGAACGGGTCGCTCTGGGACGAGCACCGCGCTGCGCCTCGACTGTGGCACCGCGAAATCGCCGAGGCCATTCAGCGGAAGTGCACGAGTAGAGAAGGCGTCGTTGAGTTGGAAGAAACAAAGCCTAGCACGCAGATCGCGCCTCAATTGTATGATCTCACGAGCTTGCAACGTGAAGCGAACAGTCGCTTCAGTTTCTCTGCGAAGCGCACCTTGCAGATCGCGCAGGCGCTGTACGAGAGGCACAAAGCGATCACTTATCCACGCACCGATTCGCGCGCGTTGCCTGAAGATTACATACCGACGGTGATATCGGCATTGGGCAAACTCGAAGACCCGTTCGCGCGAAGAGTGCTCGACAATAATTGGGTCAAGCCTAACAAGCGGATTTTTAACAACGCTAAGGTCGCCGACCATTTCGCAATTATTCCAACCGGCACCGTGCCGCGTTCACTCGATAATAACGAGCAGGCAATTTTCGACATGGTTACCAAGCGTTTTGTGGCAGTGTTCTTTCCAGCGGCACAATACGAGAACACGACTCGAATCACGCGCGTGGAAGGCGAGCCTTTCAAAACAGAAGGAAAAATCATGGTCGCGCCCGGATGGCTAGAGGTCTATGGACGCGAAACTGCCGGCGCCAAGCCCGAAGAAAACCTGCCGGCCGTGCAGCAAGGCGAACGGGTCGAAACCGTGCGTATTGAAATCAACACTGAACAGACCCGGCCGCCCGTTCGTTACAACGAGGGCACGATCCTCAGCGCCATGGAAGGGGCGGGCAAACTCCTGGACGATGAAGAACTGCGCGACGCGATGAAGGAGAAAGGCCTCGGCACGCCCGCCACGCGCGCATCCATAATCGAAACACTGATTTCAGCTCATTATCTGACCCGGCACGGAAAGGAACTCCAGCCTACCGCCAAGGCCATTCAGACGATTACCCTTCTCAAAAGCGCGGTGCCGGAATTGACCAGCCCCGAACTCACCGGCGAATGGGAATTTCGCCTGCGCGAAATCGAACATCGGAAGCTCACGCGCGACGCGTTCATGCGCGACATTCGCGATCTGACCAAGGATATCGTGGGCAAGGCCAAGCATTTTCATCCTGACGAGCACATGCCTGACACTGAGCCCTTTGGCCGGTGCCCGAAGTGCGGTTCGCCGATCGTGGAGCGATTCAAGAGTTTCACCTGCACGAATCAGGACTGCGATTTTACAATCTGGAAAACTATTGCCGGTCGGTTGCTTAGCCGCGATGAGTTCGAGACGCTCGTCCGCGATAAACAGACCGGACCGTTGGGCGGCTTTCGCAGTAAGAAAGGCAAACGGTTTCATGCTGCGCTCAAATTGAGCGGCGATTTCAAGGCAGAATTCGATTTCGGAGCAAACGGACAAGAGAACGGCGCGGCGCAGCCGGTAGATTTCTCACGCCAGGAACCGCTGGGAACATGTCCGAAGTGCGGCGGACGCGTGTTCGAATCCGGAATGACCTACGTGTGCGAAAATTCAGTCGGCCCGAACAAGACCTGCGACTTCCGATCAGGAAAAGTCATTCTGCAACGACCAATCGAGCGAGAACAAATGAAAAAGTTGCTCGCGAGCGGTAAAACGGATTTGCTTGAACGATTCATGTCTCGCAAGGGCAGGCCGTTCAAAGCGTTTCTCGTATTGACCGACAAGAAGGATGTCGGCTTTGAATTCGAGAAGCGCGACCCGAAAACGAAAAAGGAACGAAAACCGAAAGAGCCGGCGGAAAAATTTGATTTCACAGGCAAGGAGCCGCTCGGTGAATGTCCAATATCCGGCGGAAAAATTTTTGAGACTGAGATGAGTTACATTTGCGAGGATTCACAGGCCGATCGAAAGCCTTGCAAATTTAAGCTCAGCAAGACGATCCTCGGGCGCGAGATTCCGAAAGAACAGGCGCAAAAGCTTCTCACCACCGGAAAAACCGATCTTCTCGAGGGCTTCATCTCGAAACGCGGACGCCCATTCTCCGCTTATTTGAAACTAGAGGACTCGAAAATCGGTTTCGAATTTCCGGAGAGAACGACAGCAGTCAGCGAATCCAAGCAGACAAGTTAGCTTCGCAAAGCCCGAGCTGTGCCTGCTGACGCGAATGGGTCGCACGAAATCAGTTCGTGCTTCACAGGAGCACGCCACAAAATTAAATAAGGCGTGCGAAGAAAAGCCGCCCTCGTTCTTTTTCTGGCGCTTCCCTGTTACATACTCGGACTGGTTACGGCTTTTTATTTCCCGATTCCCGCGCAGGTCGGCGCGGTCATAACAAAACTGCTACAAGGCAAGATTCGTCCGTTTGCGGTCAAACGAAACTTCAACGAAATAATCGGCTACGTCACCGATAGAAAAGCAGGTCCTACTGTCGATGGGAACGTCACTTATCTTGGCCAATACGCGGGCCAGACTTCGTACGGGTTGATAACCGTTCAAATACCGCAGCATCACCCCGCAGGCTCGCCGATCGACGCTAGCGCGATCAAGAAAGTCGAATCGATTCCGTATCCGGCGTTTCTCAAGTTCCTTCAAGAGCAGTCTGGAAAACCTTTAGTCATTTGGATCCATGGTTATCGGCTTTCATTTCCGGTCAGCACATCGTACTGCGCCGAGATAGCGCGGGACTTGGATATCGACGCGAACGTTCTCACATTCGATTGGGCCAGCAATGAGTCGGTCCTTGGCTATAACCAGGATGTCCTTCAGATACCTCAGTCGACAAACCATCTTGTGGATCTGCTGGAGACGATAAACAACGAAGTTAAGCCGGCCAAACTCATCATCATCGGGCACAGTCTCGGTTGCCGGCTCGTCTGTCTCGCGTTGCAACAGTTGTACAACAATCCGAACACCCGAAATCTGAAATTGGATCACGTAATATTTCTAGCTCCCAACGTCGACAGGGAGGAATTTAATCAGAACTTTAAATCAGGGCTTCAAACCTTGGTAAACAGGCTGACGATTTACGTCGCGTCTGACGATAACGTGCTGCTTCTTGGGAAACTTTTGTACAACGTCGATTCAATCGGTTTGCCGGAACAGTTCTCGCCGGATACAAATTTGGACGAAATTCAGACGTTCCTCTACTATGAGAAACAGCTTCCCGGAAAGATCGACTTGGTCGACGTTTCGTTTTCGAAAAAGGATTTTTTGAGGAAACATCGTTTGTTTCTCGAGCGACCAGTGGTGGAAGACTTGTTCTGGTTAATTCACGACGATTACCCGGCAGCAAAACGACATCTGCTTAAATATAAAGGAACCAAGAACCCAACCGACTACTGGGTAATACCGCCGTAAGTTGCAGCGGCGTCCTTATCTTGTCACTCGCTGCGCAGTAAATAAACTGAGCCGGTGCAGGACCGATGGATCATATCCCCGTGCGAAAATCTGAATGGCGGCGCGATTGCGTGGAAAGAGATTTGCGAGTCGGAATGCATTGCGCGGCTGCTTTTCCGGAAAGGGTTTCGGAGCACAGCCGAAGTTCAAACTTTCCTGCGGCCGCGTCTTAGCTCGTTGAGCGATCCGTTTTTGCTCCCGCAAATGCGTGCAGCAGTCGCTCGGATTCTGGGTGCACTGGATTCGCACGAACGCATCGTGCTGTTTGGAGATTACGATGTCGATGGCGTGACCTCCCTGGCGTTGCTCGCAGAAATGCTGCGCGGTTACGGCGCTGCGCCGGAACTCTTTTTGCCTTTGCGGATGGAAGAAGGCTACGGGTTGAGCCGCGAGAGCGTCGAACGTTGCCTTGAGCAATATCGTCCCCAATTACTGATCGCCATCGATTGCGGCACCGCTTCGGCCGGTGAGATTGCTGAACTCAAGAACCGCGGCGTCGATGTCGTAGTGCTCGACCACCATGAACCGAAATCACAGCTGCCGGATTGCGTCGCAATCGTGAACCCAAAGGCTGATTCAGCCTCGCCATATCATTATCTCTGCAGCGTGGGGATCGTATTCAAGCTTTGCCATGCGCTGTTGAAGACGCGGCCGCTGCCTGAGTTTGATTTGAAATCAAAACTCGATCTTGTGGCACTCGGCACGGTGGC
>JBARAJ010000272.1:0-2820 GCA_049791915.1 Candidatus Udaeobacter sp.
CACCGCCGCCAATGATTCGTCGGACAGCAAACCGCTTTTTGCTCGGCTGACTAGCGCGTTGGTTCTGTATGTTGCGTCGACCGCGGGTTCGCTCGCCTGACTGCGGATATTCCAGCACCGCTTCCTCGTGATAGATGCGGTGCTCCGTTTCAAAATCGTTGGCATCGGACGCCGCCCAATGCTGATCCAGTGCCGCACGGATCTCTTTATCTCGCACTCCAGAATACTTGTTTTGTTGATCGTTCATCTTGAGCCCTCAATTTGACAAGAAGCTAAATGCTTCAGCGGAATCGGAGTGTACGACTCGTCAAGTCGCGCTGTTTCTTTGATCACCCCAGAGTCTACACCACGTCGAAGCGTCTAACTCCTGATTAGTCGCGTTACCGGACATGTCCGATAAGCGCGTTAAATCAGGAGTTTTACGCAGTACGAATCGGCGCTGGCGGTACGACGATCTCAACAAGTCCGGTCGCCACCTCATACACGAGGCCTGATACAAGCCAAGCGCCCGGCAATGCGGGAATCGCCCGGAGCGCAGCTACGTCGACGGCGACCGCCGCCCGAGGATCGGTGACCGCCTTTGTCTCGAGTTCGGCTGCCTGAATTTGAAAATAGTGTGCCAGCTTGGCGGGGTCGCTGGCAAGGCGAGTGATGCCGCAATCGGTGTGCTGAAGCACAACGAGGTGAAACTCCCGGCCGCCTCCAGGAATCTCTCCGGCAACCTCACCGATTCTCCCGAGTAGAGCTAACTGCTCCAACAACCCCGGGGTGATTCGACCGCCGATATTGCGCAACACGACGGCCTCGCCTGGTTTAATTCCAAGGACATGAGCCGGATCGACACGCATGTCAGCGCAACCGATGATGATCGCCTTTACATTGGGCATCGCCCGCGGAAGTGAAGGCATAAGTGTGCCCTCAGCAGACTGCTGAGCGGCAAATTCTTTGTTACGTTGTAACAAAGGGTCGAGATTGTTCATGCTGATTCTCCCCGAGGTCCGTTCTAACAGGGGGATTGTAAAGCATGGCAGGTTTCAATCGGAATTCAATCGAGGTAGCGCAAGTTCAAATCGTGGTAGGTTGGAATTATCGGACAAATACCAGGCTATTACTTTTCTCCCCAAGTGGGATCGATTCTGCCCGAAAACATGGCGAAGAATTTCAGCCATCGAAGATGGGCCGACAAAGTCTATAAAGCCGATATCGTTAGCAAGTCGAAGAAGCTGTACAAGACGCCGGGATGCACAACGTAAAAGTACCTAGCTGATTTCATTTCACGCTTGGTGCAGCTTCTTTCGCGCATGCCCAAAATTTCTCGGCCGCTGGATTAAGTCGTCCCTTGGGCGCGGCGATGCCGATTGAGATTGGTTTCGGCTCGGGCGTGAGACGCAAGAGTTTTACTCGGTTTCCGAAACTGTAGCCGAACGCTTCCGCCCCGATTGCGATCCCAATACCGGCTTCGACGGATGACATTACACCGGAGATGCTGTCGTGCTCCTCCACCACCCGCGGTTTCTGTTTCACCTTCGAAAAGGTGACCGAAAGATAATCATAGTAATCGGGATACTCTTCGCGCGTCAGGCCGATGAAAGGTTCGCTCGCTGCGTCAGCTAGTGAGACGCTCCGCCGAGTAGCGAACGCGTGGTGCGGCGGTACGACCAGACAGATCCGTTCGTGGATTAGTTCTTCGAACCGAATTCCTTCGAGCGAAGCCGCCTTCGGCGGTCGAACCACAAACGCAAGGTCCAGTCGGCCATCGCGCAGGCCGGCCACGTTCTCCTCGTTGCTCCAATCATGCAACTTCACGTGCACCTTCGGCATCACGCGTTGATACGCCCGCAGGATCGGCGGCAGAATACGCGCCGTCGCGGCCGGCGAATAACCCACTTTCAGTTCGGTCGGTTCGGCGCTGGCGATCGCGCGCGCTTTCTTGACCGCTTCATCGGCTTGTTGCAGCAAGGTGCGTGCGTCGTCGAGAAACGCGCGCCCGGCATCCGTTAGGCTGACGGACTTCGCCGTGCGTTCGAGTAAACAGAATCCGATTTCATCCTCAAGGTCGCGAATCTGCCGGCTAAGCGCCGGTTGGGAGACGTGAAGCTTCAGCGCAGCACGCGAGACGTTTTCCATCTCGGCCACCGCAACGAAGTAGCGCAGGTGCCTCAGTTCCACAGCTGGTTCTAGTATGCCGAGTGGGCATATCGAGACAAGAAACATCGTCTTTCCCAAACGCCAGGTGGGAGACGGATCGTGTGTGGATGAAAACATTAACCCACGGAGGAGAAAACTATGAGCAGAACGATTGAAGCAATCATGCGACACATGGCGCCGCCGGTGAATCACCCGACAAATCAAAACAACAAAATCGAGAAGCTGGAAAAGGAAATCACGGTAAGAAAGCGGCATTACATCTGGTCGGAATCGAGGTTCGTGCGCACCATGCTTCCGTTTCATTCTAATGTGCGAGTCGGCTACAATGGAACGGAAGTCGACGGCAAAAGCGTATTAGAACTGATGACGCTGGCCCCACCAGAAGGCACAAAGGTGCGCATCCGTATCGAAGGATCCGATGCGGCAGACGCAATGCACGCTGTCGACCACCTGATGCAAACGCGCCCTGAGGATGATCGATGAACCGTTGCGAGACTTTCTGATTCTACTTTTTCGAAAAGACTCCGATTGATGCGGCTGCGTCCCTGGCGCATTGCCAGAACTTCTCGGTGGCGGGGCTGAGCCGTCCTTTTCGCGCGGCGATGCCAAGCGAGAAGGGCTTGGGCGCGGGCGTTAGTCGGACTAGTCTCACTCGGCTGCCGAAACTGTAAT
>JBARAJ010000273.1:0-20070 GCA_049791915.1 Candidatus Udaeobacter sp.
GACTGGATTCGGTCCCAGGTAGTAATGACGACAGCGAAGCGCTTGCGTCGCCCGCAGGGCGACGGCTACAACTTCGCTCGAGCAGCTCGATCAGCGGCGCGACCGTCTGCTCAATTCGGAAATGCTGTTCGATCCGAGCACGCCCGGCATCCCCAAAGCGCAATCGCAGCTCAGGATCGCGGAGCAACTGTTCAAGCGCGTGAGCAAGCGCAGTAGAATCGCCGGGCAGAACTAACATTCCGGTCTCGCCGTCAGCGACTAATTCGGGAATTCCGGCCAGACGAGTTGAAACGACCGGCCGCGCCGAAGCCATGGCTTCGAGAATCACAGTGGGAAAAACGTCGGTGGCTCCCTGTGTGTCGGTAGTCGAAGGCAACGCGAAAATGTCCGTGGCCTGAAGTTTTTCCAGGACCGCGCCTTGTGATAATGAACCGAGCAAATTCACTCGCGACGAAAGGTCCAACTGCTCGATCTTCGCCTGAAGCGTCTCACGCAGCGGACCGTCGCCAATGATGTCGCAGACAAAATCGATTCGGCGGCGCGCGAGTTCGGCGCAAGCGTCGATGAGATCGTCGAAACCTTTAAATGCAACCAGCCGGCCTACGCTCACGATCCGCGGGATGCGATTAGCATTGCAGGAGCGGGGCTCCGGAAAACGTTCGAGATCAATGCCATTGTAGATCCTGTGAATTTTCGCCGCGGAATTGGGACAGCGCTGGCGAAGCAGATCGCGGCTGTAATCAGTTTCGGCCGCGACGAATTCCGCTGCGGCGCAGATCTCGCGCAGCAAATCGTCGCTCCCGAGATCTTTCATAAAATCCTGCCCGTGCGCCGTGACGCTGAACGGAATCCCTGAAATTTCCTTCAGGAAAACCGCGGTGTGCGCTGCACGATTTGCGAAATGCACATGCACATGATCCACGTCGCTGCGTTCAAAGAACTCGGCAAAGTACAAGGCGTTGCGTGCGCGCTGTTCTGTCTTGGCCACCGGTCCGTATCTACCCTCATGTTGCTCGACGAGGTCGCGGGGCCATTTGCGGTTAGTTTTCGCGTTCCGCTCGAGGATCCTTAAAATCTCCTGCGGCGGCGCGTAATGAATGGGCGCACTTAACCTGGTGATGTATTCATGGCGCAAACTGGTGAGCGGCGGATATACTGAGCCGATCACGAGCTCGATGCCCCGCTGCTCCATCTCGAGCATCTCTGCGTCGCAAAACGTCTGCGAGATTACTGGGTAGCGCGAATACAGATAACCGAGCCGCATTGATAGCCTCATCGAGAATTGCTAGGTGCGAATAGCGAACAATAGACGATTTCCACTTCGGTCCTAACATCCATTGCCCGGCCTGTTCAATGTGCTTCCAGGAGAGACGGAAAATGTTGTAGGGCAAGCGCCCCGCTTGCCGATTTCTTCGTTGAATTCATATCGATACGGCCAATCTTCCCACTTTTGTACAAGTCCTGCGCGGACTGGATTTTCCTGAACGTAAAGCCATTTATCGTGCAGCGATTCTCCGGAGTGCAACAGCCGATCGAAGCAGCCCGGCTGCCATTTCCAAGAAGCCTTTAGCTCTTCGCGCATCCATCGTCTCAAGGCAGCCGAAAAATTTCCGAGTTTGGCCTCTCGCTCTTTCATGGGCGCAACAATGACGTGAATATGGTCCGGCATAAGAATTGCCGCCACGACGCGCCAATCCTTCAGCTTTGATACAGCAACTGTAAATGCCTGAAATGCCTTTTTATTTGCAAGAACCGGTTTGCGATCGGCCACGCAGATAGTGATAAAATAAAATACCGATCGGTTCCAACGCAGCCACACCGGAATGCGCGAAGGATGTCCCATTGAATTAATTCTTATGGCAGGCGAAGCGCCTGCCCTACAATCGCAATCTCGCGCAGGCTGCCGTCTTTCTGCGAGTGGCAGGCGTGCCGCCTGCTCCTTCAGCACCGCAGCCGACACGGCTGCCACTATAATCAGGAGAAGCGCACGTCTTTGCCCGGATCCATCTCGAAATCCAGCACCAGCGAATCCTCGGTGTTCGGCTTAATGACTTCCTCCACGAATTTTACGTAAATCGAGTCTTCTCGGAACATGGCGAACTTATCCATCGACTCAAAATCGATGGCGATGAAAAATGGCCAGTCGGTTTCCGGATCGATTCGCTTGCCGCATTTGATGCTGAGCACCTCGGGAATTTTCAGGAGCTGCATCCGCGCGTTCATCATCATCTCCTCCACCCGGGCGGGGGTGACCTCCGGTTTCAATCTGTAGAGAACGATATGATGAACCATGAGGGTAAAGCTAATAGGCGTTTCCCACGTCACGTGCAAGTCTGAATCCGCATTACGGCTAGCGAGATAAAGGTCCGTCTATTGCTAGTTCCGCGTTGAAGCAAAACAGATTGAAGTGGTGTTTCATGTCATGGAATATCGTCGGAATCGAGTGAATTACGATTTATCCGACCACGTTCGAGAAGAACTTGCGCGCCGCCGCATTCCAACCCGGCGAAAGTTGTGACTGTTTACAGAACGAGTAAAATCAGAAAATACTGGAAGACGACGCCATGAAGATAACCTATGACCCCGAAGTAGATGTGCTGCGGATTCTTTTCCCCGATGCGCCGATCGAAGAGAGCAACGAGGACAAGCCGGATGTAATTCTTGATTACGATATGGAGGGGAATGTAGTAGAACTAGAAGTGCTCAATGCCTCGCAAAGAATCGAGAACCCACGGGCATTGGACTATGCTGTGATGGCATGATGCTTTGCCGGATGTTCCGTCCGCCTCGCAGTTTGGGCGCTCAGGGAATCAACCATCGCGGTGCCGGCGATTTTGGAGCAGGCCGATGACTTTGTGAGAAACAGCCGCAAACGTGTCCGCGAAGCTTGAATATCCCACGTGCCCCGTATGCGGCAGCGACCAACGGGAGGTTCCGTTTCGTCTGCATGGGCCCTATAGCGTCGCATGCTGTGCCGCATGCGGAGTTCATTATCTTTACCCGCGGCTGATCGAGAGCGCAATGCAAGACGTGTATCGCGAGCCATCCTACTACGAAGGCGGCGCATGCGGTTACGCGGACACGAGCTACACTGCCCAGGAACAAGCGTTGCGAGCGACCTTTAAACAGGTCTTGCGTAATCTTGCGAAGCGGGGATTGACCGGTGGAGATCTTTTGGAGATTGGCTGCGGGTACGGATATCTGCTTGATGAGGCGCGTTCATGGTTCGATCGCCGTGTCGGCACAGAATTTTCAGCACAAGGCGCAGAGATCGCGGGTAAAACAGGCGCTGAGGTGTTTGTCGGAGGAATTGAACAGGTTCCGCCTGAGCGCAATTTCGATTGCGTAATCGCAACGCAAGTAATCGAACACGTTTACGAACCATTGACATTCATTCGCCAATTGGCCAGTCACACCAAGCGCGGCGGTCACATCGTTGTCGCTACGCCAGACATAGGAGGGGTGTTGAGGAGAGCTATGGGCCGGCGCTGGCCGTCTTTCAAGGCGCCGGAGCATGTGGTTTACTTCGATTTTCGAACGTTAAGCATGCTGATGCAGCAAGCTGGATTAGCCAATCTCCGCAGCCTTCCTTACCCACACGCGTTTCCGTTGGGTCTGATCACAGCTAAATTTGGCTTGCCGATGCCCCCTTTGCTTGCGCGCCTGAAGGTATGGGTCCCTGCTACTACAGTTGCTGCTTATGGAAGAGTCTCAAATTCGTAGCACGGAAGCCAGGCAGCAACTCATTTCGGTGGTTAGCCCCGAAGCGAGGCAGCCACTCCTTTCGGTCGTTCTGCCGGTTTTTCGTGAAGGTGCTCACTTGTCGGCTTTACTAGCAGACGTCCGCAGCTCTCTAAAGCAATGCAACCTGCCATATGAACTTGTACTGGTTGACGATGGGTCACCGGACGACACCTGGCGTGTGATAGAAGCGGAGGTTACAAGTGGTCGGCCGTTGCGCGCCCTGCGGTTGTCCCGGAATTTTGGCAAAGAATCGGCTTTATGTGCAGGACTAGAGCACGCGCAGGGCGACGCAGTGATCGTTATGGATGCCGATGGCCAACACCCACCGTCTCTGATACCAGACATGGTTCGCCTTTGGCAGAGTTCTGGAGCTGATGTCGTCGAAGCAGTTAAGCGCAGACGTGGGCGGGAGTCGCTATCAAGCAAATTGGGCGCCCAACTATTCTACTTTATCTTAAACAGACTCTCAGGATTTCATTTTAAAGGCGCATCCGATTTCAAGCTGCTGAATCGCAAAGCTGTCGATGCCTGGTTAAAAATGCATGAGCGCAACGTGTTCTTTCGGGGAATGACTGTCTGGATGGGGTTCACTACCGTACAGATTCCATTTGAAGTCGTGCCACGTTCAGCGGGTCAATCGGCCTGGTCAGTCTTGAAACGCCTAAAGCTAGCTCTGGTCGGAATTACTGCTTTCTCGTCGTTTCCGTTACACCTTGTCACCTTTGCGGGCGTCGTTTTTCTTGGAATATCAGTTCTCTTGGGACTGCAAACGTTATATCTGAAGCTGGTGGGCCGTGCTGTCAGCGGTTTCGCTACAGTCATTCTGTTGCAGCTGATCGTTGGAAGCCTGCTAATGATTAGTCTTGGCATTATCGGCGAATACCTGGCTCGTATTTACGAGGAGGTAAAAGGTCGCCCACGATACTTAGTAAAGGAATCGATCGAACCTAACCAGATCTCGTCCGGGAAGGAGACCTCAGACAGAATGCTCCATCTAGAACGTCACGATTGTTCGTGAGATAATAACACCCCACTAAGCATCTGTTCTGCAGAATTGAACTGGCTGAAATGTTGTGGTTCTCCCATGCTTCATTTCTGCCACCCGTTTACTGATCAATTATGCTGACTCGGTTCCCCTCGCCGTTCAGAACGTAGATTTTTCCGTTGGCCAAAGCCAGCGCGGACGGCCGCTCAAGTCGGTCCGGGGGTTTTGGCGTCAAGCTGCCAACTTTCTTGCCGTTCAAATCAAACATGAGGACTGAATCCATGTTTGCACTGGATGCGTATAATCGGCCTGTCTTAGGATCTACCGCCAAATCCTCAAAGCCCTGGGGCTGTCCCCATTCAGGAACTGTCCATTTGGTTAGAAACTTTCCATTTGAATCAAATATCTGAATCCGCCTGTTAATTGGGTCAGCCACATAAACCTTATTGGTCGCCGGATCGACTGCGACCGAAGTCGGATCGTCAAACTTTCCGTCATCACTGCCCTTGCTGCCCCAAATCGCCAGCACCTTTCCGCCGGGACTGAGTCTAGCGATTCGGTTGTGCCCCTGATCGACGACATAAATTGAGCCATCCGGGCCAATGGCGATGCGACGCGGTCCGTAAAATCCAGGAGAGGGCCCTTTCCACTCGGCGATGAACGTTCCGTCGGAAGCTAGTTTCTGCACACGGTGATTTGAAGCTTCTGCTACGTATATGTTGCCACTTCGGTCAATGGCGATCCCATTAGGATCTCCTAACTGCCCGTGGCCAGCCCCCTTAGTTCCTATGGCACTTAGGAAGGCGCCGCTCGGCGAGAATTTCTCGATCCGTCCGTTACCCGTGTCGGCAACCAAAACATTTCCGTTGCCATCGACTGTAATTCCGGTTGGCGAATCAAATTGTCCCTTGTTGGTTCCTCTGCGGCCTTCAAACATGTTAGTACCGCCTTCTCGCAAAGAATTGAGCCGGGGAATCTGGGCCCCCGCCACTTCCAGGGGAGTCGCAGTTAGTGCGCTCACGCGTTGCTGAAACTGCTGGATGTTCTTGTTAGGAATATTCAAGACGTAAAACGACCTTAGTCTTCCACCAAAGGAAAGCGAAAGAGCGTCCTCGGTTCCGAGATCGCGAACCGATTGGAACATTCGGATTATCCGTTCTGTCTTCGGGTCTCTTTCCCAAATCAGCTTCAAATGCTTGTTGGTGGGAACGTAAGATGAGACAGCCTTTTTGTTCGCGTTCCACACATCCTGCTCGGTCATGACGAAGAAAAACGGGTACCCGCCACAAAAGGACAGAATCTTGTCATCATCGTAATCACGCAAAAACAGATGAATAATTGAATAAGCGTCATTCTGGCAGACGAATGTGTCATATGGGGCATCCGGGATTCCTTCAATCCGGTTGAACTCGTTGTGCTCCAGATGAGGAGGACCGGGATGTTCCTGTCCTGCAACGACATGTCTTAAGAAACGCGAGACAGCGACCTCGTGTTGCGCATAATGGTGAATCGAAAACGGATCCTTCGTTTTGCCGTAGATGTATCGAATCGACGGGACTAGTCCGTATAACAATATCAATCCGGACGTGACACAAAAAACGATCTGTACGCCCGGCCATCGTTGAAGGTTCAACAGCGCCGCCAGCGTGAAACTCATTAACATGACCCAAAATGGGATTGCTAGAAGCAGGCGATTCTCATAAGAGGTAGCAACAAAAGCGCCAAGAACAGGAATTGTCGCGAGCAGTACGATTTCAAAGCGCTTTTGCCAAAGCCCGAGCACCAGGCCCGGCAGCAAAAGCCAATAGTATGGCAGGGGAACGGGCAAAGTATCGGGAATAAAAAAGCGAATACCCGGGACAGTGAAGAAGCAATCGAGAAGCTGTTTGGTGTAAGGTCTGATACCAGATGGAAAGGGGCTAATCCGCATTGCGCGCCAAAAGTTGTGAACAAAGGCGGATTCGTAATAAGTGTACTCTCCTCGATTGAACCAGATGTAAAACAGGATTGGCGTGGCAGCCGCTGCAAAGCCGTAAAAGACTAATGCCAGCGACTTCCATGTAGCTTGTTGCGTTAAGCTTTTCCAATGGAATGCACTGTACAACGGTCCGGCGATTACCAGCGCCAACAAGTATTGCTTCCCGGATATGGAGCTAGCCAGACAGAGCCCTGCGGTGATGCCGCCCAGCGATAGGCAGAAAGATGACGCGAGTCTAAATCCTAGGTGCAGGAAGTAGAGTGAAGTCACGGCCAAGGCCACCGCCAGCGGGTATCGATAGCCGGCAAAGGTATAAATGAACGCGAAAGGCAGAAAATTAAAGATCAGCGCCGTGATAGAAGTGACAACGTAGGACTTAAAAAACAGGTGAACTAAAAGAAGCGTAAATACGAATGTCGCTAACCAAATACAAAAAAGCGCTGCTTCATAAGACAAGACGTTAAAGCCGAATAGCTTGAAAAATCCCCAAACGTAATAATGAAACAACGTTTCGCGCGAGATAGGAGGATGGAACCAAGCCGGTTGATAGGCGTGACCGATAACATAGGTTTTGAGGTACCAAAGGTCCCATCCGGACTCGTCGAAAAGCGCATTTCCGTTCCAAGGAGCCGTGCCGAAATTCCAAAGGTGCGAAACTACAAAGAACAGAATCCAAAACAGAAAGAATGCTGCTTTTGGATTTGCCAAAGGCTTGAAACGGCCAGCCAGTTCCCGCGGGCTTGCTGTAAAAGCAGCAAGCAAAAAGAGCATACTAAGCAGCCAGCCGATTGGCTGCCACACACTTCCCCAAGGCGATTTGTGGTAATGCGCGGCTGCGGCAAACGCGCACGTTACCATCGAAACAAATGACAAGCCGAGTAGGAGAATTCTCGGAGTGCCAAATTGTGATTTCAGGGGCGGCAATTCCAAAACCTGCGGCCGTTGTGCAGCTTCAGACCAGCTTAAGTCAGTTATCCGGAATCACGGGGGTTTGGTTCAGAGATCGATGGCCGTCACGTGATTACCGGTCATGTTTAGAACGTAGAGTTTTCCGTTGGCCAAGGCCAGCGCCGATGGCCCGTCGAGCCGCTCGGGAGGCGTTGGGGTCAGACTGCTGATCCTATTGCCATTTAAATCATACACGAGCACTGCGCCCATGTTCGCGCTGGATACGTATAATCGATTTTTGTTTGAATCTATGGCCAGGTCTTCGAAACCATAAGGCCCTCCCCATTCTGGAATTGACCATTTAGTTAAAAACTTTCCATCTGAGTCAAATACCTGAATTCGTTTGTTGTGTGGGTCGGCGACATACACCTTGTTGTTCATGGTATCGATGGCTACCGAAGTAGGGTCGTCAAACTGTCCGTCGCCATTGCCTTTACTGCCCCAGGTCGTCAGCACCCGTCCATCCGAACTAAACTTCACAATTCGGGTGCGCCCTTGATCTACGACATAGATCGAATCATCTGGGCCAATGGCGATCCGACGCGGGCCGTAGAACCCAGGCGCCGGCCCCTTCCACTCGTCGACGACCGTTCCGTCGGGCGCCAACTTCTCCACAACGTGCTTGGAAGCGTCTGCCACGTAGATGTTGCCATTTTTGTCGATGGCGATTCCGTTCGGTGCGCCTAGTTGCCCATAGCCGATTCCCTTGATCCCCATGGTGCTGAGAAAAGTCCCGGTGGGCGAGAATTTCTCGATTCGGCCGTTATTCGTGTCTGCGACCAGAACGTTGCGACCGCCATCAACGGCAATTCCTGTTGGGCCATCAAATTGCCCCCGGTCGCCTCCTTTACCACCGTCAAACATGTTACTGACAGCTTCAGGCAACGCGCTGAGGTTGGCAGGCGGTGTATCGGGCACCTTATAAATTGTTAGAGAGTTGTATCTGTTTTGTTTGTCCTCAAATATTTTTGGAAAATAAGTCGCATAAAGCTGTTCGTTCGGTCGCTTGATGAACTGTGCCTGGCGAACAGCGCCATCGAAGCCCACGTACTTGATTCCGTTCTCTTTCAAAAGGCGATACACTTTCCAAGGGTCCCGGTTCGCGAACAATTCCGTGTAAACTCTGTCACGCTTGCTCGCGTCATAACCGGCCGACCACGCATAGTAGGGCCAGCCGTAAAACACACGGCGACCTGCCATCAAAATAGGATGATTCACAAACCGGTCTGTCAGAAAAATCTCCCGCGGTGTAGTATTTTTGTTAAGCCAGTCGATTAATGGATCGTTCTTGTACGTCACCTCGCTCCAACCAGTGTTGTGGATCGGAAAGAAGTCAATCATCCCGCCGGGAATTATGAGCAGGGTGGTGACAATCGCCGCCAATTTTCCAGGCAACGTGGTCCCGCCCAGCGAAAGATTCCACAAACGCCATAGGGCAAAAGCGACAAAGAGATTCGCGATAATGACCCAAATGTGGATGAACTTTTGGTTACCAAGAACCTCAATGGTAAACTGGAAGGAAAAGGCAACGGCAATCAGACTCAAGAATGCCAGGAAAAATCGCCTTTGCAGATTCGTCGCGAAAACCAGCGCCAGCGCAATTAACAACCACTTGAAGCCAAAGGTGAACCCAAGGTACTTCGTTACATTCGCGATGGTAGGATGCTCTATCGTGTAGCCCCAATGAAGGAGCTTTGGCATCTGCGCTCTTCCGCTGCCGGTGGCCAGAAAGAACATCTGTGGCAATGCGATCAATCCTGTTGTAACGGCTAGCGCCAGCATTTGAAGTCGCTGCGGACACAGAATGAATAACAATCCGAGAATCGCTGCAGCGGCAATAAACATCGCGCTGTTCCACATCGGCACTAAACCCAGAAGGACACCCGAAAAAATAAAGCCTGGCAACGTAGCGCGAAGAGGTTCGAAGGTAACACCAGTTTCCTCGATTGCTCCTTCTGCTACGGCGACGCTAGCTGTCTCATTGTGTGATTCTGGAACAGCTTCCCGCAGCGAAGCATCTTCAGACACTGTGTTCATCGCGGTTTCCGGCACCGCATTTCGCTCCGGTGTGATTGCATCACTAGAGCGGATCTCAGAAATCGAAACATTCTGAGGGGGGGCTGTCTCCACCTTTTGGTGTGCGTCAATGGAGTCGGGTCGCCCTCGGCCCGTGAATAACCGAATCAAATTTAGAGGATTTCTGGAACGATGTAATTTGGCTTGCTTAGCCGCCACGGCGCGATAGCGGATCACAAGAAAAACCAGGACGAGAAGGAGTATCCCGATCGCGCTGGCGAAGTGCCGCTGATTGAGATAAGTCACCTGAGACCACGTACCCCAAGCTTCACCGCGATACGGAAAGATCGTCTGGAGATAATCCCGTTGATGGGTGATCGCTTCGATAGCCGCGCGAACTGAAGCTTGCTTGCGAAGAAACGGGACGTAAGAGAGCGACCCGAAAAAGAAAAAGAGCAGCGAACCAAGGCGACCGACAGCGCGCGAATTGAAAAGCACCTCCCCAAGAGTCATGACGATTACGAGCATCGCCACGAGTGTAGTTATGCTAAGTAGATTCAGGCTCCACGCTGGATCGAGGCCGAGGAATTCCAGATTGCCCGCCTGAAAATAAAACAAGAAGTGGTACCGGATCCGGTCGCCGGAGAAATGCGGATACTCGGTGGGAAAATTGTGTCCTACGGCAAAGCTCTGCATCAGCGCGGTATTTGGACCGAAATCGCTGTATTCAGGATTGGCGATCAGGAGTTTACCCGCCTTAGAATTGAACGAGGCAAACATCATCCACGATACGAGAACGACGTATCCGGCGATGAGTAGCCAATCGGCTATGCTCGAGCCCTGAGGCCGTGGGAGAAACAAATTCGATCGCTTCAAATAGGCTTCTTCCGGAGCGCTTTTGAGAATTCTGTCTTTCCATTTAGGCCAGGACAGAAGCGCGACCGCTGCTACAAAGAATAACAGATTGGCCCACACAAGAGGTCGTGACGTCCAGAAGAAAGCCAATCCCGCCAGGTACGTGAACCATGAGCTTACCATTACGCCAACGAGGATTGCGGCCGCACACCGGTGTGCAACCGACTCGAACTGGTAAAAACGCCGGCAAAGAAAGTCACCGACACAAACGGCCAGCGCAAAATAGATCAGAGCCAGCATTCCCAAGTCCTCGCTGATTTACTGCCCGCACCCATCTTCGTACGAGGCTTCGGCCCGGTAGGCATAGGCGCAAATCGTAAACGCATGATTTTTTTCGTCAAACACGTCCGCATTTCTCCGCAGAGATGAACCCGTAAACGATGCGACTCTCCAACTTGGCATTCTTGCTACGGCTGAATTTGGTCGGTCCAAAGGAAGAGCCACATGGCTATTCCACTGATAGCTACTGAAACAGCGAAAAGCGAGACCTCAGTCACGCTAATTTTCGGTGGTCCGTTGCCTGTGAGCAAAAGGAACATCCACGGAAGAAGAATCATGGCGTAGCGATATGAGAATTGCCATCCGCCCGGGTTCCCATGGCACCAAAGCACAAATGTTAAGACCGCAATAGCAATCCAGGATATCGCCTGATACCGACCGCCTGTTCTAAAAAGGAGGAAAAGAAATGGACTGCTCAGAAAAATGGAGCAGCCAAACGGAGGAAACGTAAGGAACGGATAATGAGGATTGTCAGGAAAACCTTCGAACAACATCGTGTGCACGTTCCAGGGAATGGAATGCAACGAAAAGAGCCCATGTTCGTACCAAGGCTCGCCGCGCACTTCAGGGATATGAAAATAACCAAAATCGAAGATTGAATGGAACCGGGCGAAATTATAAGCGGCAGTCAGCAGTGCCAACGTTACTGGCAGAGTTAAAAAGTCGAAAACCATTGGTGCGTTTGCACGAAGCGCTCGTTTAAAGTTTTTCCAACTGACCGCTGCCCCGCCCGGAGCATCCGAACCTGACGCTGACGATTCAGACATTGTAGGGCAACCGCTCCGGTTGCCGGGCTCCGGCAGGCGAGGCGCCTGCCCTACAAACACGGGGCGGCGCCACAAGAGATAAAGATAGAAAGGCGCGGTAAGCAGCAGCTCGGTCCGATTTCCAAAAGCAAGGGTGAAGAACGCCCCAGCGACGAACGGCGACGGTCGCACCAACGTGAAATAGAGAGCTGCGGTTTCTCCCAATAACGCGAGACCAAGAGCGATTTGCCACGCACCGCCCATTCCAAGGTTGCACCAGGTCCAGGTTCCAAAAACTGGAAGAAGCGCCAGCAAAATTCTCCGGACGAGTGGTTTCGGTTTGAGGCTGGAGTAGTCGGGTCCGAATGCTTTCGCGAGCTGAAAGAAAAAATAAACGCAGGCTCCGGCAATCAAAGCGCCCAGAATGCGCGAAGGAAAATCGTCGATCAGTGACGCTTTTTGTAGCAGTGCAACCGGCACCATGCTAAGCACGGCGCCCAGCGGAAAAGCGGAATAATATCTGTTCCCGTATGGAATCATCTCATTGAGCCACTCGGGCGGTTTTTCCCGAAGGCCCAGGTCGCCGCGTAGCAACGCCGACCCGATCTCGGCCGTGTAATCCAGATCGCGCAGCGTCGCCTTCGTCGAAAAGTAGAACGCGAGCGCCGCCAACAGTGACAGGATGGCTGCAATCCAAAATTGTCGGACAGTGTCACGCCCTTCGGGAGCCGTCATGATTTTTCACTTTCACTTTTCATGCGAATGTCGCCCCAAGAATTTTTCCCAGGCCGCTCTTGTTTCCCCTGGCACGTTTTGATCGGCGTCAATTAGCCAGGAAACGGTCGCGAGTGAGTTCACGACGACCGAGAGAGCGATTAGCCCGATCAATACATAACGCGACCGGTGTAAGGCCACTCCGTCTGACATGAGAAAAATGACGAGACAGAAGATCAAGAAAGGACAGAGATCGGCGGAGTAGCGCTGGGCGAGCAAATAATACGACAAGATACAGACAAATTGGGCAAAGAGAGCTATGGCCATGCTCCGCTCGAATGCGTCGGCGCCACTCTTCCGGACGAGATAAACAATTCCCATAATGGCTCCGAAAATAAGCCAGGGAGAACACCACACCAGAGAGATATACACTTCGCTGAAGTTGTTGGAAAAGAGAGAGGGGTAGTCGTACGGATGACGATCTGCCACGAAGAAAGGCGACTCGCGTCGAAGCGATGGAAGCTGCACGTTGAAGTAATCAGCGAAACTGTAGGGAATTCGGCGCGGACTGAACATGCCGAATTTGTGAGCAAACTCGCTGTGAGTTGGGTTGATGTAATAGTCGAAGTTCACTCCGATAAGGCTCCCGAACCGTGCGTAGCTCAGCCAAAGATAGAAAACCAGTGCGACGCCAACCGGCAGAACCAGCGCCGCGAAATTGATTGTTCGATTTTCCGGCCGAATTCGCAGAGCAAGTAATGGTGCGATCAGTATGAAAGGAGCGCCGAAGGTGACTCGTGACAATAAAGCACCACTGGCACACAGCGAGAATCCCAGCAACATGCGCATCTGCGCACTACCCTCGGTTTGCTTGGAGCGGAAGGCGAAGAACAGTGCTCCCAGCGATAAGGCCAGGCCCCAAATGATGGCTTCGTCGTAGATGGAAAGATTCCCGAGCAGCAAGAGCAAGGGCGAGCCGAGCGCGAATCCGACAACGCACGCGTTGCCCAGCCAGTTACGTGCGCGCGCTGAAAGCGGCGATGAACATAAGGCTGTTCGCACCAGGCCGGCAAAGGCAAACAGCGCGATGACTCCAGCGAAAAATCCTGAAATACGGGACCATTTTCCGTGTCCCGCAGGGTAAATGAAATTTAGTGGAATGCGAAGGAGGGCCGGGAACGGCCCAAAGTACATGCGTGAGTGGCCGTTCACGATCATTGCTTCATGCCCGATGGCCTCCCCATCGACGTCCACGTTCCCGCGCAGAAAGTGTTCCGCCTGTGAATCGTAGGCGCCGCCGAGCACTTCCTTAACAGAAATTTGCCGGACACCTGTTGTGACGAACACCCAAAGAAGCGCGCTCAACAGCAGCGTGAGCGGCAGAAGCCGGGGAGCCACGGGCGAACTCAGAGGAAGCTGATTATTTTCTGAAATCGAGCGCGCCTTTTTTGAGGGCGTACACGTAGCCAACCATCAGGATCGTAATAAAGCTGAGCATGCTCCAGAAAATAGCGCTGCCTTGCTTGATCGCGTCGCGATAAACGACTGCCCACGGATACATAAACACGATCTCGAGGTCGAACAGGATGAAGAGCATTGCCACGACATAAAACTTAACGCTGAACCGCGGCTGCGGTCCGCCCTGCGGAATCATCCCGCATTCATATGCGGTGTCTTTCGCTCGCGTGCGTCTTCCGCGTTTGCCTACGAGAATGCTGACGAGCAGCGCGGAAACAGCAAACAGAGCGACGACAATGATTTGCAGGAGCACCGGCAAATAGTCGCGCAGCATCCGGGAATTTGGCCAGAAGCCAGTTCGTCTTGAAAAACCGGCTTACTTCACGCCGGCCAGATGACCATTCTGCTGTGCAATTGCCTGTGCCAGAGCCGCGGGCAAGCCCTTGTATTTCTTGCCATTCTTTTTGACCGCACCGCGCGCCACGAGGTTTTGCAGCTTCTCGTACGCCCGCAGCCGCAGCATTTCCTCGCCGCCGCTGGCAGCATTTCGCGCCCGAAGATTCTCGTGCACGATATCGAAGAGCTGCTTGAACTCGAACGAAGAACGCCTAGAGAGGACAGCAACCAGCTCCTCAGTTACCAGATCGGGAACCCGACGGGAGAATGCATTTTTCTTTAGAATAGCCATAGGGGCTGAAAAATAGCAGATTTTTGAGAAATTGCAGCAGTTTTCTTCGCTTTCGTTAGGGAAACTCAAGCCGTGCCGGAATGGCACAGGACGGCGGCTTAAGCCCGCCGGTCTTGCAAGTTCCGAATGAGGGACTGCAAAATTCAGCCACTTTATGGCGTCGGAGACGGACTCGGTGCATGGGGAAGCACTCCAGCGGGGACGCCCAAACCAGTCTGCCGCGCAGCCGCCGCACCGAAACTGCTAAAAATGGCAGCGCCGATTCCTAATTGATCCAACGTAATGGGCCCGATTGACTCAGCCGTGTAACCGTCGCCGTCGTACCGCTGCGAAGAGACAATAGGGCTCAGATGTTTTGTGATGACTTCCGGCGCCGGGAGTTTGGTGGGATCGATCGAACCAGCCACCGCCGGGACGAATGCCGCAGCCATTAACAACATTGGCCGCAGCGAAGCATCAAGCCGCGAATATAACTGCACTGTATCGATGTAGGCAAAAAAGTTCGTGGGCGCTGGCAGCAAGTGCGCGGCTCCTTTGTAAGTTTGATAGTCTGCAAGTTCAGACGAGCTTCCACGTGCGCGCTTAATTGCCTCTTCCACAGACGTGGGGTCCAAACCAACGATTAGAATCCGATCAGACAAAGCGATCGTAGGAGTGATCGCGATAAAGCTGGCAGCAGATTGTTTTGAAAAATAGCGGACGCCATCTTTCTCGGTGGCTGTCCACGAACCATCTTCTTCAGCCCGTAAAAGCGTCTCCACGATCTGTCCTGCTTTGGCCGCGTCCGTTACTGGCAGGGTCACAAGCAGCGACGGCCAATGCGCGCTTGAAGGCCAATCGGCCAACGATCCGAGTTCGACGCCGAATGCCGCTTTCCAATCAGCGGCGGTGATACCGCTATCGCTAAGCGCCTGAAACATCTTCGTCCCTGCAAATGCCGCCGCCTGGTTGAGAGTATCCATTCTTTCCCCAAGATTGAGTAGCATCGCGAGGTAAAAGAATGTCTGTTTCGTTCCGAGAGACAGCGACGAGCGGGTGAGCGTCGTGTTCTGTTCCAGCTTCGGCATGCCCAAGAAAAGCACGTCGTGTATTTTTCCGTTCTCGAATCGCATCGAGCCAGTAATGCAGCGCATTTTCTCGAGCATCGTGCCTTCGCCTGGAGTCGGGGTTGATCCGACAGCAGCACGCAACGCCGCGAGTCGTTGCGAAAACGTCTTTGGCTGCAGATAAAAGAATGCCACGTCGTTGGAGGGCCGACGCGAAATGGCTGCACGATATGTCTCGTCCTTATCGAGCCTGTTATCTGAATTTGATGAACGGCGATCGGCACGATCGAGCAACGCCTGCATGTCCGCTGCATCTGTCGTTACGAAAAACCACGGAGGATCATACGCGGTCGCGATGGTGAAAGAACCCGTTTTGGTCGCTTCGATTTCGTGGCCTTGATATTGCACTTTCTCGCGCTTGAGGCTTGAATTTTGCCCCATTAGCGTCGAGCGCCATTTGCCAATGATTCGCTCCGCTTCTTCTTGGCTACCGCGAAAATGAAAGCCGCCGACAATTTTTGGATTATTATTGTCAATGGAGGTCAGCGCGACGAAGGCGTTCTTGGGTGCGAGCTGTTCGATTTCCAGTAGCGTTTGAGATACCACATCTGTTTTTGGAGTGTTGCCCAGCGGCTTGCGCAAAAAATCCTGCACCGCAGGCTCCCGGTACAGCTGATAAATATCGCAGTGCTGCCACTCATCGCGAGCGCGGTTGAAGTCTGGGATTTGGACCAAGAAAATTGTTTCGCGCGGCAGAAGCGCAGGCACGGGAGCGCTCGAGAGTCGTTGCGAAAATTGCCAGTAGTACCAACCAGCAAATGCAGCGGCCGCTAGTGCGATTAAAAGGAACAGAATTCGCTTCATAAAGATAGCTGCCTCTCAACAAGTGGATGCTGGATACTCGATGGTCGATAGGCGTTCAACACAAATCCCCTGCTCAAAATTCGGCGGTCAGCGTCGTTTCACCCGCTACGCTCGCGGATGAAATTGGCGATGCACAGCCTTCAGCCGTTGTTGATCGACATGGGTGTAAACCTGTGTCGTCGATATGTCCGCGTGGCCCAGCATCTCCTGGATGATTCGCAGATCCGCGCCGTTGCTGAGCAGATGTGTTGCAAAGCTGTGCCGAAGAAGGTGAGGATAGATGTTCTTTTCCAGGCCGGCCCGCTGCGCGTGCTTTTTAACGATCTGCCAGATCCGCGCTGTGGTTAATTTCGTGCCTCGTTCGGAGAGAAAAATTTCGCTACTACTGCGCGGCTTCACCAGTTTTGGTCGCTCGGTCGAGAGGTATGCCGCCAAGGCTTCGCATGCTTTTCGGCCGACGGGTACCAGACGGGTCTTGTTTCCTTTGCCGGTCACGCGCACCATACGCTCCTCGAAATTGAAATTCTCCAGTCGCGCATTTGCCAGCTCCGAAATGCGCAGCCCACTTGCGTAAAGCAGCTCGATCATCGCCCGGTCGCGTAATCCGTGAACAGCTTTGGTGTCGATTTTTTCCAGGAACTGCTCCACTTGCAATTCATTCAGAGTTTCCGGGAGATACCGCTCTATCCGCGGCAGCGCCAATGCCTCGCTCGGATCACGCTCTATGATTCCCTTGGCTGCGAGAAACCGGAAAAAAATCTTGAGCGCAACGACGACCAGCTTGATCGAAGAGGCCGAAAGGCCGGCGCGTTTGCGCTCGGCAAGATACTCACTCATCATGGGCAAAGTCACGCTGTGCGGGTGAGTGATTTTTTTCTTCACACTGCACCATTGCGCGAATTCGCTCAGCGATCGGTGGGTAGAAAGCTGATAATTGTCGGAAAGACCCCGCTCGACTGCGAGAAACCGAATGAACGCGTCGATCGAATCTTCCATCGAGGCAATGCTAAATCAGCAGTATGAAGTGACTAGTGGAAATTTGTGCAACGATTTGCTCGCCCGCATCTCCGTCCCAACCGTGAAGTGATTGACAAGCGAACATTAAGTGCTGGATGTTGCGTACGATGAGCTTGGATCTCAACACCATTCTGAAGGATTGGCCCTATGAGAGCGGCACCGTTAAGGTGCGCAAAATCACCGGGCTCGATGGTCGCGAAAAATTGCAACTGCGCGTGGACCTCGGCGTGTTGCAGATGGAAATCACCGGACGACCCGATGGCCGGCGTCCGCACAATTGTGAATCGCTCCTGGAGTATCATCGCAAACGCGCGACCCGGGCCGAGCAGAAAGGCGAGGCTTATGAGCTTGCTCCCGAGCAATGCGCGGAGCTGCAACAGGAAGGCATCCAATATTATCATCGGTATCTGAGCCTGTTTCAGATTAACGATTTCGAAGGCGTGGTGCGCGATACGCAACGAAATCTCGACCTTTTTAGTTTCGTCAACGACCACACCGATCGCGAGGATTTTTCGTGGGGCATGCAACAGTTCCGGCCTTACGTGCTCATGATGAATACGCGCGCCAAGGCCTCCATCTTCCTTGCTCAGGGAAAATTTGCCGACGCCATAGCGGAAATTGAGCGCGGCCGCGAAGCGATTGTGGATTTTTTGCAACAGTCAAACTTTCCGGAACTGGTCTCGAAAAGCGCGGAGATCGCTTTTCTTGACGAATGGCTTGAGGAAGTAAAATCGAAACGCCCGCTCTCGAAGCTGGAGATCATGCAGCGCGAAATGGAAACGGCGATCGCGAAGGAGCTTTACGAGCGGGCTGCCGAGTTGCGCGACGCAATCAAGCTGCTCAAGACGCAGAGGCAGGCGTAACCGGCAAGGAACGACGGCTTCCCAGCCGTCGCCCTTAGGCGGACGGCTGCCCAAGCCGTCTCTCCTTGGTACTCAAAGGATGTGTTCGCGATTATCCGACCGAAGCCGGATCGTCTTTATCTGCAAATCGTGCCGGGCTCGAATAAAACGTACGGTTTTGCTCTTCGCTCGCATGAGGATCGAGTGGGTGATTGCCGTGACGCCGCCACGCGCTCGCACACCGGGAAGAAGCGCGCTGTCGCTGATGCCGGTCGCGCAGAAAATGATGTTCTGGCCATGGGCGAGGTCGTCGGCTGAAAAGACGCGGTCGAGATCTTGTTCATATCCGTCGGCGACCAGGTTTTTTCGCTCCTTTTCGTCGCGCGGCCACATTCTGCACTGCATATCGCCACCGAGGCATTTGATCGCAGCCGCCGCCAGTACTGCTTCGGGTGACCCACCGATGCCCATATAAAGATCGACGTCCGGTTCGGGCAATGACGGCGCGATCGCCGCGGCAATGTCGCCGTCGCCAATCATTCGCAACGACGCGCCTGCCGCGCGAATCTGTTCCACGATTTCTTTGTGACGCGGCCGGTCCAGCATCATTACGGCCACATCCTGCACGCGCTTGTTCACCGCGTGCGCAACAATTGCCAGCACTTCAGCGATTGGCATGTCGAGGTGCAGCGAGTCGCCGCGTTTTTTCATATATGCGATCACGCGGGGCCCATATGCCAGCTTTGACATGTAAAACGAAGGGATGTCGCGCAGCGCCACCTTCACACCTTCCTCAGGGCTTGCTGCCGCGATGCAACTGATCGAATTGGGCGCGCCCTTGGAAATGTTCGTCGTGCCGTCGATTGGATCGAGGGCAATGTGAAATTCCGGCGAACCGGGATACCACGTGCCGAGTTGTTCGCCTTTGAAAAGGCCGGGCGCGTTATCCTTTATTCCCTCGCCAATCACCACTTCGCCGCAGATGTTCATTAGATCGAACATGCCGCGGATGGCGTCGCTGGCTGCGGCGTCGGCTGCTTCCTTGTCGCCGCGCCCCAGCCAGCGCAACGAGTTCAGCGCTGCTGCTTCTGTTGCGCGCACAAAATCCAGCTCGATGACGCGCTCAATGTCCTGATAATCCTGTTTCGGCAGTCGCAGAGCCATGGATCGTTGATCTTCACGCAGGTCGCCCGCGATGACAAGGCAGCAGGAATGACAGCTTCCCAGCGGTTACGCTAATTCAACGGCTGCCGAAACGATTGCTCTCAGTGACTTCCACGCGCGGAAGACCGTCTTCAAGAACCACTGGGATCAAAGACACTGATGAAATTCTAGCGCCTTCGTTTAAACGGACATCGAGTAACGCGCCGCGATTCCATGATGCGACGGTTGGCGCGCCGTCAAACACCAGATTACCGAGTGAAAAGGCAATTGGACGGCCGTGATAAAAATCGAGCGGTTGCACGCAATGTGGGTGCGAGCCCACGACAAGATCAGCGCCGCGATCAATCAGCCAACGGGCGAGTTCGCGCTGTTCGTTAGTGATCCTTTCGCTGTTTTCGATTCCCCAGTGGACGAAGCAAATGACAAGGTTTGCGTGTGACCGCGCTTTCGCAATCGCCGGACCAAGCTTCGCTCGAACAGACGCCGCGGCGATTTGGCTACTTGGCGTAGAATCAACATCGCTGATCGCGAGCAGAGCAATTTTTTTTCCATCGGACAGAGAGAAAAAACTCGGATCGCAAGCCTTTTTGCTCGGTGTTTCCACACCGACTGGTTCAATTTCTTCCCGAAGCAAGTGCGCTGCGGAATCGTGCAATGCGACCGGTC
>JBARAJ010000274.1:0-4690 GCA_049791915.1 Candidatus Udaeobacter sp.
GTGCAACAGGGAGTTGGCGCGTTGCTGGCAGTCGTTTTTCTCCTGGGCGCACTCGTCTTAATGGCGATGTATAGTCCACTACTGACCATCGCGTTTCTGGCAACAACGCCTTTGTACGTGGGGCTAATGATTCTTTCGGTAAAGGTGTTGCGCCCCCTTTATCACGGGGTCGAAGAAAGTCAGGGCAAATACAGTTCGCATCAAATCGATGCGATCAAAGGGATTGAGGCTGTAAAAGCGGCAGCTGCCGAGAGCTCATTTCGTGACACCATGCTCAACGAGTTTCTCTCGGTCTCGCAGAAACTTTTCAAGGCGACGTTCATCGTGATGTCGTGGGACAGCGTCCTGCAAACTATCGGTCTCCTGTCTACTGCGATTTTCCTGTGGGTCGGCGCCATTCAAGTCATACACGGCAACTTGAGTGTCGGTGGTTTTGTTGCGTTTAGTTCACTCACTGCAATGGCATATGCAGGGATTTTGCGGGCGCTCGGAGTTTGGGACAACGTGCAGCTCGCTTCTGTTCTGCTGAATCGTCTGAATGACATTTTCGAACAGGAGCCGGAGCAGGGTCATGATCGCTCCCGCCTCGTCCCCGTGCGCAGCCTCGAAGGGCGCGTCGAGTTGCGTGGAGTCAGTTTCAAGTACGGCGGACCTGAATCACCGTACATTTTAAAGGATATCACGCTCGATCTTTTGCCTGGACGCACGGTGGCATTCGTTGGCCGCAGCGGAAGCGGCAAGACAACGCTTGTCAAATTGATCGCAGGCCTGCTCGAGCCTACTGAGGGAACGATTTTTTTCGACAACGTCGATTTAAAGACTCTGAATTATCGCGATGTCAGACGGCACATCGGGACCGTTCTTCAGGATAATCACATGTTTAACGATACGATCGCGCGGAATATTTCATTCGGCGATCCTGAGCCGGACGTCGATCGCGTCCTTGCAGCTGCCCAAGCTGCCGCGGCCCACGAGTTCATCATGCGCTTGCCGCTTGGTTACGAGACAAAGATTGGAGAATCAGGGCTTTCCCTGTCCGGCGGTCAGAAGCAACGCATAGCCATCGCGCGAGCGATCTATAACAATCCGCCGGTGTTGATCTTTGACGAGGCAACAAGCGCGCTGGATACAGAATCCGAACGCGCGATCCAGGACAACCTCGCTCGATTGTTGGCCGGCCGCACGACGATTGTAATTGCGCATCGTTTGAGCACCATTCGAGAAGCGCATTCGATCGTAGTGCTTGAACAAGGCAGTGTTGCCGAGATTGGCACCCATGATGAGTTAATGGCCCAGCGTGGCTTGTATTACTACCTTTCGAGCCAGCAACTCGGAATCTAAATAAGATTTCGATGAGCGCTCAATTAACTCAACGTGACTCACTCGACGCCGAACCCGAGCTAGCACCACAGGAGCCGCCTTCCTGGGTCATTCGCTGGACAGCCTGGCTGTTAATTGCGGCGTTTCTCTGTGCCTTGCTGATCGCTATTGTAATGCGATTGCCGGAAACGGTTGATTGCCGCTTCGTTCTAATACCCGCAACGGGTGCGGATCCGATTCAAGCTCCGCGGCAGGCCATAATTAGTCGAGTAGTGGTCGAGGAAGGCCAACCTGTAAAAGCCGGCGACGACTTGTTTGTTCTACGCTCCGACGAGATCGGCGGCTGGGATACACAGTTTCGCACGCTTAACGAAGACTTACGGTCAAAGCAGGAAAGCCTCAACCGAAACGAGAGCGCTTTCGCCGCACAACTTGGAATTAAAAGCGCGGAGATCGAGCAGGCAAAAAGCGAGGTAAAGTTTCGCGAAAACCACGCGGGGACCAGCCGCGAGTTAGTTACGCGAATGGAGAAACTAGCCAAGCAAGGCGGGGAATCGGAGATCGATCTTATAAAGCTGAAGCTGGATTTGGCCGGGTCAGAGAAAGATTTGAGCGTTGCTCAAAGGACCTTGCAGCAGGTCACCCTTGATCGCGAGCGAATGGAAACGGAGCACGCTCGCCTGCGAGGTGAGGAACAGTCTGAAATTGAAAAGTTAAAGATGCGTACCGGGTCTCTGAAAACAGACCTGGAAAACGCTCAACACAATCTGTTGACGATTCGCAGTCCCTATGAAGGAGTGGTTATCTCAATGGACCAGCGAAGCGCAGGCAGTTTTGTTCAGCAGGGACAAGTGCTTTGCCAGTTGGCGCCGAAAGGTTCGAAGCCACGCGCTCGCATGATGTTAAATGAAACCGGTCTCCCCAGGCTCGCTGTGGGTCAGCGCGTCCGCTACTTTTTCGAAGCGTTTCCCTACCAACGTTACGGTACCATAACTGGAAAGGTCGACTTGATCAGCCCATCGACCGTTACCACCACTGAAGGATCCCGTTTCGTTGCACTAGGATCACTCGATAGCTATGAAATCTCTTCACCAGTTGGAAAAGGTCTGCCTCTGCGCGTTGGAATGAAGGGCGACGCGCATATCATTGTCGGTAGCAGGACGCTGATTGAATATGCATTTGAACCGATTCGGCGACTACGTGAGAGCATGAAGCAATAACCACTGATGCAGGCACGGCCATCCAGGTTAAGGCTCGAAGACCTAACTACAAGCAATGACGCCATGGCGCTTTGTCTCCAATTGGCCGCGCTCGCTGCGAGGTCCGACGTCCCAGTTGTATTACTCGGCGAGACTGGCACCGGCAAAACCTTGCTCGCCCAGGCCATCCATAATTCATCAGCACGAGCAAATCGGCCATTCATCGCATTTAATGCCTCGGCGATTAGCGACACATTGCTCGAGAGTCAGTTGTTTGGTCACGAACGCGGAGCATTCACCGGCGCACAACAAACGGTGAAAGGAAAGTTCGAACTCGCCAATGAAGGCACGCTTTTTCTAGATGAAATCTCGGAAATGAGTCCCCTCGCACAGGTAAAAATCCTGCGCGTTTTGGAATATGGCGAATTTGAGCGCCTCGGCTCCGAACGAATGCTCACTTCCAATGCGCGAATCATCTGCGCGTCGAATTGTTCGTTGCGAGAACGGGTGCGGCTGGGAAAACTTCGAGAGGACCTGTATCAGCGACTCAACGGCCTTACCCTGCTAATTCCTCCGCTTCGAGAACGGTTGGAAGAGCTGCCGGCATTGATTGCTGCGCAACTGCAAGCTGCCGGGGCTAAAGAAGGCAAACACATCACAGCCATTCATCCTGCAGCGATGGAGAAGCTGCTTCGCCACGACTGGCCCGGTAATCTGCGCGAACTGAGTCACACCGTGCGCACCATGACTCTTTTTTGCAACAGTTCCGTGATTCTACCCGAGCACGTCGTTTTCCCTGCCGATCTCAAGTCCGATCTGGCGCTATCAGGAACTGACAGTCCAGCGCCCCTGCGGGCGAACAATCACCAGGATGCCGACGTTAGTAATGACCTCTCACTCGAACACGCAATGCAACGGCATGTTCGATTCGTTTATGATCAAGCAAATCAGAACCAACGACGCGCGGCGCGATTACTCGGTATTTCTCGCTCGACGCTCTCCCGCTATCTCCGAGACATGCTCAAAAATAAAGCACCATTGGTCTAAATCTGAGGCGAGAGGGCGTAATAATGAAGTTGGAATTTCGTTTAACGGGGAGTAGCCATTTTGGCGATTAGAGAATAGTTGGCTGCATAAATGCCTATGGTTCAACAACAAACGTATTGGCCATCGCTGCCTTTGTCCTGCCGATAGGGACTTGGCACGGATACTGATGACAGAGATAGCCAAAGTGAGTGCACCGAAGAACAAAAAAAATGCGCCTGCTGCCGGAGAATCAGGAAATCAAAGGCCGAAGCGCAGGAAAGATAAATTGATTCGCCTCGACGATCTGATTCCAGAAAAGGACGTTAAGGGCGGGCGTCAATTACCTTTCGGTGTCACGACACAACACAACGAAACAACCCAAAATAAATAGCTAGGAAAAATAAAATGGCACAGAGAAAAGAAACCAAGAAGACGATCAAAGTCCGTGACCTGAAACCGAAAAAAGACGCCAAGGGCGGGGTCAATCTCAACATACCGCGTGCCGACGCACCGGTCAGCACCAGAGGGCCGGGCGGCGGACATAGCGTCAACGTCCACATTACGAAGTAAGGAAAAGGCGCCGCGCCACGGTTCGATCCCGCGTGCGGCTGTCTGTCGGTCATCCTACTTTTAATCAAAAAGTGACCGCCCCACACCCGAGCGGGTATGAGAGGCGACTGTCCGCCCCGGACAACCCAAAATAAATAGAAGAAAAATTGAAATGGCACAGCGAAAAGAGACTAAGAAAAGAACAAAGTCCGTGACCTGAAACCGAAAAAAGACCCCAAGGGCGGCTTATCTTCCTAGGCCCCAAGACCCAACCTCATGCGCCCCGGTCGCCCGTAACAAGGTCAGGAACCGTACTGTTGGTTCGATCGCGTAGTGAGTTCTTGATTAAAAAATGACCGCCCCCCACACCCGAGCGGGTATGAGAGGCGGCTGTTCCCCCCAGAACAATCTTCGAAAGCTTCGAGGCTACTAAAACGAGCTTCGAGCCATTGGCAACAAATTTCACTCGGCTTCATCGGGGTCGTCGCCGAGGAATCCTTCGTTGAGGTCCGACGCGGCTGCAGCCTAACAAATCATTACAGCTGACCTGGTGGCACGTGCTTCTCTGCCAGGCAGCACCGTCCCAAGCGTGCCGC
>JBARAJ010000275.1:0-5814 GCA_049791915.1 Candidatus Udaeobacter sp.
TCGATCGGGCGGGCGGCGCTTAACGCAACCGTTATCGAAGCGGCACAACACTCCAACGTTCGGGTCCATTTCAACCACAAGTGCACCGACGTCGACATCGAGTCCGCGGCTGCACATTTGGAAGGTCCTAACAATATCGTGACCGCACGGGGGGACGCAGTGCTTGGCGTCGATGGCGCGTTCTCCGCAGTACGCCAATCGATGCAGCTGAAGATTGGGAATTTTCAATACGACGAAAGTTATCTCGCCCACGGCTACAAAGAACTAACGATTCCACCCGGTCCCGACGGTTCGTGGCGCATGGAGAAGAACGCGCTCCACATCTGGCCGCGGAAAAGTTTCATGATGATCGCGCTGCCAAACCCGGATGGCTCGTTCACGTGCACACTCTTTTGGGAATTCGAAGGCCCGCGCAGCTTCGCTACCATGAAAAGTCATGAGGATGTGCGCCGATTTTTTGAGGAAGAATTTCCGGATGCCGTGCCGCTTATGCCGACGTTGCTGGAAGATTTTCGCGAAAATCCGACCGGCTCACTCGTCACCATTCGTTGTGCGCCGTGGTATTACCGCGACAAGGTCTGCCTCGTCGGGGACGCCGCTCATGCGGTTGTTCCGTTCTATGGCCAGGGAATGAACGCTGCCTTCGAAGATTGCGTCGTGCTGGACGAGTGTCTTGAAGAATTTCCCGAGAACCGCGAGCGCGCATTTGGCGAATACTTTCGTCGCCGAAAAGAAAACGCCGATGCGCTGGCCGATCTCGCGATCCGGAATTTCATCGAGATGCGAGACAAGACCGCATCGAGAACATTTCGCGCGAAAAAGAAACTGGATCACGCGCTGGAAGCCGCGCTGCCGGGAATATATCTGCCGCTTTACACGATGGTCACTTTCACAAGAATGCCCTACGCAAAAGCAGCAAAGCGGGCGCAGATCCAGGACGCGTTGGTGTATACAAGCCTGTTCCTAATTGCAGCGATCTTGCTTGCGGCAATGCGTTGGTTGATCGCAACGTGAGACAAGTTCTGAACTGCGGGATTTCCGTTGCAGGAAATCAGCCAGACTGATTATCCTCGCCGCATGTATTTGAAACAATTGCCGATCTCTATGCTCGTCGTCTGGCTGTTGTTCACCGCGTCCGTCTGCGCACAAGACAATCCGATGGACGATCCCGACCTTCAGCAGTTACTGAAACAGGCGCAGGAAATGCAAAAGAACTCCGGATCGCCGGATGCCAGGAAAAAACTTGCCGAGATGGAAGCGATGGCAAAGCAGGAAGCGGCGCAACAAGAGCAGGAGGAAACGCAGGAGAAAGAAAAATTACAGGCCGCGCTCAAGAAACAGCTCGAGGCACGGGATCCTGTCGCGTTCCCTGATTGGACGCCGGTCACACCGGAGTTCAAACCCGCAGGTAACCCGGCGAAAAAAGCTGCTCGAAGAGGAAGTGAAAATTGTTCAGACCGGCACCTCGTCGCTTACTCCGGAGAAAATAGCGGAAAGCTGGCAAGCGGCAGCAGCCGCAGCAAACAATCTCAATCAGAGTCTTAACAAAATCACTGTTAACGGTAAGATCTCGAGGATCCTGTTTCTCAGCACGCGCACCGATCCCAGACAAGAAGTGGAGCTCGAGGCCAGCCGCGAGCCGGACAGCAAGATCACTCAGGTCGAAATTTCATCTCCCCTGCCGAAGCCTGACATTGGACGTGAATAGTTACTCCGCATTGCCTAACAAATAGCTGTCATGTCGAGCGAAGCGAAACATCTCTCGTCCATTTCCATTCTCCCCGTATCCACAATTGATCTGAGATTCTTCGCTTCGCTCAGAATGACATTGTGACAATGCTTGTAGCCGAGCGGACGTTTCGCGTGACGGCCACTTGCATTCCATTCGCGCCGGGATTACCGAAATTGGTACTATGGCTGAAACGTATGTTCCATTAATTAGTTCCGGCATTGCCGGTCCACTTGGCGTTCTTCATCTCCCGCGTCTCTGGCAGAAGGTCTCGCTGGAAGAAGCAGGCAAACTTGCTTCCGGTTATCCCGGCATCGGGCACGGTTACGACGCGATGACACTCGCCGCACTTGGGCTCGAAGAACAGGCGGTGCGAGAGTACATCAGGAAGAACAAGCCGACTTATCCACAGTTCGAGGCGTGGGTGAAGAAAAACGCGAAGTCGTTGGATCGGGACGCAATCGAGAAACACAACGCGGCGGTGCTCGGCTACAATCATGACGACGAAACGCGCACGAAGATTTTGGGTGCATGCAACATTGCGGACGATGCTTCTTCGCCAAAAGATGCGGTGAACCTCAACAATCTTGACGATTGGCACGAGTTTCACCAAGCGGTGCTGGCGTAGGGGGGCACACGCGGCTCGCGTGCTGGCGATGGCGTCCTCGCCATCGCGAACTTAGGATGAGTATTGGCCCGAAAGTTATGCTTGGTTGCCATTCATCTTTCGACCTGAACTCATCCTGCTGGTTCGTTTTCCTCTTAATTTGACGCTCAAAGGCGCGGCTTGCTTTTATGCTTAATCCTCATCGAACTCTGGAAAGTTCGTCTTGGCGAGGGCGCCGCTGCAACGGACGCGAAGCGACGGCCCAGGCTTTCAAACCAGCACGCGAGGCCGCGTGCGCTCCCCAGATTGACGCGGACGCGTCACTCGCGGACTTTGCGCGATGCCAGCCACACAGACCAAAGCCGGCCTTAACTTTCGCAAAACGGCTGCGGGTTTTCACCCCGGCGCAAAGACGCTGCCGCAGCGCTATTTTGTTTCACCGGAGATTTTTGCTGAAGAGTTGCAGAAGATTTTCGCGACCAATTGGGTGTTGGTGGGCCATCAAAGCCAGCTCGCTGAACCTGGCGACTATTTCCTTGCGGAAGTAGCCGGCGAAAGCTTGATCGTCGTGAAAGATCAACGATCGACGATCCGCGCCTTTTACAATGTTTGCCGCCACCGCGGTTCGCGACTTTGCGAAGAGCAAAACGGACACGCCGCAGCGATTCAGTGCCCGTATCACGCGTGGACGTACGCGCTGGATGGGCGATTGCTTGGCGCGCCGCACATGGATGAGACGCAGGGATTCAACAAGGCTGAATATCCGTTGAAGCAGGCGCGGCTTGGTCTTTGGGAAGGTTTTATTTTCCTAAATCTCGCAGATGCCTCTGCTTCGCTGGAGAAATGGTTTGAGCCGCTCGGAGGAAAGTTTTCGCCCTGGAACCTCGCAACACTGCGCTCGGCGAAACGGATCGAGTACGATGTCCGAGCCAATTGGAAGTTAATCTTTCAAAACTACTCGGAGTGTTATCACTGTTTGGGTGTGCACCCGGAGCTGTCGAAAATTTCGCCGTACGACTCCGCAGAGAATGATCTGATCGAAGGACCATTTTTAGGTGGATTCATGCGGATCGCTAACGACAAAAGCCTTACGATGAGCGGCAATGCCTGCGCGTTGCCCGTCGGCAATTTCGGCGACGAAGATTTCCGGGTTGTTTTCTACTACTCCATTTTTCCGAACATGCTGCTGAGTCTGCATCCGGATTACGTGATGCTGCATCGACTTGAGCCGCAGTCATCGGACCGCACACTGATCTTCTGCGATTGGCTCTTCAATCCGGAAGCATTCAAACGCGGCGATTTTGATCCGGAAGATGCCGTCGAGTTCTGGGACATGGTTAACAAGCAAGACTGGCACGTGTGCGAGTTGAGCCAGCAAGGCATTTCCTCGCGCGCATACGAGCCAGGGTCGTACTCGGCTCGCGAGAGTATTCCGGCGGCTTGGGATCAATACTATTTACGAGTGCTGCGTTGAGTTTTTCGTCCAGGGTTTAAAACAAACGACTTTGTCATTCTGAGCGAAGCGAAGAATCTCCGATCAGGGATGCTTGAAAGGCTGGCATTATGCTTCGCATTTCGTTGCAGCGCTTCGCTCAACATGACAGGCTGAACTGACTTTCACTTTTGCTTATCGTTTGTCTAATCTGCGAAATCTGTGGATCACTTGCATCCATGCCGTCGCCAACACAATTGAAGTCTCTGACCTGCTCAAAGAAATTCGCGAACAACTGAGGTTAATACTGGGAACAAATGAAATAATAGGAAATCGGCGGACCCCAACCACAAGAGTTTTTGGTCCGAAGCTCCCAGGTGTAATACTTGTTTTTAGAAACCGTGATCGGACCCCAGGTGGTTCCAGTTACATACTGCGCCGGTACTAATGACTGTTTGGTTGCCCAATCTCCTGAGCCGGCATTAGGCGCCCATTCAACGGTCAACTCGTATTGCGTCGCGCCGGGAACAACGGACCACTGGAACGAAACCTGGTAAACACTTGAAGAGGAGGATCCGCAGTCGAACTCCCCTTTTGGCGGGTTAATGGGGGAAGGCGCGGGAAGAACGGGACAACTCTTAGTGGAGAAATGCGCAGCCCCCGAGTAAGTGAACTCGTCGCTCGTTGATCCTATGGCGGTGACCTCCCAACAATATTTCGTGCTTGGTTTTAGATTGACCGTATAGCTCTTACCGCTCGGCTTCGGCGTCACCGGAGCGGATTGACAGATGCCGTTGCTGTCTATAGCTCCAAAGTCGAGCGCATAACCTCCCGGCGCCCACTCACTGTCCCACGTGAAGGTGAGGTTGGATTCCACATCTGAAGCTCCATCCACGGGGTTAGTCAGAATCGGTTTATCCGGATCGAGGCCATAGCAAAAAGTATCCGAGGGCGGACCTTGCAAGGAATTTCCTTGTAAGTCCTTCGGACCTATCGCCTGCACCTGCCAGCAATAGCCGGCTTGGTTAGTCACGCCCTCGTTATTCAGGTCGATATAAACCTGGCCGTTAGACTCTTGTGAGGCGGGAACGCTCTTTGAATCGAGAGTAGCCCCGCGGCTTCCATCGGCATTTCGGTTATAAAGGGTGAAGACGTATTCCACGGCATGGTCAACCGGTTTCCAGATAAATCGCAAGCTCGGTTGCTTATAAAGAACATGACCACCATTGGGTGGAAAGATCAGGACCGGCTTGGTCGCCTGGTGATCGATGTTAAATCCCCAGATCTCTGATGCGCGGCCTTTCTCATTATAGGGAGGTGGTCCCTTGGGTGTTACCGACCAGTAATAGTCCGAACGAAAGTTTTCGACGGCCGGATTTACAACACCGATTTGCGGAACTTGTGATACCCCGACTTCCCCGCCCGTGTCCTCCGCCAGGTTTAGCACCTGGCTGGTGCCGCCAGGATCTGGACCAGTGTAAATGTTGTCAGAGAGATCCGGATGCGTCGAGACTTTCAAAGCATAACCAATAGCCCCCCGTGTCTCTTCCCATTCCAATGCGATCCCCCACGGTGATACCGTCGCGGCGTTTTCTGGCGATGCGAGTGTCGTCTGGGGATTGGAAGTCTCAAAAATTTGACCCTTTTGATCGTTAGACCAATTCCCTTGAATATTGTCGGGACCATATGGAAGGATGCCCCAGTAATAGGTGTGGTTCACCTTTAAGGGAAAGGGAACAACATGCTCGATAAGGTTGCCGCCTCCGGTGTTTTCAGGATCACTCAAATCAAACAACACCCCCGAGAGTGAGAGGGTTTGGAAGGGATTATTCGGCCCAATATTCTGAGGCGACCCCTGCACGACTTTGGTTGGTCCGAGATTCGAGCCGAGTCCCAGGTCTTCCAGTTCAGAAGTGTCGAGCCAGTATTGTTTGCCTCCCTCCACGCTGTTCCATTTGAATTCACCGTTCCAGGGATAAACCTTTGGCGACGTTCCTATAGGAGACTTCAACGTGGACGCCCTTGTATCGGTTTTGAAGTAACGCA
>JBARAJ010000276.1:0-4825 GCA_049791915.1 Candidatus Udaeobacter sp.
CTGAGCGTTACCGATGGTTTGTCGGGTGTCGGACCGCCCCCGACGTTGACAATGAGCCACGTGTTCGCGATCTGGATGTACCCCGGCGCGCCCTTGCTATCGCCCCTGCTCAGAATGCGACTACCGAAGACCGTTTCGTAAAATCGAAGCGATCGTTCGACGTCGGCGACGGTGAGAAAGTGTGCGACGGTAATGCCGTCCTTCGGCGGCATCTGATAGGTTTTCTGCTCGACTTGTACCTGGTTCATAGACGCCTCCAATTCGGATATAGGGCATTTCCCCGTTCGCTCTAGAATACGTCGGGCGGTGTGCCTTAGCAATGAACTGTGGGGCAAGAATTGGGGTCGCGTCTAAACTCCGCCGTAACGCAGCCGAAGGCGTGGCCGGGCTTTCCAAGCGTTCGCCCACCACGGCGGCAGGCTGAGCAGGCTATTTAACATTTGGGCGAGCGGAGGCTTTGCCGTTAATCGTTAATCGTCGGCGAGGGTCAATCTTGACTGACCCAGGCCGTGTCCTAGTTTTGCCCTGTACTAATATTAGATGCGAAGCAATGCTTCGCGGTTCGCCCTGACAGAGTGACCGGGTTTACGGACGAGCCTCTTTCAACTCAACAAGAAAGGCTGTCATGAAAAACGCGCTTCCAATTGTCGTCACCTTCCTCGGCTTCAGTTCGGTTTCGTGGGCCTGGGAACAAGCGGAGCCTTTCACCAACGAACTTCGGGCTGCGTTCAAATCGCTGCGGTAGGTGAGAAGAGAGGAGACAAATATGTCTGAGAAAACAAAATATAATCGTCGCCGTTTTTTAGGCATCGCGGCCGCGGGAGCTGCCGGTGCGAGTGTTGGTTTGATAAGTTCCCCGCGCGCGCAATCGAAAGAAACAAACACCGCTCGTCCGACTTCGACGAAGTCGGGAGTGAACACATCGTTCGGCCCATTGAAACAAATCGATGCCGGTCTCTTGAATGTTGGATACGCCGAAGCAGGTCCGGCGAATGGTCGTCCGGTAATTCTTCTGCACGGATGGCCGTACGACATTCATAGCTTTGTCGATGTTGCACCGTTGCTGGCGTCGGCAGGTTACAGAGTGATCGTTCCGTATCTTCGGGGTTATGGCACGACGCGCTTTCTTTCAACCGAGACGTTCCGGAACGGTCAACCATCAGTTGTCGCGGTCGATATCACTGCGTTGATGGATGCTCTGAAGATCGACAAGGCAGTCATCGCCGGTTTTGATTGGGGCGCGCGAACGGCCAATATCATCGCAGCACTCTGGCCGGAGCGTTGTAAGGCGATGGTCTCGGTGAGTGGTTATCTCATCGGGAGCCAGGAATCCGGCAAGATGCCCTTACCGCCAAACGCTGAACTGCAATGGTGGTATCAATTTTATTTCGCGACCGAACGTGGCCGCATAGGTTACGATAAGAACCGGCACGATTTCACGAAGCTCATTTGGAAACAAGCTTCTCCGAAATGGAACTTCGACGATGCGACCTTCGAGCGTAGCGCACAGGCCTTTAATAATCCGGACCACGTCGACATCGCGATTCACAATTACCGCTGGCGTCTCGCTCTCGCTCAAGGCGAACCGAAATATGATGATCTGGAAAAGCGGCTGGCAGAGAGTCCGGTTATCACCGTCCCGACCATTACCATGGAAGGTGACGCGAACGGCGCACCGCACCCCGACCCAAGTTCCTATGCCAAGAAATTCTCAGGCAAATATGAGCATCGGGATATCAAGGGCGGGATCGGCCATAATCTGCCTCAAGAAGCTCCGGAGGCGTTTGCCAAAGCCGTGATCGATGTGGACCAGCCATGAGAGCGCATGACATGCGACGAACTTCGCTAAGAAGAAGGAAACATAGATGAGCGAGAAACGAGTCTTCCTAACTAAACATTCGGCGAATTCCTGAGGCGCCAACGTGACCAAGCAGATCAGGATCAATTCCGCCTTGCCTACAATAATTGCCATCGCAAAGTTTGCTTAGCCTCGAATCAGCACGAATTAAAGAAATGAGGAAATAATCTATGTCACACCATTATTCCGGTCCCAACTTTGGGTTTCCCCGCGGGGATGCCCGCTTGGACTTCACTGATCTGTATGCCTTTCCGAAGCCGGGCGATGCTGCCAAGTCGATTCTGATCATGAACGCCCACCCGTCTGCTGTCGTGAATCCGCCGGGACCTACTACCGCGGAGCCATTCGCTCCCGAGGCGCTGTACGAGCTTAAGATTGACACGAACGGGGATGCCGTCACTGATATTACGTACCGGGTACGCTTCTCATCCCCCAACGGCGGGACGCAGACGGCGACGCTGCGCCGCGTTGATGGCGCACAGGCTCCGGCGACTGGCGATGACGGCCAGATTATCCTTGAGGGAGCGCCAGTCTCGACCGTGCGGGATGCACGGGTAACGCAGGCTGGCGACTACCGCTTCTTCGCGGGCTGGCGCAGTGATCCCTTCTTCTTCGACGTGGCGGGCGCCCTGAACGACCTGCAGTTCACCGGCAACGATTTCTTCGCCGACAAAGACGTGTGTAGCATCGTGCTCGAAGTTCCCAACTCGATCCTGGGGCCGAAAGAGGTTGGCCTCTGGGCTCGCACACTGATCCCGGCAACCAGCGCAGGTGGGGACTGGGTCCAGGCAGATCGCGGCGCGCGGCCGAACCAAACTCCCTTCCTTGCCGGCGAGCAGAACACTGCCTACCTAGCTGGGGAGCCGGCGGACGATGCCCGGTTTGTTGCCGTTTTCGCGCATGCACTGGAGCATGCGGGTGGGTATAAGCCGGAGGAAGCAAGTCGGGTGGCAGAGACACTGTTGCCAGACGTCCTGCGCTATGACCCCACCCGACCCGCGTCCTTCCCGGACAATGGCCGGGCACTCACCGACGACGTCTCCGATGCCTTCCTGGCTATCCTCACCAATGGGAAGGTGACGGAGGATAAAGTAGGGCCGCACGGCGATCTGCTAGACGAGTTCCCGTACCTGGGACCGCCGCATGGTTTTACGCCGTAGGGCATGAAGGAGAATTAATGAACACACGAGACCTACACAGCAAAAAGTGGAGAGTTGTTATTCCTGTAATCATCATCGCTTTGGTCGTCGGCTGGTATTGGTTTCGACCGGAGCGTCTTCTCACCAACCGTCGGGTCGATGAAGCATTTCCGGCGGTCAACGATTCAGCGACACAGATCCTTGAGTCGGGTACTTTTCATAGCGGCACGCACCCAACGGAGGGAACCGCAACGATCTATCGCATCGAGAATGGGAGCAGAGTTCTTCGGTTCACGAACTTCAAGACATCTAACGGGCCTGAAGTTCACGTTTACATGGTGGCCGCCGAAGACGCCAGGGACGACGCAAGTGTGGAACATGCAGCGTTCGTCGATCTGGGACTCATCAAGGGGAACATCGGCGACCAAAACTACACTCTCGGCTCCGATCTAGACTTGGCGAAGTACCGTACGGTGTCTGTGTGGTGCAAACGCTTTAGTAAGAATTTCGGCGCTGCACCATTGATGCCGGCCGCGCAATCAACCAGATAAGCCACAATGCAAATGGAATTTTGTGTTAGTGCAGATAACCCAACTGCCCGAAGCTTCCTATCGGGAGAAAGGAGAACATATGCCTCATGTTTCATTCGCGCGTGACATCAAGCCATTGTTTCGCGCCGTCGATATTTCGCACATGAAGCGTTACAAGATAAACTTGGACGACTATACCTTCATGTCGAATCCGGACCATGCTAACAAAGTGCTTCGAACACTTTCGCCGCACGATGGCCATTCGCCAGCTATGCCACCCGGTGGACCCTATTGGACACCGGACCAGCTAGCGTTGTTCGCCCAGTGGCAGAATGAGGGATACCAGCCGTAAGCCTCATCATGGCTGCAGAGGCATGAATACACCCGACGCGCCGATTGCCAACGAAGGCTTTTTCGTCACGCATTTCTTCACCGTGAAAGATCAGGAAAAATCGAAGGACTTTTACGTCCGAATTGTCAGCGGGAAAGTAACAGGGTGAACAGCTTCCTCAACTTGCGTGTCGCCGACATCTGGGCCTGTTGCAAACAATGGCGCGCCAAAGGAGCGTTCTTCCTCACCGAACCGCTCGACAACCACGGTTGGGAATGGCGCTGCTACATGCGTGATCCCGATAGCTACCTCATCGAGGTCGGCCAATACACTTAGATGGCGCTCGACCACTTCAAAAAATACGCTCTTTGAATCTTTCCACGCAGTACGCTGCAAGACCAATTCAAATCCGATGGGAGAGACACTCCAAAATTAAAACCGATGGAAACGAAATTAGCTGATCAGCAGACGCATAACCTTGAGTCGAAGAGCTCAACCGAGACAGCAATACGTCCCCCGCTGCCTCCCTTCACTTGCGAAACTGCCATTCAGAAGGTCCGATTGGCGGAAGACGCCTGGAACACTCGTGATCCGCAAAAGGTCGCGCTCGCCTATACAATCGATTCCCGTTGGAGAAATCGCGCTGAGTTTCCGAATGGGCGCGAAGAAATCATTCAATTTTTGACGCGCAAGTGGGCGAGAGAACTCGACTATCGGCTAATCAAAGAGCTTTGGGTCTTTGAGGGAAATCGCATCGCCGTTCGCTTCGCCTACGAATGGCACGACGATTCCGGGCATTGGTACCGCTCATACGGCAACGAGAATTGGGAGTTTGATGACCATGGGTTGATGCAGCGCAGGTATGCCAGCATCAACGATCTTCCAATCAAGGAGTCAGATCGTAAGTATCATTGGCCGCTTGGGCGGCGTCCCGATGATCACCCAGGTCTGAGCGATCTGGGGTTGT
>JBARAJ010000277.1:0-2932 GCA_049791915.1 Candidatus Udaeobacter sp.
TCCTCAACAACAGCAGTGCTCATGATAACTCCTTTTTTTGGTTTAATTCAAAACGTACGCCCGAACAAAAGATCGACAACGACAAACTCGAGACGTTCGCGCAACTCGGGGCAGCACGTTTCGGAGATGCGAAGGGCATTCAAGCGTCCGAGCTCCGTTAAGCAGATGCAGACACTCCCGAGGGCGCTTCACTTGTCCGTCGCGAACTAATCGCAGCGCGGACAAAATTGTTTCCAAGTTCCCACATTGGACCGGGAAATTTGCGACATTCGGTGAGCACGTCGTCGAGCGCGTTGGCGAACATGTCGACTTCCTTTTCGCCGATGATAAGCGGCGGAAGGATTTTCAGCACGTCCATTTCGTGACCGGCTACCTGCGTGAGAATGCGGTGCTTGCTCAACATTTGAGTTACGACCATCTGCGCGAACAGCACCTTGTCGATCTTGTGCAAAAGCTTCCACGCCATCTTGAGCTTGAACTCGCCAGGTTCGTGAAACTCAATGCCTACCATGAGGCCTTTGCCACGCACTTCTTTAATAAAGGAATGTTTCGCCTTCAGTCCTTCGATTCTCTCCATGAGCAACGCGCCCATTTTCGCTGAGTGCTCGACCAGGTTTTCCTGATCGATCACTTCGAGCGTCGCGAGCCCACACGCCATTGCGAGATTGTTGCGACCGAAGGTTGTGGAGTGCACAACGCAGCGGTCCATGCGGCTGAACGTCTTCTGATAAATTTCGCGGCGGGTGACAATTGCTCCGCATGGCACGTAACCGCCGCTCAATGTTTTCGCGAGCGTGATGATGTCGGGCTCCAAATTCCAATGCTGGAATCCGAACATTTTGCCCGTTCGACCGAGGCCGGTCTGTACTTCATCCGAGACCAGCAGCGTGCCGTATTTGCGGCAAAGTTCCTCGGCACGAATAAAGAAATCTGACTTTGGCGTCTGACAGCCTTTGCCTTGCACGGTCTCGATGACAAATGCCGCCACATCGCGCCCGCGCAATTGCCGATCTAACTCAACGATATCATCCAGCGACACCCGTGTGTCGAAGCCTTCCATGAGCGGGCCAAAACCTTCGGTGAAGCTTTCGCAGCCCATCAGGGACAATGAACCTAGTGTCAGACCGTGAAATGCGCTCGCCAGCGACACAACGCGTTGTCGTCCCGTCGCAGCGCGCGCGAATTTGAGGGCGCCTTCCATTGCCTCGGTGCCGGAGTTGCAAAAGAAAACCGCATTTAGATGCGCCGGCGTCCGTTTCACAAGGGCCTCAGCCAGCAAGCCGCTCAGAAGCGAACAATCCATCTGCACCATGTTTGGAAGATCCAGATCGAGCACGTCGCGAATCGCTTGTTTCACCAGCGGATGATTGCGACCGATGTTGAAAACGCTATAGCCGCTCAAAAAATCCAGATACGGCTGGTTATCCATGTCGTAGAGATATGCGCCCTCAGCGCGCGCATAGACTTTGTCGAAGCCGATGACCCGCTGCGCTGCCACGAGCGTGCGGTTTATATGCCGCTCGTGCAGTTGATAATTTTCGCCAAGACGCGAAGCAATAATCTCTTTCAGATCGAAAGCCATGAGGACGAAAACTTCAGCGATTCGCGTTCGAACGCAAATGCTGTAGCCGCTTCGCTGTGCGAAGCGCTCGCAGAGCGACGATAAAGAAAAAGCTGCAGGATTCAGAGTGAATCCTGCAGCTCAATTTTGCGAATTCAGTTTCGCTTATTCTTCGACTATGACACGCTCGACCGTGCGATGCTCAGTCGGTCCGGTGTAATAAACCCGGACTTTTTGACCGGCTCGCAATGGTGCCGTAACAGCTTTGCCCGTTGCGTCGACAATGTTCGCAGCCGTGCCGAGAGCGAAACTTACCGGGCCCTGCTCGCCTTTGACGACAACCGTCTTACCAGGCTCATATGTACTTACAGTACCCGCCTCGTAAGTTGTGCTGGTAGTTGTTTGCGTTGCGGTCGACGGTCTTGTCGCCGTTGTGGTTTCTTCGGTCGTGGTTGTGCTGGTTTGTGCAAACGCCAATGGCGCAACCAGTCCGCAGACCAAAGCAATAATTGTTCTTTTCATTCTGTCCTCCTTCTTGATTAAGTTACCTCCACAGTTCGTGACTCAGCACTCCAACGGACGCTCCTTGTCCGTTTTATCTTGACCCGCCCAGTAGTGTCGTGATTCGAGAGATTTGCGATTTCATCGATTTGAGTGGGCGCCGCGAATTCGCTAACATGGGACGCCAATGACGAGCAAAACACCACAGAGCGATCCCGTTGTTACACCCGAGCTGGTGAAACAACACGGCCTTACACCGGAAGAATTCGAGCAGGTTAAGAAAATCCTCGGGCGTGAGCCGAACTTCACCGAACTCGGCATCTTTTCCGTGATGTGGAGCGAGCACTGCTCGTACAAGAACTCAAGGAAAGAACTGAAGAAGCTTCCCACGACCGGTGCCAATATTCTGGTGAAAGCCGGCGAAGAAAACGCGGGGGTTGTCGACATTGGCGACGGCTGGGCAATCGCGTTCAAAATCGAGAGCCATAATCACCCCAGCGCGATCGAGCCTTTTCAGGGGGCAGCGACAGGTGTTGGCGGAATCATTCGAGACATTTTTACGATGGGTGCGCGCCCGGAGTTTTGCCTGAATTCCTTGCGTTTCGGGCCAATCAGTCAATCAAACATCAAACGTCAAACATCGAACATCGCCGCCAACAGGCGGCTCTTCACGGGCGTCGTCTCGGGTATCGCGCATTACGGTAATTGCGTCGGCATTCCTACCATCGGTGGCGAGATTTATTTCGATGAGAGTTTCGATGGCAATCCGCTGGTAAACGTTTTTTGCCTCGGCGTATTGCGCCACGAAGAACTCGCGCGCGGCACCGCGGAGGGCGCGGGAAATCCCGTTTTCTACGTCGGCGCTGAGAC
>JBARAJ010000278.1:0-21576 GCA_049791915.1 Candidatus Udaeobacter sp.
GGATGTTATTATATCGATTCTGCTTTCCCTGGTGCTGCTGTCCGCTGTTTTTGCTGTGGCGGATCGCAAAGGCGTCTTCTTCATCGCGCTTGTGCTTGCTATTCCGGCGATTGCCGGGAGGTGGATCAGTCATTTCCGACCGGACCTGGTCCCACCGCCCGTGTTTCTTGTCGCAGGACTCGCCTTGATTGCTTTCGTAGTGGCGAATTTGCTGCGGTTCGTTTTGCGTGCGCCTTCGGTAAACACCGAAGTCCTCTGTGCGAGCATCTCGGCTTACCTGATGCTGGGCTTGTTGTGGACAGTAGCTTACTGGCTCGTAGCCCAGGTGAATCCAAATGCCTTCGCGTTCAATACGGCCGGCGGGACAAAACAGACCATGGCAGGTTTCGACGCTTTCTACTTTAGCTTCATCACACTAAGCACTGTCGGCTACGGCGATATCACGCCGGTCTCAAAGATTGCGCGCTGGCTTGCAGCAATGGAAGCGATGACCGGGTTGCTTTATGTGACCGTTTTGATTGCCCGCTTGGTTTCACTCTATTCCACACCAAAGTCCCAATGATTCGTGTTCCCATATCTAATCCTGGGCCTCTGCGCTGACCCAGCATAATGGAACTCAGCGCCATCGACTTCATCAAGACCCTGGGCGTCTCGTTTGCAGCGCTGTTCCCGATTGTAAATCCGCTCGGCGACGCTCCGATCTTTTTGGGCCTCACCCGGAAGTATCCGCAGTCCGCTCAGAAAGTATTGGCCCGCAAAATCGCGGCCTACGGGTTTGTACTTCTAATTGTTTCGGCGCTTTTCGGCAGTGAAATTCTCGCCTTCTTCGGCATCTCTCTTTTTGTGGTGCAGATCGCGGGCGGCTTGGTCGTGGCCGCGACCGGCTGGAAGCTCCTCAATCAGCCAGATGGCGATTCTTTCTCAAAGCAAGTCCCCGAAACACTCGAGGACGCTCTTCAGCATGCCTTCTTTCCGTTGACTCTCCCGCTTACGGTTGGGCCGGGTGCCATCTCCGTAGCAATCACGCTCGGTGCCCACTTGCGATATCAAGCCGGCCCCGGATTTGAACACGGGTATCCACTCCACTTTATCGCCGCGGCTGCGGGCATGCTTCTCGTCTGCTTGCTGGTCGTGGTCTGCTACGGCAACGCAGACCGACTGGTGGGGTTGCTCGGCAAATCCGGCACCAGCATTCTGACGCGCCTTTCAGCATTTATCCTTCTAGCCATCGGAGTTCAAATCTTCTGGAACGGCCTGAGTGTCGGGATACTGCAACTGCTTGCCCATACAACTGCCGCTCACTGAAAATTCTTCGTCCGGAAAGGCCGGCGTTAACGCGTGTCGTGCGGCTTCAGCGCAGTTTGTCCTGGTTCAGTTTTAGAGTGTCTGGGGCCTTGGGAACACGAATCGGTTGAGAAGGAGCAGGCACGCCTTCTGCATTCAAGGGAAAATGCATGCGGTAAAGCGCCCCGAACATCGCTACTGAGTTATCGCTCCACAATCCGCCGTGACCCCAAATGATCTCCTTAGGTACGCGCACGATCCAGCAGGGCACGCGCGCATTGCCAGTGTACACAAACTGCCAACGTTGCCAGTCTTCGTTTCCTGTGGGAGGGCGAGTCTCATTTGGATTGTACTCTGGACCCGTACAGAATTGTTTTTCGTGACCATTGTTCTTTTCGCTGGTGAGAAAGGTTCGGCCGCGCACATTTTGTTTAACATTGGCTTCGAAGGCCCGGTTCTCATACGTGTTTAGACCCGAGGGCGCAGTCGCTTCTCCCAAGGGGACGACGTTAAAGTTTACCAGATACTTATCGTTGCCGGGCGTGTGAGTCTGGAATTCTCCCTCCGATACTTTTTGTCCGTTGCTGCCAGGCACAGGAACCGTGTCCCAGTGGTAATGAAGATTCAAAGTGTTGGCGAAAGTCTGGCCTATTGGAAAAAATTTGCCCGTCGCCTGATCGTTCTCCGATTGCAGAACGATGAGAAGGGGACGGTTCTCGTTCGCCACAGCACCCTCTTCAGCTCCGGGACTCCTGCCTACATAAGCGCCACGGGTCGGGTCATACTTATAAAGGTAGTCTAATTCCGACATCAACTGCCGGGTGCCGATGGAATCATCCGCAGGGTTGAACGCGACTGCCATGTCCCAGGGACTCGCGTTGCGCGCGCCCGTGCTGCTGGCATCGAGAATGGAGTGAGAAATTGTATTGCTTAGGACCAATCCACCAAACGAGTGGCCCATCAACACGCAATGGTGGACCTGCTTTCCTGGCTCTCGCGCAGCCAGTGCCAGTTCGTTAATAGTAGCCAGACAGCTGTTTTGCGCTGCCACCGACCCGCCAGTCAACTTGCGGTTCCAAAACGTCAGCAGATCCAAGCCTGGCACGGTAAGGTCTTTGCCACGCCACCCGATATAAACACCGATCACATTAGCCTTTGCCTGGGTCACCTCGGGAAGACGCGAGATCATATCAATAAAGTGTTCAAATCGGCAAACATCCCCGGAATTGGCATTGTTCATCCAACCGTGGATGTAGACAAAAAGAAGAGGGCGTTGCGCCTGGCGAATCGCGTTGATGGCAACCGCTCGTTGTGATGTATCCAAAGCCGAGCCTTGATCGCCGAATTCGATGAAAGCGAATTTGTAGCGCCCGTCGCTCGGCCCTCGTATTGAGTTTAGCGGTTCTGTAGCCGTATTTGGGTGGAACGGGCCATACGATTCGCAGGACCCCAAGAGAATCGCTACCGTTAGGCTAAAGAGAACGCTGCACCAAATCGCATCAGGATTTCGCATTTGATCCGGGAAAAACCGACTCTTCATGTGAAACCAACAAGAACAGTAAACAAAATCAGTTTTGAATTCTCTATAGGCCTTTGGTCCAATACGCAGATAGGATCCCGCGAGTCAAGATCCTAAAAATCTTACCGCAAAATGAAACCCATCGTGGGTTCTTTGCTGGGCGCGCGACTACGCCGTAAACATTAGACTTATGTGAAATGAGGCAGCGTGGCGTCGATCATCGACCGCTCGGTCCGCTCTTGGCGAAATAGCCAGCGAGTTTCAAACTACCAATGCCTGCGTTACCGTGAGTCTTCTTCCACCCGGAGTTATTTATGGAGATTCATCAACTGCGTTATTTCGTCGCGGTGGCGGATGAAGGGAACTTTTCCCGCGCAGCTGCGAAGGTGCGCGTGGCTCAGCCTTCGCTCAGCCAGCAGATTCGAAAGCTGGAAGCGGAAATCGGCCAACCGTTGTTGGATCGTTTGCCAAGGTCAGTCGTCCTGACCGAGGCGGGCCGATGCTTCATCGAATACGCGCGGCAAATTTTGGCATCGATCGGGGATGCCCGAAGATGCGTCGACGAACTCACAGAGGCGGTCACCGGGAAGCTCGCGGTCGGCGCGATTCCCACCATCGCCCCGTATGTGCTCCCGGAGTTGGTTAAGAAATTCCACAAAGATTATCCGGAAGTGACTTTGGAGCTTGTGGAGGATGTGACCGACGGGATCACGCGGCGCGTCGAAGCCGGAGAGCTGGATGTGGCGTTGGCATCCACTTGCCAGCCAAGTCCAAGTCTGCGACGCGAATCGTTAGGGCACGAACCATTGCTCGCGCTGGTGCCCGAGGCGGACCCGCTCGCAAAGCGGACTCTCGTAGAGCTTGACGATCTTAAATCACAACGGTTCCTCCTCCTCCACGAGATGCACTGCCTGTCTCAGCAAGTGCATCACCTGCTCGAGTCACGTCGTCTCCGTCCGGAGATTGGGCTGGCCGGTAGCCAGCTCACGACCATTGCGCACATGGTCGCGGCTGGCATCGGCGTCTCAATCGTGCCGCACATGATGGTGAAACATCAGGAGACCCCTGGATGTGTTAGCCTTCCGTTCGCTCCGCCAGTCCCAGAGCGGGAACTTAATTTTCTTCACAACCCGCTACGGTTTCAGAGCAAAGCGGCGGCAGCCTTCCACCGCGAGGCCGCAGCTTTATTGTCAGGCGGCGAAGATTCGTCGACAGCTGACGACGTGAAAAACTAAGCTTATCTCATCGTCTCCAACGCCGTCGTTACCATGGATAACATTGGCCAAACGGCGAGGATCAGGATGACGCCAAAGACCACGACCTCAGGTAGATAATGAGGTCGCGCCCTGTGCACATATCGTTCCTCGAGGAAGCGTGAGATGCGCTGTCCTATCGGTATTCTGGTTTCCATCCCCTAACCGGCCACAGTCGGAGGACGGATTGAAAGACTTTATTCGTCTAGGCGCGATAGGTTTTGCCTATTCGCAGGATTTCTGGAGCTCAATCATTGTGCCGCGGCAATTTGAGGCACCGCAGTGGCAGGCGAACTTCTTTTTGGCTGATTCGGTGATCGGTTCGTCGAGTTCCATGTGATAATCATAAAGGAGTTCCTCGCCGGGTTGGATGTCGCGTATTGCATCAATAAAGACGCGGTCGTCTTCCTCGACCGTTTCGCAGTTTGGGTCGCAGGAATGATTGATCCAGCGCGCGTCATTACCGCCAACTTCTGGATTAATTACGTCGCCGTTGTCCAGACCGAAGTTGAACGTGTGTGGATTATCCACGTCGTCGGGAGCGGCTTCCCAGGAGACGCGTTCGCCCGTGTATTCGATGATGCGCGTGCCTTTGGGAATGAACTGCGCGGTGTAAACGCCCCGGCCGTGCACGCCGGACTTGCGAACCTCGATCTGTACAGCCCGTCGTCGAGCTTTGCTTTTCCTGGCCATAGGCAATGGGGGATCTCCTTGCTTCTAGCGTCTGCTGGGAGTCGTGACTATCCTATTCCTCGATGGCGCCGCTTAGTTTACGCAGGTGTTCCCGGAACGTATAACTCGGATCGACGGCGCGCTTCTCGAGATATCGCGCGAAGTCCAACTGTTCACGGAGCGAGCGCCCGCTCTTGATCGCCTCCGCCTGACGCCGTTCTCGTTCCCAGATTTCCTGTGCGACCGAGAGCAGGTTATCGGCGTGTTGTGCAAGGACAAACAGGCAACCATCGTCATCCGCAAAAGCCACGTCACTGCGTTCGATGACAAAATTCCCGAAGCGCGCCGAGTGCAATGCCGAGGAATCGCGCGTGTCGAGCCGCTGGGGGCCCGACGGCCACATCCCGTAGCTGAAAATTGGCAACCGAATCTGTCTCAGCTCTGGAGTGTCGCGATGCACACCCCAGACAATGATTCCAGCAAGCCCGCAGTCTTCAGCTTCAAGAGCGGTTAGATCGCCAATGCAGCCTTCGTCCAGACGGCCGCCATTATCGATTACCAGAACGTCGCCCGTTTGCGCACCTTGCATTGCTTCCAAAAAAACGTCGACGCTCCCAAAATGTCTGACCGGCAGCGCCGGGCCAGCGAGACGTTGATTCGGCGTTATCGGCCGAATGCCAGGCGGACTGATTCGGAAAGGAATCTTCAATCGTAGAGCAGCATCCGCAATCAGCGGAGTAGAAAGCTGCGCAAAAGCACGAGACAGTGATTCTGCTCTCATGCTCCGATCATGCGCGCTTTGGCGGGGTTTGCAAAAGGAACAGGCGTTTCCGACCTTAGGAATCGAAGACAGCAATCCGGTTGCGGATTGCTTCCAAATGTTAGAATGGAACATATGAAACAGTCGATCACACTGGTTCTCGCCTTGTGCGTAATGGCAAGCTCGGCATCCGCAAATCTCGGCGCCAATAGTGAGATCATTGAAGAAGCGTATGGCTCAATCGTTCAACGACGCTTGCGGGACGACGGAACAGTAAGTGTTGTCTACGCCAAGGATCGCTATCTCTACATGGTTACCTTTGCTAACCAACGGAGCATTTCGGAAAGCTACTCCCGCGCAGACGGCAAAGATCTTTCCGAAAAGGAAATTGCGAAGTTCCTGAAGGCAAACTCCTCTGCCAAATGGGTGGCGACCAGCACCGGCAAGGAGCGACGGTTTAAAACCAGCGACGGAACCGCAGAGGCAACATACGGCATTCTAAATGGTCGGCCGGCATTAACAGTGCGTGACCTTAGGCGTCGATCAGGTACTGACTAACAAGAGTTTCAGATTGCCGGACCGCGTTTTCGCAGCACCAGCGCGGCAGCAACTCCAACAAGAAAGAAACCGACAATCTCGATCAGAATATAGCTGGCGGTGTAGACGCCGGGGAAGCCGTACCAGTTCCAGTACGAAACGTTGGTTGTTATCGCGGCCAGAATTCCGGCAATCAGAACAAAACCGACTCGGCCGGCAAAGCTGCCGATGCGCGTCTGTGCCAACAGCCAAATTACCAGAATTGCCTGGAGCACTTCGGTGCTGAATTCGACAGCGAGCGATTTGCCAAATGCGAACGGACGGCCGGGCGGATGATACATAAGAATGCCGGAAGGATTCGCGCTTATTTTTTGCTGCATCTGTTTCATCGCCTCGCTCTTTTCTTCGCGCGTTGCGTTTGTGCCAACGCCGAGGCCGGGAAAAATATAAAGTCCGGTCTTGTCACCGATACTACTCTGCATCGCGCCAAGCACCGCTGACTCATTTGGAATCTCATCAATCCCAGCTTCGCCCAGCGGCAGCGCCATATGCGCGATCGACGTCCAGATAAACATCACGATTCCACCAAGTATTCCGGCCAGAAGAATTCTCATGTCGAACAAGAATGAAAGATTTGCGAGAAGCTGTGAAGTAAAAATTATTCCGGCTGAAGTCTGCTTGTTAGGCCGATCTTGATTCCCAAACGAGCACGGGCCAATGCCGACAGATCAGTAACCAGAACACGCTGTTTTGTATTACAGAAATGTAAGGTTAAACGCCTTGACGTTGTTGCACTTCCCTTGGCTATTTAGCCCTCCCACAAAACCTAACTAACCATGAAAACTCCACATTCATTCAGCCGAAATCGTTTGTCCTCATTTGTCCGCTTCGCAAGTGCGGGCACGCTATTGTTCGCGGCGGCCGCAATGGCGTTCGTCGCGGTGAAACCATCAAGCCCGTCATTGGCGAAATCAGACAGCAAAAGCGCGATTAATAAATTCAATCCAAGTCGCGCTCAACTGTTCAGGAACAAAATAGCCAAGCCTGGACCTGAACAAGACGGCGGGCCAACAGCTGCAGCTGAAGAAGATTATGCGAATCGCGCGGGCTCAGCTCCGTACGTCCCGTTCGAATTGACGCGAAGGGCGCAGCATGCTTGGAGCAATGTCAGGGCAAGGGCAGCGAGCAGAGTAGCGACCAGCGGGCTAGGTCCCTTGCAGCGCCCGACGGCAGCTTCGCAGTGGACGCTCGTCGGTCCGACCTCGGCCAACGATCCGAACGTGTTGACTTTCAGCGGAGCTCCTTACACAACCTCCGGTCGAATCACCGCCTTTGCTCTCGCGCCGAACTGCGGCCAGGGCCACTGCAACCTTTACCTGGCATCAGCTGGGGGCGGCGTCTGGAGAACCGACAAGGCACTGAAAAGCAACCCCGCTCAACAGTGGGAATTCATCTCGGGCAGTTTCGCTACCAATGCGATCGGTACATTGACGATAGATCCGAGCGACCCGTCGGGTAACACGATCTATGCTGGGACGGGCGAACCCAATGCGTCGGCCGATTCGGAGGCGGGTTTTGGAATTTACAAATCAACCAATGGCGGCGACACGTGGACGCATCTGGCCGCAAACACGAGTGTGCCCGCCGGTTCAGGCGTGGACTGCACTTGCGCCGTTGGGCATGGGGGCATGCAGACAGCGCCCGCTTATAGCGGTCCCGCTTTCGACGGCCGGGCGATCTCTTCGATTATTATTGATCCAAGCAATCCAAATACCATGTACGTTGGCTCCGTTCGCGCTGTGCGTGGCGTTAGCTCCGTTACAAGTGGGGGTGCAGTAAGCCTTGCTCCCGGGCTGCCGCCATTTGGCTTTTGGAAGTCCACTGATGGTGGCGCGAATTTTACATTGATTAACTCCCAGGACGTTTGTGTGAATCCGGATCTTCCGGGCAGCGCGGGAATCATCCAGTCAAGCTTCGGCTCAACGCGCGGCGTTCATGAAGTCTCGCTGGATCCGAATTCGGCGAGCATAGTGTATGCAGCTCCGTTCCCGTCTAACAATGTCTGCCCGAACAACGTTGGAGGCGGTGTGTGGCGTTCGAGTGATAGCGGCTCAACGTGGACTCAGATGAAGAACGCACTGAATGCCACGCTAAATACCGATCGGGCGTCGTTCGCTGTTCAGCCAATCACCGGCGGATTTACGCGAATGTACGTCGGCGTGGGAAACTCCAGCGTTAGTAGCGCGAATCAGGCCCACTTGTTTCGGACCGATGACGCGGTGCACGCGACGAATGGAAGTTTCACCGACCTGACTGCACTGCAGCAAGCGTCTTCTGCGCCGAACCAAACGCTGAACTACTGCGGTGACCCTGCGGCTGGCGCGCAATGCTGGTACGACAATGTCGTTTATTCACCGCCTGGGAGACCCAATGTCATTTATCTGGGTGGTTCATTTAACTACAGTCAGTACGGCTTCAGAAACAACGGTCGCGCATTTATCCGATCCACCGATTCCGGCGTGACCTTTACCGATATGACGTGGGACGCGACGACGAAGCCAACACCACCAGGAAGTTGTTGCCAGCCAAATCCAATTGCGCCGAACGGCATGCATCCAGACAGCCACGCAGTTGTAGAAGTCCCCGGCACCGATATCGCTTTCTTCGGCGGCGATGGCGGAATCGTGCGTTCGAGCGGCAATTTCACAAATATTTCGTCGCAATGTACCGCTCGCGGGCTGACGGGTACCAATCTTGCGACCTGCGTCCAGATGCTCTCGGCAGTTCCGACGCAGCTTTTTACAACTTACAATGACGGACTCTCAACGCTGCAATTCCAAAGCGTCTCGATTAACCCATCAAACGCAAATAACCTGATGGGCGGCACGCAAGACAACGGAACATTCGAAAAACCCAGCAATTCGACGACTAACTGGCCGCAGGTAATCTATGGCGACGGTGGTCAGTCCGGCTTCAACGTGGGCAACACCGCGAATCGGTTTAACTCGTTCACCTCGAACTTCCACGATGCGAACTTCCAGAACGGCGATCCAACGAAGTGGGTCATTGCGAGTGGCCCAATCGTGGCGAGCGGCGAAGGCTCGCAGTTTTATGCTCCCATCATCTCCGATCCTGTGAGCGCGGGGACGATCTTCCAAGGCTCTTTGAGCGTCTGGCGGACCCAGGATTGGGCTGGGAACCAGACATTCCTGGAAGCCAATTGCCCTGAGTTTACGACATCGGGTGCGAATCCCGCCTGCGGTGATTTCGTCCAGATTGGACCGATGGGTGCAACAGATTTGACCGCGAGCGCGGCAGATTATCGGGGTACTACTCTTGCTGGCGGAAATGTCGCGGCGGTCGCACGTGGTACCTCTGATACCTCGACCTTATGGGCTGCGACGACGACAGGAAGGGTTTTCATCTCTACGAATGCCGATACAACGAATACCAGCGTTACTTACACGCGGCTTGATTCGCTTGCTGCAAACAGCCCGCCGCGGTTTGTCAGCACTATCTTCGTTGATCCTGCAGACGCGAACCACGCTTGGATTTCATATTCGAGCTACAGTTCACTGACCCCAGCCACGCCCGGACACATCTTCTCGGTGAGGTACAATCCGGGGCTAGGCACAGCTACCTGGACAAACCTGGATGGATCGGGAGCGACAGCCTTCCCGGACTTCCCGGCAACGAGCGTCGCCTTTGATTCGGTCACCGGAGATCTTTATGCGTCCAACGACTGGGGCGTTCTGAAGCGGGCGAACGGCTCGAGCGATTGGGAGGTGGCAGCCCCTGGCCTTCCCATGGTCGAGGTCAACGGCATCGTGATAGCGACAACTGCGCGGAAGCTCTATGCGGCTACACACGGCCGCAGCGCCTGGCAACTGACACTGCCTTAACCCTGGATTAGTGTTGGGCGGGATAGTGAAAATCTATCCCGCCCTTTTTTTGCAGTGATGTCATCTGTTCTCAAATACCTGGTTTCCGCCTGCGTCTTTTTGGTGCTCGCTGGCGGCGCATTGATTGCCGCCGCTCCGCCCGGTTTCGTGGAAGGACATTTGAAAATTGTCTCGCCCAAAGAAGTCGAACTTGCGGATGCAACGCCATCTAAAACCACCGCTGAGAATTACGCCGATTATCCATTAATCATTTTGAGCCGCGAGGGAGCGAAAGAAATCGCGCGGGTTACAGCGGATGAGAGTGGAAAATACCGGGTCGCGCTGCCGCCGGGTAATTATGTTCTTGATGTTCAAGGCCGGCGACCTAAGGGCCACGTCCGCGCGAAACAGCAACCGTTCACGATCATTTCAAATCAGACGGTGCGCGTGGACATGAGCATCGATACGAGCATTCGCTGACGCGCCGGCGAAAGCCAAGCGACGATTGACGAAATAAGTTTTCGTGCGATTGATTGACGCGGTAAATTTCTCCCTCGCAAGTCATTTCTCTCGCGAGGTGAACACTGCTCGTAAGTTTTCAGGTTTAAATAACTCCGCACACCTATGGCGGGACATAGTAAATGGTCGAAGGTCAAACGCTTTAAGGGCGCAATTGACGCCAAACGCGGCAAGATCTTCAGCAAATTATCAAAGGAAATCACCCTCGCGGCAAAAACCGGCGGCGGCGATCCGAGTGCCAATCCCCGTCTGCGCAGTGCGATCCTGGCGGCACGCGCCCAGAGCATGCCGAATGACAATGTCGAACGCGCGATCAAACGCGGCACGGGCGAGGGCAAGGACGGCGAACAGCTCAACGAAATTACTTACGAAGGTTATGCGCCCGGCGGCGTGGCCATCATCGTAGAGACCGCGACAGACAATCGAAATCGCACCGGAGCTGAGATCCGAAGAATTTTCACCCAGAACAACGGCAATCTCGCCTCGAGTGGCAGCGTCTCGTACATGTTCCACCGAAAGGGGCAGATCACCGTCGTGCGCTCGATCATTGACGAGGATCGGCTGCTGGAGATCGCCTTGGAAGCTGGCGCGGAGGAGTTGACAACCGAGGAAGATCAATATGTTATTACGACCTCCCATGATCAGCTCTACGCCGTAGCTGAAGCGCTCAAGGAGGCAGGTGTCAGTACCGATGGGCAAAGGTTTACGTTTATCCCGGATACCACAGTCGCGGTCAGGGACGAGACCGTGGCGCGCCAGGCGTTGCGGTTATGTGATGAGCTCGAAGAGGACGACGACGTGCAAAACGTCTATTCAAATCTAGATATTCCCGACGAATTGCTGGCCAAGTTGCCGGCCTGAAAAACTACTGCTTACAAGACCTTTAGGGCGCTGCCCCCCAACTGCAGCGAACAATCTTAGCTTATGAACGAAGAAAACGAAAAGCAGCCTGCGCCGCTGGAAACTCAGTCCGCTTCGCCGGAGCAACGCCATCCTCGTCCGCGCCGCCGATTCCCGAGAAGGCGTTACCGCGGCGAGCGGTTCAGGCCCGGTAATTCCGAAGAATCGCCAAATTCTTCTCCCGTAAACGCCAATAACGCCGGCGGAGATGTCGCGGTCGAGACTCTAGATCAGCCCGGCACGGCAGGCCGAGAAGTCGCTGAGGGCACTAGCGAAACCGGCGAGCAGGTTCAAGTCGAACCGGAATTCGGTGAGGGCATCATTGAAATCTCCGGCAAAGGCTTCGGCTTTCTGCGCGATCCGAAGCGCAATTTTGTCCAGACGCCACAGGATATCTTTGTCACCCCGGAAATTGTGCGTCGCTTCGCTCTGCGCGACGGCATGTGGATCAATGGCGAAATCCGACGCGGCAGTCGTGGCCCGCAATTGACGAAGTTGCTGACGATCAATGGCGAGGAGCCGACGAAATATCAGGGGCTTCGCCCTTTTGAAGAATTAACGACGATCAACCCGAACAAACGGATCAAGCTCGAGACAGCCCCGGATCGTTACACCACGCGGATCATGGATTTGATGACGCCGCTGGGAATGGGCCAGCGCGGTCTGATTGTCGCGCCGCCGCGCACAGGCAAGACGACGCTGTTGCATCACATCGCCGAGGCGGTCGCTAAGAATCACCCCGAAATGGAACTCATTATCCTTCTGGTCGATGAACGTCCCGAAGAAGTGACTGATTTTCGTCGTTCGCATCCGACAGCGCAGCTGATGGCCAGCTCCAACGACGCCGACATAAAGAGTCACACGCGCATTTCGCAACTGGCGATCGAACGCGCTAAACGACTTGTCGAAGCTGGAAAACATGTGTTCATCCTCCTCGATTCCATTACGCGCACGGCTCGTGCCTTTAATAATGCCATGGGCGGTGGCGGCCGCACGATGAGCGGCGGTATCGATGCGCGTGCCATGGAAATTCCACGAAAGATTTTCGCAGCGGCTCGCAACACCGAGGAAGCGGGTTCGCTGACGATTGTCGCCACGGCTCTGATTGAAACCGGCAGCCGCATGGATGAGCTGATCTTTCAGGAGTTCAAAGGCACCGGAAATATGGAAATGGTGCTCGACCGAAAAATCAGCGATCAACGGATTTATCCGGCCATCGACATCTTTTTGTCCGGAACGCGCCGCGAAGAACTGTTGTTGCAACCGTGGGAGCTCGAGAAAATCAATCTGATTCGGCGCGGTCTGGCCGGACACAAGCCAGAGGAAGCAATTCAGCGACTGTTGATGTTTGTGAAAAAATTCCCGACCAACGCGGAGATGCTCAAAGGCATTCCGGGCTGATCGGTTCGCAGACGGTTGCCGATCTCGACGCGCGGTCGGAGACGGTTCTCAATTCGCTGTGCGCACTCGAAAGGTTTTCAAGAAGCTCCGAAAGATCTTTGGGATAAAGCGGCGGCGCGAGATTTCCGAGCTAAGCACATCAGGGATTCATCAAGCAGTCCTCCGCGCAATCGCGACTTCGCCCGCATTGCCAACCAGCGGAGACTACCTCGATGTGGGTAGCGGGACTGGGGAATTATTGCGGCTGCTTCGAGCTCATTATCCGTTTCGTTCTTTCGGATGCGATTACACGGATAAATTGCTCTCCGTTCCAGGTGCCGCGATCCACACCGTCGATCTGAATTGCGAACCGCTTCCATACAGTGATGGTCGCTTCGCGCTCGTTACCTGCATCGAAACGGTTGAGCACTTGGAAAACTATCGAGAGGTCCTGCGGGAAATTTATCGTGTTCTTCAACCAGGTGGCGTCGCGGTATTTTCGACCCCGAATATTTTGAATCTGCGCTCCCGTCTGCGCTATTTATCGTCCGGCTTTTATAATTTGTTTGGCCCTCTGGCGCCTGACGAAGCCGCAATTCACACCACGCGCGGTCACATCAATCCGGTGAGCTGGTTCTATCTCTCGCACGCTCTCCTCGGCGCTGGTTTTCGCGATTTGAGAGTGACCGTGGATAAATACCAGCGCCGCTCTCTTCTGGCATTGCCGTTCCTCATCGTTCCTCTGCGCGCCACAAACTGGATTGTTTATCATCGTGACAAGCGAACTTACGGCACGCTGGACGAACGGAATGCCTGGGCCGTTCGAGCGATGAATTCACCCGACTTGCTCCTTGGGCGAACGTTAATCGTTACCGCGGTTAAGCCGGCGCAATGTGCCGTTGGTAGAATGTGTGAATCGCCTCGCGAGCAGTGAGGTAGTCGCGACGGAAAGTGTCAAATACATTATAGCCAAGACGGATGGCAAACTTTCGTTCTTCGTCTGGATCGCTCGGAAGCGCTGAAATGCTTCTGTTGTCGTATCGACGCAACACAAGTTCACAGCGGCGCAGAAACGCGTAAGAGTTTTTTAGCTTCGCAATGTCCGACTTGTCCAGATGCCCGCGTTGGTGCAATCCGTCGACCGCACGCTCCCAATTCTGTTCCCAGATGTTTGCGCGCATCTGCAACGCTTGAATGAGAAACTCTGCTTCTATGATGCCGCCAGCTCCAGTTTTTAAATCGAGAAATTCCGATCCGCTTCCGCGGTCTCGCCGAATTCGCTTCACCATGTCATCGATTTTCATGAAAAGGTCGGCATCCTGAGATGCGCGACGCCACGCGGCTTTTGCGACTTCCATGAATTCATTTTTAAGCGGCCCACTGATGGCACGCGCTCGAGTGAGAGCCTGCATCTCCCATAGCTGCGCGCGGCTGGCGTAGTACGATTCGTAGGTTTCAAGGGAGCAGACAACAGGGCCTTTTTCTCCTTCGGGACGCAGCCTGGCGTCCAGCGCCCAGATATTGCCCTCCGCAGTTGGTTGCGCCATGGCGATCATAAGATTCTGTGCGGCGCGAACGTCTTCGCCTATGAACAAAACGTCCAGGTCCGCGCCGTAGCTGACCTCGCGTCCTCCAAACTTTCCGAGCGCGATGATAGTCAATTGCTCACTTGCGAGGAGTTTTGCGACAAAAACTAGGCACGCTTCCGCGACGTCAGAAAGCTCGACAAACGTTCCTGCTGGTTGGACGAGTCCCAGTACATCGCGAAGAATGATGCGCAAGAATTGCCGCTGACGGTAAGCGCGTATCGGATCGAGATTGGTCGCGCTAGCGCCTAACGAATCGAGCCGACCTAGATTTTCTTCCACCGACCGCGGTTCATCAAAGGTTGGGTCCCTGGTGATGTCTTCCAGAAGTTGCGGCCGTCGAATCAGAAGATCACCCGCAAATCGGCTGGCATCGAAGGTTTTCACGACCAGTTCAAGCAACTTCGGATTTGTAACAAGTAGTTCGAAAAGCAAACTGCGGAGGCCATAGCTTTCCACGAATCGAAGGAATTGGTTCAGAGTCGCATCGGGGTCGGCAGTTTTGGAAATCCGATCCAGCAAAATCGGGCGCAGCCTTTGGAATATCTGGCGAGTTCGCGTAGCGACATGAAAACTCTTTGCCCCTCGTTCAAGCTCTGTGAGCGCTTTTTCCGCTCGTTTTGCATCCTTGAAAAATTCAACAGTGATTTTGGCGCTCTGCGCAGGGCTTTCAGAAATAATCCGTTCAAATATGGGCCGCACCAATCCCATTCGGTTCTGCAGTGCCGCCGTGAAATCGCTGGCCGACGAAAACCGAAGGCTGCGCGCGAGTCGGGTCAGCGGTTCGGGCTCGTCCGGAACAGTGTGGGTCTGTTGTTCGGCTTCGATCTGCAGGCGGTGTTCAACGCGGCGGAGGAATCGATACGCATTATCCAGTGCCAGAACTTCGTCGGGCGGGAGCAAATCCAGTTCTCTTAGTGCGCGGAGCGCCTTGAGCATACTCGGTTCCTGCAGAAACGGATTACGCGCGCCATGGATAAGCTGCAGCGTTTGCACCACGAACTCGATGTCGCGAATGCCGCCGCGCCCAAGTTTCACGTCGCGATCCAGCTTTTCGGGCCCAACCACGTCGCGCTCGATGCGGTGCTTGATGTTCGCAATCTCCTCGAGCAGATCCGGCGTTGGACTCCTTGGGTAGATGAATGGCTGATGTAGCCGCAGGAAATCGTAAGCCAACTCGCGGCTGCCAGCGATTCCGCGCGCCTTGATGAGCGCAATTCGCTCCCACGTTTCGCCGAACCCAGCGTAATAGTTTTCCATGCTCTCGAGAGCCCGGGCCAAAGGGCCCGCCGAGCCTTCGGGGCGCAACCGCAGATCCGCTCGAAATAGCGAGCCGGCTGGATGCGGCTTCGAAAATGTTTCGAGAATCTTGTTTCCCAGTCGATTGAAAAACTCATGATAAGAAATGTGCGGCGTGAGTTGGCCTTCGTCGCTGTAGAGAAAAAGAAGGTCGACGTCCGAACTGTGATTGAGTTCGCCTCCGCCAAGTTTCCCGAGGGCAAGAATCGCAAAATCCGCTTTTGGCGAGCCGTAACGTTGCCGCAGTTCGGTGTCCCAAAATTCGAACACACGACGAAGGCAAATCTCTGCGATCAGTGAAAGCTCCCCGGTGGTCTCCTCCAACGGCGCGACCGCAGCCAGTTCGCGAACGGCCACGCGCGTCATTTCGCGACCTTTCCAAAACCGTAGTGCTGCGAAATTGTTGTCGACCCCAGAATCACTCGTCACAGCATGCACTTCAGCGAGCATTTCCGCGCGGCTACGCGATGCGAGGCACACGTCAGGCTGAGCAAGCCACAGCAGTGTTTCAGGATTGCGCGTCAACCGCGTCGCGCAGATGCTGGAGACCGCCAGAAGATGCAGTAGGGCCGCTTCACCTAGCGGAAATTGTTGGACCATTTCGGCCAGGGACATCGCATTTGCCGGCCATTGTTCGTTGAGCTGAACCAAAGTGGTCTCTACCTGTGAAGGGTTCAGCGATGTGGCTGCTTTTTCCCGAATCCAGCCCGCACGGTGATGCATCGCGCAGAACATCACGCGGTTCCGGGCGAAAAACCAGTTGCTGCGATGCTCAGACAGGAACTACGGCGATGCCGGAGGAGACAACACAGGAAGCGCTTTTTCGTGCATCTGAAAGTCAACGGGGCAATTACCGGCTAATTCACCATCCAACTCCACGGGAACGTCCTGCTCGCTGCTTACGCGGAGTTGGCGAGTCTGAAAATATTCAATTTCCGGAACGCGGATATCGGAACTGAATACAACGTCATGGAGATATTTAATGATCTCTAGAAACCCGAGGCGCTTGAACAGAACCACATCAAGTAAACCATCATCGATAACAGCCTGCTTGAAAAATGGGAAAGGTCCGCCGTAAAGACGCCCATTGCCGACGAGCACAAACGATCCTTCCCGCACAGGCGCGTCCTCCGACTCGATTAAAAGCTGGGGAGGTTGGCGCCCTGCGATGTGGGCTGCGGAGATAAGATAGCTGAGCGGGCCAAGACTGCGCTTGAACGCAAGAGTGGTTTCTTTGACGGCTTGCGCATCGAGGCCAATGCCACCGAGTTGAACGAAGTATTTTCCATTCGCGCTAGGTAGATCAACGAGACGGATGTTTCCGGCTTCGACAATCTCCCAGCAACGCTCGAGATCGTTCGCGGGCAGACCGAGCTCCATCGCGAAAACGTTGATCGTGCCCATGGGGAGAATGCCCAGAGCAGCATCGCTGCCGGCGATTCCGTTGGCCACATGATTCACGGTTCCGTCGCCGCCAGCTGCAACCACGCGTCCAAAACCTTCCTCGACGGCACGTCTCGCGAGCGCTTCCGCCTCGCCAGCATGTGAGCTGATGCGGACCGGCCAACGTCCCACGATTGATTCGACTCGCTTCTGCCAGTCTCGAACAGTTTCGAGATTTCCCGCGGCTGGATTGAGAATTACAACTATGTCAGTCACGCGAAAAAGGAACTACGACTTATCTAATCATCTCAGTACCGATTGCCATGTTGAGCATAGTGAAACATCTTCGGTCTAATTCTGGTTTGGGTGATTGACTCAAAATGGATCTGAGATTCTTCGCTTCGCTCAGTATGACAACTAGGCTTTGGTCTTTGCTTCAAACTGGGGCTGCGTAACGTCTGAGGGTGCAAAAATTGCGCCGGCTGGCAGTGATCGCTCTGGGGGCATTGGTTGGACTCGGTGCGGTGGTTTTGCTCGGCGTGAACCTGTATGTGCAATCACAAGGGGCACAAGGAAAGATTCAGCAGGAACTGAGTCGCAGCCTTGGCGTTCCGCTCAAAATTCGCAGCATGAGCGTCACTCCCTGGGGCGGACTTGAACTTAGCGGCATCACGATTCCGCAAACCGTACCGGTTGGGCCGAAGCATTTCCTGGAGGCAAGAACATTCCGGCTGCGCGTTCGTTTCCTTTCGCTCTTTTCGCGGCGGCTGGTGATCAAGGAAGTTTCGCTGATTAGTCCCACGGTTGTCTGGCCGCAGAACAAAGAAGGAAAATGGCGTCTGCCTAATACGCGAGCAGCGCGTGCACGGACCGTTTCGACAAATCAGGCTCCGGCGAGCTCGCAAGCGGAAGCAGGAATAAAGGTTGTTGAAACGAATACAGCCCCCGCAGTGACGAACGCAGCCAGCGTTCCATCTTCACCAAAAGCGTTGGCTAAGGATGAACCACCCGGACGCGAACCCAAATTGGCCGTTGCTCCGGAGGTTCGACGAGTAACTGTGACGGACGGCGATTTCACTTTTCTGGATCAAACCGGGAGACTCGTTGCGAGTTTTGCAGGAGTGGATTTCCGCACCAACATTCGTAGCGCGCTGGCGCTCCGGGGAGATGCAAAGGTCGCCCGAGTTTCATTGCGCGACCGCTTTTTTTTGGACCAACTCCGCTCGCCCCTTCGCTACGAGCCCGACGTTCTCGAGCTCTCGAAAATTTCTGCTCGTGTCGCGGGGGGCGAGGTGAACGGTTACTTTGCGATGCAGCCAGAGGCAGAGGATTCTCCATTCACTACGAGCGTGGACTTTCATGACGTGCTCGCTGATCAGCTTGTCGAAAATGCCGGTGGTCCAAAGGGAATGGTGAAGGGAAAGTTGGAAGGAAGTTTCCAAGCTTCGGGAAAAACTAGCGATCCGGAGGCGCTTGTTGGAAAAGGCGAAATTTCCCTGCGACAGGGCCGCGTCCAACAATACAGATTGCTCGTGTTACTCGGCCAGATTTTGCAGATTGAGGAGCTGCAGGAGCTTAATCTGGAGCAGGCGGATGCGAAATATCACTTACGCCCGGGACTGGTCACGATTGATGAGCTGGTTTTGCGTTCCCCTAATATTCGTCTCACCTCGTCGGGTACAGTTGGGTTTGACGGGGCGCTGCAACTCAATTCGCAGCTCGCGATCAACGACAGAATTCGTGGTCAACTTTTCAAAGCAATTCGCGACAATTTTCACCGCATCGACGACCCGGGCTATTCAGCCATCGAGTTTCAGGTCGGCGGCACTGTTGAGCGGCCCAGCACGAACTTAGTCGAGCAAGTGGTCGGCCGGGACATCAGCAGCATGCTCAATAGCTTCTTCGGTGGAAAAAAGGACCGGCCGAAAAAGAAAAAGAAGGCCGTTGAAGATGCGACGACCGCTGTGCCCTCGCCCTCTTTGCCACCGGAGGCAGCGCTCCCTGAAGCCACTGCGACGCCAAGTCCAGTCGCCTCGCCATGAGGGTCATCGCCGGCAGCGCCGGCGGAGTCCGCCTGGCAGTTCCGAAGCGCGGTGTTCGCCCGACAATGGACCGCGTCAAAGCGGCTATCTTTTCGAGCTTGGGTGAGGCGATCATTGGTGCGCGAGTGCTCGACCTTTTCGCGGGGAGCGGCGCGCTCGGGATAGAAGCGCTGAGCCGTGGGGCGGCCTCCGCAATATTTGTTGAAGATGACGGCCAAGCGGCAGAAGCAATTGAAAAAAATCTCGCCAAAACGAAATTAAAAGGGCGCGTTCGGCATCAGAATGCTTTTGATTTTCTACGTCAACGATCGAACGCGGAGAAATTTCAAATCATCTTTGCCGATCCTCCTTATGGAAAAACCCACCATGGCGAAAGCCATACTGAGACGCTTTTGAATAACGAAAGCTTGCCACAGTTGCTGGAGTCAAACGGCATTTTCGTTTTGGAGAAGAGGCCCACCGAGACTCTCCATCAAACGAAGCTTTGGCGCGTTCTTCGGCAGAAAACTTATGGCGCAACAGAAGTGTTGTTTCTGGAGCCGATCCGTAACTAATGATTCGGTTCATCTACAATCTACTTTGGCCGCTAGGACTCTTGATCTTTTTGCCGGCCTATTTCGCCAAAATGATTCGCCGCGGCGGTTACCGCGAAAAATTTGGCCAACGATTGGGAATTTACGACGGCGAGGTGCGGAACCGGCTTTCGAACCAACGCCTAACATGGCTGCACGCAGTGAGCGTAGGAGAGGTGAACATTGCGTTGAAACTCGCGAATGCGTTACGCGTGCTCGAACCGGATTTGCGCTGCGTGCTCACCACAACCACAACGACTGGGTTTGCGTTGGCGCGCAAAACTACGCCGCCCTGGATCGAAGTCATGTACACGCCGCTGGATTACTGGCCAATCATGCGCCATGCATTTTCGGTTATTCGTCCGGCGCGGATTGTTCTTGTTGAAGCGGAGGTTTGGCCCAACCTCGCTGCCGCAGCGCACGCGCGCCGGATCCCTCTCGCGCTGGTCAACGCGCGACTGTCTCCGCGCTCTGAGCGACGCTATCGACGGTTTCGGTTTTTTGTCGCGCCAACGTTCCGGCTTCTCGATTTGGTGTGTGTACCCGAACGGCGGGATGTCGAGAGATGGGCGGCGCTCGGTGTTCCGCGAAACCGGATGCATCTGACCGGCAGCATCAAATTCGACCCTGACGTTCAGGCACAAAGCCACACTGTAGCCACCTCCCTGCGGGACGTGCTCCCTGACGCTAGCCCGGATTCACTCGTGCTCTTCGGTGGCAGCACGCACCGTGGTGAAGAAGAGATCCTGGCCAGACTTTTTCTTCGGTTGCGCGAGCAATTTCCGTCGCTGCGCTTGTTCATCGCGCCTCGTCACGTCGAACGACTGCAGGAAATTCGCGCGCAATTGGACGCTATGCCATTGCGCGTGACGCTCGCCAGCGAAGCGCTCACCTGCAACGCGGCGGATGCGGATTGCATGCTTCTTGATACGACTGGTGAACTTCAACGCTGGTACGGCATCGCCACTGTGGTGTTCATCGGGAAAAGCCTCACCGCGCACGGAGGACAAAATCCTGTGGAGCCGATTCTCGCAGGCAAACCTGTCGTTTTTGGTCCGCATATGGAAAACTTCGCAACGCTGGCTAGAACGCTGGTTTCAAACAACGCCGCAATGCAGGTTAACGATACCGACTCGCTTGAGCGTACCGTTGGCGGGCTTCTCCGCGACAGCGAGTTGCGCCAGTGCCTCGTGAAAAATGCGCTTGCGGCGTTGAGCGAACACAAAGGCGGAACTGCGCGGACAGCCAAGCTGGTTCACGAGCTCGGATGCGGACACTGAAAGCGAGGCGCCGTTTAGATTGCAGCGACGTGTCCGCCCAGTTCAAATTCGGTTACCAATTTGCCTTGCGCCGAACGATGGCATTCCGATATTGCCCGGCTTTGTGACCCTATCGTCTAGAGGCCCAGGACACCGCCCTTTCACGGCGGTAACACGGGTTCGAATCCCGTTAGGGTCGCTTCCTTGGTAAAGCGGGGAGCGAAGGCAAAAGCATAACGGTTTCGCATGAAATAAACGAGCGCGTTTAGCAGTGTCCGCGCGTGTTCATCCAACCTTGCTGGCGCGTTGAGAAGAGTCCGGCGTTGAAAGATTTTCGCCGCTCGATTTGACACTAAGCGCAGCTTGTTTTGCTCCAAGTGCTCGAAAAAGCGCGCCAGCGGCAGCGCATTGCATAGGTGCGCCAAGTGCCAGAAGTGGCGAGAAAAGCGCCAAATGCCCGAAAAGGCGCGCCAGACGGGAGCAAGCGCACTTCCGCTACACTGCACACGTGAAAACAACGAAACTTGGTTGGGGGCGCATACGTGATGCGCAGAGTTATCTGCCAGCGTCGCGCTCGACATATTACAACTGGCTCGAATCGGGCGCCGTTCGCAGCCGCCGCATCAATGGCGCTCGTTACATCGACATGGATTCGCTCCGGCAATTCATCGAAGGCGCGCCGTCAAAACCGTCAAAAGCAGTTTCGCGCCAGATGACGGCACGTGCTTTC
>JBARAJ010000279.1:0-2485 GCA_049791915.1 Candidatus Udaeobacter sp.
CATAATAGCCCGCCCCATGCTGATAGTAAGGCCGATCGCCCACTTCCACAGTGACGGAACCCGGATAACCCCCGTAATAAGGTCCGCCATAAACCGTGCCACCACCATAGCCACCATAATAGGGTCCATAGCCCGGGTAGGTGCTGTAATAGCCTCCACATCCTACTAAGCCGAGCGTCGCGGAAACCAAAGCGAATAGCAGAACCGAGCATTTCGTTTGTATTTTCATATACTGGATATTCGAATTCGAGACGTGATTTACGTGCCCCCGGGGATATACAGAAGTCACGTCATACCACGCCCTGGTCGAGCATCGCATCGGCGACTTTTACAAATCCGGCGATGTTCGCGCCAACTACGAGGTTGCCGGGTTGTCCGTAATCTTCCGCAGTCTCCCAGGAGTTTTTGAAGATGGTGGACATGATGTGGCGCAATCGCGAATCGACCTCCTCCCGTGGCCACGGCAAGCGCATAGAGTTTTGGCTCATCTCGAGACCAGACGTAGCAACGCCTCCCGCATTTGCGGCTTTGCCGGGGCCAAACAGAATTTTTTTCTCAAGGAACAGATCGACCGCTGCCGGCACGCTCGGCATGTTGGCCGCTTCAGAAACAAGATAACAACCGTTATTGACCAGTTTCTTGGCGTCTTCGGCTGTGATCTCGTTCTCCGTCGCACACGGAAAAGCGCAATCGCATTTTATGCCCCAAGGTCGCTGAGCGGCCACATATTTGGACCCGCGAAACTTTTTAGCGTACTCGCTGATGCGTCCGCGGCGGACGTTTTTGATGCTCATGACGAAGGCCAGCTTTTCCTCATCGATGCCGTTCTTGTCGTAAATGAAGCCGCTGGAATCCGACATCGTTACAGGCTTAGCGCCGCACTGGAGTAATTTTTCCACAGTAAATTGCGCCGCGTTACCAGCGCCTGAGACAGTGCAAACTTTGCCTTCGATCGTTTGGTCGCGCGTCTTAAGCATTTCCTGCGCGAAATAAACAGCGCCGTAACCAGTCGCCTCTGCGCGTATCAACGAGCCGCCCCAGCTTAGTCCCTTTCCGGTCAGAACCCCCGTAAATTCGTTCGCCAAACGTTTATACTGGCCAAAGAGATAGCCTATCTCCCGTCCGCCTACGCCGATGTCTCCCGCGGGTACATCGGTGTTGGGACCGATGTGTCGAAACAGTTCGGTCATGAACGATTGGCAAAATCGCATGACTTCCCTGTCGGATTTCCCCTTTGGATCGAAATCCGAGCCGCCTTTGCCGCCGCCCATCGGCAAACCGGTTAGCGAGTTTTTAAAAACTTGTTCGAACGCGAGAAACTTGATGATGCCGGCATAGACGGTCGGATGAAAACGCAACCCGCCTTTGTAAGGGCCGAGCGCGCTATTCATTTGCACGCGAAATCCGCGGTTCACCTGTATCTGTCCTTTTTGGTTAATCCACGGGACGCGAAACTGAATCATTCGCTCGGGTTCGACTAGACGCTCCAGAATATTGGCGTCTCGGAGCTTCTTGCTGCGATCGATGACCGGCCGGATCGACTCCAGTACCTCCGTGACCGCCTGAAGAAACTCAGGCTCGTGAGGGTTACGTTTTCTGACGGTTTCGAGAACTTCTTGAATCAAAGCCATGGAATTTGTGCTGTCTTAGTTACCGCGGTGTGAACGAAAATCTGGTGCGCGATGCTGGTATCGAACCAGCGACCCCTTGCGTGTGAAGCAAGTGCTCTACCACTGAGCTAATCGCGCTATTTTTCAGAAGCCGAGATAATAAAGAGGCCGCCGGTCAACGCAAGCAGGGCTGTAGCATGGAGGGGCGGCAGAGCCCGGATCACGCATCGGAAAAGTCCGCTGAGGACAGCGGACGCCACAGCGCATTGATGTGCGCAACCGAAGCGCTTGCCCCACGCCCTGCCGCGTTTTATCTAAACGCATGTCAGAACATAAAGTCACTCTCACTTGGCAACGCGGCGACAAGCCGTTCGACTATCAGAAATATTCACGGGATCACACTTGGAAGTTTCCCGGCGGGCACGAGATGCAAGCGTCAGCCGCGCCGGCGTATCTGGGCAATCAGAATCTGGTCGATCCGGAGGAAGCGTTTGTGGCTTCGCTGTCGAGCTGTCACATGCTGACGTTTCTAGCCATTGCGTGCAAAAAGAGGTTCGTGCTCGACGAATATGGCGATGAAGCAGTCGGCGTTATGGAGAAGAATGCAGAAGGAAGACTCGCCATTACGCGCGTCACACTTCGACAGCGCCTGAAATTCTCCGGCGAGAAACAACCCACGCCGCAGGAAATTGAGGAGATGAATCATGGCGCGCACGAGCAATGCTTCATCGCCAACTCGGTGAAGACCGAGGTGAAAGTCGAGCCGCAAACGTAACAGACCGTTTGTTGTAGCGGCGGCTGTGTCAGCCGCCGGAGGTAGGGCGTTTGGCACACACCCCTCTACAAAGTTTTGTGATCCGTGTAAACTGCGATAA
>JBARAJ010000280.1:0-17596 GCA_049791915.1 Candidatus Udaeobacter sp.
AAAGCGATCAAGCCGCACGACCGATTAGTATGAGTCAGCTAAACGACTCACGGCGCTTACACCTCTAACCTATCAAACGGGTGGTCTGCCCGTGGTCTTCAGGGAGCTTGCGCTCCGGGAAACATTATCTTGGGAGGAGCTTGGCACTTAGATGCTTTCAGCGCTTATCTCTTCCGCACATGGCTACGCAGCGATGCCCCTGACGGAACAACTGCCACACCAGAAGTGCGTCTAACCCGGTCCTCTCGTACTAAGGTTAGAACCCCTCAAGTTTCCTTCGCCCACAGTGGATAAGGACCGAACTGTCTCACGACGTTCTGAACCCAGCTCGCGTACCGCTTTAACCGGCGAACAGCCGGACCCTTGGGACCTTCTCCAGCCCCAGGATGCGATGAGCCGACATCGAGGTGCCAAACCGGATCGTCGATATGAACTCTTGGATCCGATCAGCCTGTTATCCCTAGCGTACCTTTTGTCCGTTGAGCGATGGCAATTCCACATTAAACCATCGGATCATTTGGGCCTGCTTTCGCATCTGCTCGACGTGTAAGTCTTACAGTCAACTTGGCTTATAGCCATACCCTCAACGCATAGTTGCCAACCATGCTGAGCCAAGCATCGCGCTCCTCCGTTACTCTTTGGGAGGAAACCGCCCCAGTCAAACTGACCCGCACGCACTGTCCCCCGCCTGGCTTAACAGGAATCGGGGTTAGAATCCTAATTCATAAAGAGTGGTGTTTCACATTGCGACTCCACGAGAACCGAAATCCCCGCTTCAAAGTCTCCCACCTACGCTAAGCATCATGAACCAGAACACAATACGAGCTTACAGTAAAGGTGCATAGGGTCTTTCCGTCCTACTGCGGGCAGGCGGCATCTTCACCGCCACTACAATTTCACCGAGCATCTCTCCGAGACAGTCGTCAACTCGTTACACGATTCGTGCGGGTCGGAACTTACCCGACAAGGAATTTCGCTACCTTAGGACCGTTATAGTTACGGCCGACATTCACGGGGACTTCGGTTCAACGCCTCGCCTTGCGGCTAACGTCTTACCATAATCTTTCCGCATTGGTCACGTGTCACACCCTATACGTCGTCTTAACGACTTGGCAGAGTGCTGTGTTTTTGGTAAACAGTCGGTTGACCCATTTCACTGCGACCACCTTACGGTGGCACCCCTTCTTCCGAAGTTACGGGGCTAGATTGCCGAGTTCCTTAACGAGGTTTCACTCACGCGCCTTGGCACAATTATGCCCACCCACCTGTGTCGGATTACGGTACGGGCAACCGTGGGAACATTTAGTCGCTTTTCTTGACACAAGTTTTAACAGATCCGGTTCAGCCGAGGCCTCCCCGTCCTTGCCCTTGCGGGCAGACCGTCACTTTCAATCGGCGGCCTGTCTCTACTCATGTGTCACAACCAAACTTAACCACAGCCGGTGCAGGAATATTAAACCTGCTGTCCATCGTCTACGCCCTTCGGCCTCGACTTAGGTCCCGACTAACCCTGGGAGGACGAACCTTCCCCAGGAAACCTTGGGTTTACGGCGGACAGGAATTTAACCTGTCTTATCGCTACTCATGTCTGCATCCTCACTTCTTAACGCTCCACGCTCGGTTACCCTTGCGCTTCGATGCATTAAGAACGCTCCCCTACCAATCCATTCTGGCGAACCAAAATGTATTCCAGAGCTTCGGTATGCCGTTTATCGCCAATCATTATCGGCGCGAGATCGCTCGATGAGTCAGCTATTACGCACTGTTTAAATGATGGCTGCCTCTAAGCCAACATCCTCACTGTCTAAGCAACCTCACATCCTTTCCACTTAACGGCATTTGGGCACCTTAGCTGCTGGTCTGGCATGTTTGCCTCTCGCGCGTGAAGCTTATCCCTCACGCACTGACTCCCGTGTTACGCCCTGCGGTATTCGGAGTTTGATTGAGTTCGGTACCCTGGTATGGGCCCTAGTTCATCCAGTGCTCTACCTCCGCAGGTCAGCACACGAGGCTAGCCCTCAAGCTATTTCGGGGAGAACCAGCTATCACGGGGTTTGATTAGTCTTTCGCTCCTACCCACAAGTCATCCCAGAAGTTTTCAACCTTCACGGGTTCGGACCTTCAGTTGCGGTTAAGCAACTTTCATCCTGCTCATGGGTAGATCACCTCCGCTTCGGGTCTACTACCAGCGACTGGAACGCCCATTTCGGACTCGCTTTCGCTTCGCCTCCATTCCAGAAGAATTTAGGCTTGCCACTGATAGTAACTCGCAGACTCATTAAGCAAAAGGCACGCCATCACCAGCTTGCGCCGGCTTTGACACCTTGTAAGCACATCATTTCAGGTACTATTTCACTCCGCTCGCAGCGGTTCTTTTCACCTTTCCCTCGCGGTACTTGTTCACTATCGGTCGCCAATTAGTATTTAGGCTTACGCCGTGGTCGGCGCAGATTCATACGAAGTTTCACGTGCATCGTATTACTCAGGAAATCCCTAGGCGTGCTCGGGTTTTCGGTTACGGGCCTTTCACCCTCTATGGCGCAGCTTTCCAGAAGCTTCACCTAACCTTTGCACTACCACGTCGGGCTCCTACAACCCCGATCGATAAATCGACCGGTTTAGCCTGTTCCGCTTTCGCTCGCCACTACTGACGGAATCTCTTTCGATTTCTTTTCCTCCGGTTACTGAGATGTTTCACTTCACCGGGTGTCGCGATGTTCCTGCTATGGATTCACAGAAACTCGAGCAAGTGTTACCCTGCTCAGGTTATCCCATTCGGAAATCTACGGGTCAAAGCGTGTTTGCCGCTCACCGTAGCTTATCGCAGCTTACCACGTCCTTCATCGCCTATTGGCACCAAGGCATCCATGATGCGCTCTTTGTAGCTTGATCAATCTGTTCGGTCTTTCGACCGAGATTCTTTGATAACTGAAACTCTCTCGCCGCCTTGCGGCAGCGTCTTGATTTCAGACTCAGCTCTTAAAGTTGTATTTTCTTACTACCCTGTATGTAGATGTCAAAGAACCAGCCGTTCTGTACATTCGAGGCGACAAAAAAACTCAATCTTGATCGCTATGGACCGCTTTTGCTAAAGCTACGGCGGTTAAGCGGGACAAAATTGAGCCAATTTGCAGTCCCAAAATGTACGTAGAACGCACTCCAAAGTAAAGGAGTCCCGCTTCGCGCGGGACAGTCACACTAGCAGTGAGTCGATGCACGTCAACTCTGATTTTTGAGATTCTGCTGCGGGGAATATTCGCGTCACATCATGCTCGTCCAGCGAGAATTATCCTGGATAGAGATGCTTGCGTCAAACTGGTGAGCGTTCTGTAGTTTCGTGTTTGCGCGCACTGGCTATAGTAAACCCGGTTTTCGCCTCCGATGGACTACGAGATTCGCCAGCTTACATGCCAGGATGAACCCATTCTTTGGGAGATGTTGTATTACGGCTTGTCCTCCGCTGGAAAAAGCGAACCGCCGTCTCGCGATGTCGTGCGCCGCCCAGAGATATCCCGTTACGTGGAAGGCTGGGGCCGCGTCGGTGATACTGGATTTGTTGCGCATGACAAAAAAAATCGGGCTTTGCTGGGCGCAGCCTGGCTCCGACGGCCGACCGACAAATCTGACGCGTCGCCGGAGCTTGCACTAGCGGTGAAACCGGAGCACCGCAGGCATGGCATCGGCACGGCTCTGCTGACGCAGTTGGTCCGCGCAAATCCTGATCACTCGACGATCACGGTCAGCTTCGTGGCTGGCAAACCGGTGTTGCGTCTCTACGAGCGATTTGGATTCAAGGTCGCTGAACAACGGCCCGACGCTGTCGTGATGCACAGACCGACATAAGGATCCGCGCGGGTCGGCTGCCGCGAATAGCTCGTTTGTTAGGGCGCAAAAATCAGAAGCACGAAAACGGCGAAGAGCAGCAAATGAATGCACCCTTGCAAAATGTTGGTTTTCCGGCTCGCAAACGTAACGACGCTCACAGCGAGCGTTAAGAGCAGCAGAGGTAGGTTGCCACCCTCTAGACCAAGGGCGACCGACCGTTTCGTCAGCAACCCGATCATCAACACTGCCGGAATCGTCAGCCCGATCGTGGCGAGCACTGACCCGAACAGAATGTTTATCGAACGTTGCAGTTGGTTCTGCAGACTAGCGGTAATCCCGCCCAATCCTTCCGGAGAGAGCACCAGCGCAGCGATGACCGCGCCGCCAAATGCCTGTGGCATGTGAAATTGTTCGATGCTGTTGTCCAAGGGAATGGCGAATTTCTCCGCAAGGAAAATAACGGCAGCCAAGTACAAAAGCAGCATCAGCGCGTGAAAACTCGTCGACCGCACGCGAGCTAAATGATGCGGCGAATGCGTGGTCGCGGTTTCTTTTACATCCAGGAAGTAGCCGCGGTGGCGTAGCGTCTGGATGAGCAGAAAGATCGCGTAAAGCAACAACGACACCGCCGCGAAAAAAATTTCTTGCTCGGTAGAAAAGGTTGGGCCGCTGGTCGAAGTAGTGAAATTTGGCAACACCAGACCGAGCACAGCCAGGGCCATGATCACGTTGAGGTAGGCATTGACACCCTGGATGTTGTAATGCTGTTCGCGGTATCGCAGCCCACCAAGCAGCAGAGATAGACCCACAAGGCCGTTGAGTGCGATCATGATTACGGCGAAGATTGCGTCGCGTCCGAGCGTCGGATTGTTCGCGCCGTGTAACATCGCCGTGGAAATCATTACGACCTCGATGCAGATCGCGGAGAGCGTGAGGATCAAAGTTCCATACGGCTCGCCGAGTTTGATCGCAAGACAATCGGCATGCCGCACCACGCACATGGCCGACCAAAGGATCACGGCAAAAAGCCAGACAAAGATGCCGATCAGCGGCAAAGGATGCGTAGTGACTTCATTCAACTGGTCTCCAAGTGCGAGAAACATCGCAGACGTAGCCAACCCGACGAGCAGCGGAAATTCAGCACGGATCGCGCTCCCAAATTGCTGCGTGTTTTTCTCCTGCTGAATTGCATCCGCTTTTGCAGACATGCGCCGGAGCATATCGGTTCGGCGTGAGCGATGCAATCAAGCGCTGCGATCTTCGGGGCGCATCGAACAGGACCGGCCCTGCAAAATCACGGGGATTATCTACCCACCCGCAATTGCGCCGATGATCAGGAATGGTTCCGACCCATTCGCAATCGCGCTAGGCAACGGCGCATCGGGTGGTTTATGAGACAAATCTTCGCCGCACGCAAAAAAACGGACCATTGGCCGGCGAAGCTGCGTCACATGATCACGCATTGTGCCGCGCAGCATCGGATACTTCGCTTCAACCGCGTCCAGTAGCACGCGTTGAGTCAACGTTCCGTTGAGCTCAAGTCCTACTTCACCATCGACGTGGGCCAACGTCCGCAGATTAGGCGGAAGAATAACGCGAATCATGGCAATGTTTGCGCTTCTACTGACAGCACGGCAGGCAAATCGCGCACGATCGGTTTCCATTTATCGCCCGCATCCACGGAGGCGTAAACTTGCCCGCCGGTGGTTCCGAAATAAACGCCGCAGGGATCGAGCGAATCGAGCGACATCGCGTCGCGTAACACGTTCACGTAACAATTCCGTTGGGGCAGACCTTTCGTTAGCGCTTCCCAATCGTTGCCGCCTGCCCGGCTGCGATACACGCGCAATCTGCCGCTCGGCGGGTAATGCTCCGAATCGCTCTTGATCGGTACGACGTAAATCGTTTCCGGCTCATGCGCATGAACGTCGATCGGAAATCCGAAATCGCTCGGCAAATTGCCGCTGACCTCATGCCACGAACCGCCCGCGTCATCGCTACGCATTACGTCCCAGTGCTTTTGCATGAATAAGGTGTTCGGACGCGACGAATGCATCGCGATCCGATGCACGCAGTGACCGACTTCCGCGTTGGGATCCGGGATGTATTGCGAGTGCAGCCCGCGATTGATTGGGTTCCATGTCTTTCCACCGTCGTCGGTGCGAAACGCGCCGGCAGCCGAGATTGCGATGGAAATTCGCTCGGGATTGTTGGGATCGAGAAGAATGGTGTGCAAACACATCCCGCCTGCGCCGGGCTGCCATTTCGGACCGGTATCGTTGCCCCGGAGTCCTGCCAATTCATGCCACGATTTTCCGCCGTCTTTTGATTGGAATAACGCAGCATCTTCTACACCCGCATAAACGTGATCGGGATCGTGCAGCGATGGTTCCAAATGCCACACGCGCTTGAACTCCCAGGGATGCTGCGTGCCGTCGTACCACTGGTGAGTCGTCAGTGGTTTCCCCGTTTCAGACGAAGCATCGTAAACGAACATGTTGCTTTCGCTTTTCGGCATCCCGTCCGACGTCATCAAGTCCTCCGGCTTTGTGCCGGGCGGATTCCACGTCTTGCCGCCGTCGTCGGAACGTTGAATGATCTGCCCGAACCACGCGCTTGTCTGAGACGCGTAGATCCGGTCGGGATCAACGGCAGACCCTTTCATATGATAAATCTCCCAGCCCGCGAAATGCGGACCGCTGACCTTCCATCGTCTGCGCGCGCCATCCGACGTAAGGATGAACGCGCCCTTTCTTGTTCCGACTAAAACGCGAACATTGCTCATATGTGAATTTCAGCCACAAAACGCACGAATAACGCGAATGGAAGGGAAACTTCTAACGCGCGTTCTTTCCGCGTGGTTACTCGTCTAAATCGAAGTTGCCCCCGAACCAAATCATTGCTCATACGCGTCTTTCAGCGCTTTGATATCGATCTTCGTCATTTGAAGCATCGCTTGCATCACGCGTCCGGATTTATCCTGGTCGCCGTCGTGTAACATGTCGATCAAAACGGTCGGTGTGACTTGCCACGACAAGCCAAATTTGTCCTTGAGCCAGCCGCAAGCCGATTCCTCGCCACCGTCTCCGGTTAATTTCTCCCAGAAATAATCCACTTCCTCCTGCGTTTCGCAGTTTATGACGAAGGAGATGGATTCATTGAACTTGAAAAGCGGCCCGCCGTTAAGGGCAACGAACTTCTGGCCTTCGATTTCGAATTCAATCGTCAGCACCGATCCGACGGGGCCACCGGTTTTCTCCGCTGCTTCTTCGGTGGTGCGAAAGATTCTGCCCATCTTCGAATTTTTGAAGAGCGACGTGTAAAAGTTCGCGGCCTCCTCGGCCTGATCATCAAACCACAAGAATGGAGTAATTTTTTGCATCCCAATTTATGTCGCTTCGATCCGCACTTTCAGCCAGCAGAATTTGGCGTTTCACCGAAACGCCCTACAATGCTCCGATGCTAATCGACACACACGCACATCTCGATTTTCCCGATTTCGCAAATGATCTCGAGGATGTGCTTGGTCGCGCGGAGCAGGCTGATGTAAGACGCGTCATCACCATCGGCACATCAATCGAAAGCAGCCGGCGTGCGATCGAGCTTGCGGAAAAATATCCATCTGTTTACGCGGCGATTGGCGTTCATCCCAGCCACGCAGAGGAGGCGGAGGACGATGTGATTACACCGCTGCGCGAACTCGCGAAAAACCCGCGCGTGGTGGCGATTGGCGAGACCGGCCTGGATTATCACCACTTGGCGAGTGAAAGAGTGGCTAAGGAAGAGCAGGTGCAGGTTATGACTGCTCTGCGAAGTGAGACCGATGAAGAAATCGAAGCGCAAATTCGCGACGGCGCGTACAAATCGAAACAGGCGAGTTTGTTCCAGCAGCAACTCGATTTAGCAGTCGAGCTTGGGCTCAACGTCGTGATTCATCAACGCGACGCGTGGGAGGATACGCTTGAAGTCCTGCGCGCTTATGCCGGCAAGGTGCGCGGTGTTTTTCATTGCTTCGGTGGCTCGCTTGATCAGGCGAATGAGGTTCTTAATCTCGACCACCTCGTTTCGTTTACGGGAATCGTTACTTTCAAAAACGGCCTGGCCGTGCGACAGGTCGCGGCAGACATCCCGCTCTGGAAATTTATGGTCGAAACCGATTGTCCATACCTGGCGCCTGCTCCTTTTCGTGGAAAACGCTGTGAACCGGCGTACACGCGCATCGTGGCGGAAACGATCGCGGCAGCGCGCGGTGTTTCCCTGGAGGAAATTTCTGAAGCAACTACCGAAACCGCGGAGAAGTTTTTCGGGTTTAATCGCACATGACAACCGGGAATCGAATGGCGCGAGTGCCAGGCGCGGGGCGAACGCGGCACAAATTGGATGGCAGAACAATTCGTCCGTGCCACTGGACCGCAATAGTCATTGCTTTATTCATTGCGTCTTGTGCGGCGCCAGACACGCGGCACCAGGTCGTGATCAGCACACGCGACCAAAAGTTGGCGCTTCTCGATCGCGGCAACCTCATGGCCGTTTATCCGGTCTCCACTTCGAAGTTCGGTCTCGGCGATTGGAGAGGCAGCAGGTTTACGCCGCTCGGCAATTTGCAGATAGCGGAAAAAATTGGCGACAATGTGCCTCCGGGCACCGTGTTCAAAAGTCGGCGGCGTACCGGCGAAGTTGTTCTGGCCAATTCGCCTGGTCGTGATCCGATTGTGACGCGGATTCTCTGGTTGCGTGGACTGGAAGCGCAAAATGCCAACGCATTTGGGAGAGACATTTACATCCACGGCACACCCGAGGAATGGAAAATCGGTTCGCCCGCTAGTTACGGATGCGTCCGGATGCGCTCCAGCGACATAATACAATTGTACAACATTGTTGGAGTTGGCGCGGCAGTCACGATCGTGAACGCGCCGCTCGTCAGCGCAGTTCCCGGTATGGCTTCAGGTCATTCAATGGGACCGGAAAACACGGCGCCGTTTGTGATGCGCTAGGCAACGGCTTGCATGTGATGCAGACAATCCTGTCTGCATTCCTTCTGGAATCGCTCGCAGGCATGATTGCCTGCGTCACCTCACGGTAATTTGCCGAGGTGTTTTCTGACGGTGTTGTGCGAGAGCAAGTCCACGTCTGCGTCGACCATGATGCGCACCAGTTCGTCGAATCGTATTTTCGGTTCCCAATCGAGAATCTTCTTCGCTTTCGAGGCATCACCGAGCAGCAGGTCGACCTCCGCCGGGCGCTCGTACCGCGGGTCGTGTTTTACGAATTGCTTCCAATCGAGATTAACATGCCCGAAGGCCGCCTCGACGAACTCGCGCACAGTGTGCGTTTCGCCGGTAGCCAGCACGAAGTCGTCGCCTTCGCCGAGCTGCACAATTCGCCACATCCCTTCGACGTACTCCGGTGCATAGCCCCAATCGCGTTTTGCGTCCAGATTGCCGAGGAACAATTCCTTTTGCATGCCCTGCTTAATGGCAGCGACTGCGCGAGAAATTTTGCGGCTGACGAAAGTTTCGCCGCGCCTCGGGCTTTCATGGTTGAACAAAATGCCATTGCTGGCGCAAAGGCCGTAGCTCTCTCGATAGTTAACGGTCGCCCAATATGAAAAAACCTTTGCCACGCCGTAAGGACTCCGCGGCCAGAATGGCGTCTTCTCAGTTTGCGGCGTTTGTTGGGCCTTACCGAACATCTCGCTGCTCGACGCCTGATAAAAGCGCGAACGCAATCCGGCTTCGCGGATTGCTTCCAGGATCCGGATTGTGCCGACGCCGGTGACGTCGGAAGTGTACTCAGGAATATCGAAGCTGACGCGCACATGGCTCTGCGCGCCGAGATGATAGATCTCGTCCGGCTTCAATTCGTAAAGAAGCTTCACAAGATTCACCGAGTCGCTGAGGTCGCCGTAATGCAAAAATAGTCGCACATCGTTTACGTGTGGATCGGCGTAGAGATGATCAATTCGCGAGGTGTTAAATGTGCTGGCGCGGCGAATGATCCCGTGGACTTCGTAACCCTTCTCAAGCAGCAGATCGGCCAGATAGCTTCCATCCTGACCAGTGATGCCTGTGATCAGTGCCTTTTTCATGCGCAGCGTCTCGCTTTAAAACAAAACGTGCGCACGATCAAATCATTGTAGGGCGTTTCCGTGAAGCGCCATCGTAAAAACCTCAAAGAAGGCGTCTGACACAGACGCCCTACAAATCCAGAAATCATCAGCTCTCCGGCGGCGTCACCATGATCCGCGCTAAGACCGCGCGTTGGGCGCCAATGAGCGCGCTGATGCCGTTGCGCCCGAGCGCGAGCATTTCGTCCAGTTGCGAACCGGTAAATGTCGCTTCTTCTCCTGAACTTTGGACTTCTACAAACTCGCCGTCTTCGGTTGCGACGAGATTGAAATCAACCGCAACGAGTTTGTCCTCCTCGTAATTCAGATCCACGATCGCCTGTCCATCCAGAATACCGGCGCTCACTGCGGCGACCAACTTTTGCATCGGTGGCGCATCGAGTTTTTTTTCCCTAACGAATTTTCGGCAGGCGATGGCGAGCGCCAGGCTCGCGCCGGTGATTGCGGTTGTGCGCGTTCCGCCATCGGCTTGCAGGACATCGCAGTCCACCCAGATCGTGCGTGGTCCGAGTTTTTCCAAATCGATCACCGCGCGCAGCGACCGGCCAATTAACCGTTGAATCTCGACGCTGCGGCCATCGATGCGGCCTTTTGTGATGTCGCGAGGTTTGCGTGGCTGCGTCGAGTACGGCAGCATCGAATATTCCGCAGTAAGCCAGCCGCCGGTCACGCCCTGTTCTTTCATCCAGCGTGGCACACCTTCTTCGATCGTGACGGCGCAGATCACGCGCGTTTTGCCCATCGAGACTAAAACCGAACCGCTCGCATGCGGTGCCACGTTCAACTCGAAATTGATCGGACGGATCTCATCTGGCACGCGGCCGTCGTTTCGCTGCATCACTGTGGAACGTAGATGTGGACCATACTTTCTGCGATGTACATTTTGCAGAGGTGACACCGAGACAGCAATCGCCTTGACGCACCCAGCGGCTCGTCGTTCTATAAGGCCTTTGCGTGAAAAGTGATACCGAAACGCGGAGGGCGATCTGCATCGCCGGTGCGCACCGTTCAGGAACGTCGATGGTGACGCGACTACTGCACGGGTGTGGGCTCTACCTGGGTCCGAAAGATGCGTTGATGCCACCACAGGCGGACAATCCGGATGGCTTCTGGGAACATTTGGGCTTTGTCGCGTTGAATGACGAGTTGCTCGAAGCGCTCGGTGGCGCGTGGGATTTGCCGCCAAAGACCAACGAGAATTTATCCGACGAACGGCTGGATCCATTGGGTATGAAAGCGCGGCTGCTAATCGAGGGCTTTCATTCGGCACAGATATGGGGCTGGAAGGATCCCCGCAATAGTTTGACGTTGCAGTTCTGGGAAGACCTCCTGCCGGGTTTGAAAACGCTGATCATTGTGCGCAATCCCCTGGAAGTCGCTTACTCGATGCGAAAGCGCAACGGAACGTCGTATGCATTTGGCCTGCGACTCTGGGAAATCTATAACCGGCGCTTGATCGAAGCGGCAGGCATGCATGATCGGCTTGTTACTCATTATGATCTGTTCTTTAACAACGCCGAAAAAGAGTTACAGCGGATTGCGAACTTTGTTGGATTGCCTGACGCGAAAATCCATGGCGCCGCAGAATTAGTGGCAACGAAAAGACGCCACACGCACTTCGCCATTGACCAACTGGTTGATGCGGGCGTCTCCGGAGAAGTAGTTGAGCTTTATCGCGCGTTAATTGCGCAAGCCTCACCCACGAGGAGGAAGACGTCTGTGGCAAAATCCCCCGCCGGTGCAAAGTCACACGAAAGCGATTTACTTCCCGGCGCGGTAAGCCGGCTTGATTCCTTCGTTCCGGACCGCTTCGCGCAGATCGAGCATTTGTATGGCGAGCTCCTTGCGCAAACCGAAGCTCGGCACAAAGCGGAAATGGAGAAACTCAGCGCGCATCTTGCCCATAGCGAAGAGCTGCACGGAGCCCAAGTGAAGGAGCTCACCACCCATCTGGCTAAAACAGAAAAGCAGTACAAAGCGCAGATCGAAGAAATCAGTGCTCATCTGGCCAAAACCGAAGCTGACTTACGCCAGCGGATCGTGGACATGAACGGTCTGCTTCACCAAAGGAGCGTAAATCTCGCAGAAGACGAGAAGTATATCGGGGAATTGACGGACCGGTTGCGCAAACAGCTGCATAATATCAGACGACTCTCGCGCCTCCTCGATGACACCGACGCCGCCGCCCACAAGCTGCGAACTTCTCGCAGGTGGCAACTGGCCAATCCCGGCGCGACGTTAAAAGCAAAATTGGCCCACAGAAAAGCACCGGCCGGGTTCGGACACCTTGAAAAGATTGTGGCCGCCTATTCCAAATGGCGCAAGGAGCACCCTGAGATCAACAAGATCGATGATGAAATCCAAGCGGCTCAGGTCGCAAAAGTTCCGAGGAGTGGGCAACCGGAAACTGACGGGCATGCAACTGCAAGCGCGCCGCGCGAACACGCCGTAGCCGCGGCAGTTGGCCCCGTCTTGCCACTGACATCGATTTGTTTTCCTCAGCACGAGGAAGTCGACGTCTCAATCATTATTCCGGTTTTTAACCAGTTGGAATACACGCATGCCTGTCTCGCTTCGTTGCACGCTGTGCAAGAGCAGCCGCGTTTCGAAGTGATCGTGGTCGATGACTGCTCGACCGACAGCACTCCAGAGGTGCTTCCGGAAGTTGACGGTATCACTTATCTCCGCAACGAGAGAAACTCCGGCTTCGTCGCTTCCTGCAACGCGGGTGCAAAAGCGGCGCGCGGCAAATATCTCGTCTTCCTGAATAACGACACACTCGTAAAGCCCGGTTGGCTAACTGCTTTGCTCGATACTTTCAAGGAGGAGCGGCGAGCGGGCATTGTCGGTTCGAAACTCCTTTACCCAGATGGCCGTTTGCAGGAGGCAGGGGGCATAATCTGGCAAGACGCCTCAGGATGGAACTATGGTAAGTTTGATGATCCGGGTAAACCCGAATACAACTACCTGCGCGACGTAGATTATTGCTCAGCGGCAGCGTTGATGGTTCCCAAGGCGCTGTTTGAAAGTGTCGGCGGCTTCGATTCGCGCTACGCGCCTGGGTATTATGAGGATACTGACCTGGGCTTCAAGGTCCGCCAAGCCGGTTACAGAGTTCTGTATCAACCGCTGAGCGAGGTGATCCATTACGAGGGCGCAACTGGCGGCACTGATATCTCAACCGGCGCGAAGAAGCATCAGGAAATTAACCGCTCAACGTTCGCAGAGGTGTGGACTGATGAACTGGCGAAGAGACCATCCAACGGGGATGTCACGTTTCTGCAGCGGCCCAGAACTCCGTCGGGCAAGAACATTCTGGTTATCGATCATCATCTGCCGATGCCCGACCGCGACTCGGGATCGCTGCGGATGTTCCAGATCCTCAAAATTCTTCACCGGCTCGGTCATCGCGTCACTTTCCTCCCTGATAATTTGGCAGACATGCCGTCTTACACGTGTGAGCTGCAGAAGCGTGGGATTCAAGTTGTTCATCATCCATATGTGAAAAGAGTGCGAGATTATCTGATTTCGCACGGTCGTATGTTCGACGTCGTGGTGCTAAGCCGATGCGATTTTGCGCGCAAGCACATTGAAGATGTTCGTCTGCATGCACCACAGAGCCGGATCATTTTTGATACCGTTGATGTGCATTACCTGCGCGAACAACGGGAAGCGCAACTCACTCAAGATCCCGATGTGCGCCGGAAAGCACAAGAGAGACAACTGGTGGAAGATTACCTGATCAAGGAGGCAGATGAAACGTGGGTAGTAAGCCCCATCGAACAGCAAATGCTCCAGGAGAATTGGCCTCACAAATCTATTCAATTGGTTTCGAACATTGTCGACGTCACTGGGCCAGTCACGCCGTTTGCACTTCGGCGGGACTGGCTTTTCATCGGCGGCTTTCAGCACAGGCCTAACATCGATGCAGTGCTGTTTTTCATGGAAGAGATTTACCCGCTCGTTCGCGACCGTCTGCCCGATACAAAATTCTACATCATCGGTGACAAGGCGCCGCCTGAAATTGTCGCGCTGGCGAGCGACAGGATCATTGTGGCGGGATTGCAACGGAATGTGCGCTCGTTTTTCGACAGCGTGCGGCTCTCTGTGGCTCCTTTGCGTTTTGGGGCGGGCATCAAAGGCAAGATCAATCAAAGCATGGCCTTCGGCGTGCCAGTTGTGGCGACCTCAATCGCGGTGGAGGGAATGAACGTCACCGACCACGAACACGTTCTCGTAGCCGACGAACCGCAGGATTTTGCGAGCGCGTTGATTGAGCTCTACGAATCGGAAGAGCTCTGGAAGCGACTCTCGCAAAACGGCATTAGCAAAACGCAAGAGCTCTATTCTACCGATGCTGCACGCGAAAGACTGGAATTTCTCTTCAGCGATAGGCACCTGCAAAGCTTGGAGCCGTCGCAGCCGGTTGCAGAGCACGAGCTCGTTGCAGCAGCTGATGTTGGTTACCGGCAGTGAATAAGACGGAGCCAACCGGAGAGATTACCGGAAAAATAAACGCGAACCCGAATCCACTTTTCTTCGGGCAACGCTGCGTGATTTCCTGGGAGACGAACGATCCGGTGGGAGCGGAGATACGTGTTTCAACAGGGGCGAATGACGAGAAGCTCGTGACGCAAGGAGGACCGTTTGGCTACGTGGAAATTCCGTGGATCAACGACTCCAAGGTCTATGAGTTTCGCCTGTATGTAGCTAGCAGACCCGAGGTAGCAATCGACTCGGTCAAAGCGAAGCGTGACATTGAGTCGGCGCCGGCCGCTCTCCGCGAAATTGCGGAAGAAGTAAAGCGGGGAAACATCGAGATCTCAGAGCTTTCTCGATTCATTTCGGCAGTGATACCGCTTTGTCTCAAGAGCAAGGAACGTCGAGAGTTGTTCCTGAATTGGGAGAGGCACGGGTTTCACGTGACGCCGGTACATTTTTACGAGCCGATTCCCGACACCCAATCGTTGCCTGAAACGCTCTGGACTCAACCCGGCGAACTAGTGGGGATTGACATGAACGACTCAATGCAGCTCGATTTGCTGCGTAATCATTTTCCGAGATTTCGTCCCGAATACGATCAATTTCCCAGCAAGCCAACGGGCGAACCGGGCCGGTTTTATTCTAATAATGGGCTGTTTGACGGCACTGACGCCCTGGTCGCTTATTGCATGATCCGCCATTTTCAACCACGGTTGATCGTTGAAGTGGGCAGTGGGTTTTCCTCTATTATCGCCGCTGAGGCCATTGCAAAGAATAAAAACTCAGCGCTGATCTGTATAGAGCCGTTTCCACCGGATTTTCTCCGGAAGGGATTTCCCGGATTACATTCCTTGATAGAGAAGAAGGTGGAAGACATCGACCTCGAATTTTTCTCACAGCTCCAATCCGGAGACATCCTTTTTATCGATAGCTCTCATACGGTAAGGATTGGTGGTGACGTTAATTATCTTTTCCTGGAAGTGTTGCCGCGTCTAAAACCCGGAGTCATTGTGCACGTCCACGACATTTTTTTTCCTTTCGATTACCGGCGTGACTGGGTGATGGATGAACTTCGCTTTTGGAGCGAACAATACCTGCTTCAGGCGTTTCTAAGCTTTAATTCCGAGTTTGAAGTGTTGATCGCCAACCACTATCTGGCGCATTATTATCTCGAAGACTTTAAACGAACATTCCCCCACTCGCCATGGTGGAGTGGAGGCAGTTTTTGGATGCGACGGAAACTTCCCGTCGGGTGACTCGATTTGGCAAAAACAGTAGAAAGAGATGTTGAAGCGCTGGCGAAGTGGAACATAGACCAAACAAGCCTATTTTCGTCGTAGGATCGCCGCGATCTGGAACTAGCATTCTCGCGTGGTGCCTTGGCCACCATCCAAACATCTTTCCAGTGCCGGAATCCAACTGGATGGGAGATTTCGCGGTGAACGTCGCGAAGAGTTACCAGGTTGGCGCGGCGCGCGGCATCTTCTCCATCTTAAGTGCCATGGACATCTCGCGCGATGAATTCTTCTCCCACATCGGACGCAGCATCAACTCTTTGGTTTTCAAACATCGGGGTGACCTCGACCGGAAGCGCCTGATTATAGCCGTTCAACGCCTACTCAAGGAGCAGGGATCTTACCTTGGCGAAGTGACCGGCGAATTCGATGCTGCTACCAGTGCAGCGACTCGGCAGTACGGAATTGTGGATGAAAGCGACCTGCTGTCCTCCGAACTCGTTGATTCGCTTCGAACAGCTGCTTCGGACTCGGAATACAAGACGCGCTGGGTAGACCAAACGCCAGAGTACTCCTTCCATATTTGTGGTCTGCGCAAGCTGTTTCCATGTGCTGTGTTCATCCACATCGTGCGCGACGTGGGTTCAGTCGTACGCTCCATGCTCAATTTCCATCGCATCGCAGGGGCGCATTTGGTGTCGAACGAAGAAGAAGCGTACAAATATTGGCTGCGCACGGTTAGGGCATGTTTGAAGGCAGAGGAAGCTTACGGTCCTCATGGGGTTTATCGGTTGCGCTATTCCGCCTTAGTCGAGAACCCCGAGTCGGCTCTCCGCTCGTTACTTGATTTTTTGGGCGAGCCGTATTCTGCCAGATGTCTCGAGGCGCTTTCAGAGCGGATCAATAGCTCCAATGTACCGCCGGATTTTATATCTGACGATCCCGCTACTGATCCCGCAATCGCGGAAGAAGCGCGGCGACTTTCCGCCGAGATCGAGCAAGCTTCCCAGCCTAGCCCACACTCATCAGCCACAGCCGACGAGTTGGAGGCCGAGTTCGAAGCACGAATAAAACACTTTGCGAGAGTTCAATAGTGCATGTCACCGCAGGTAGTGCTCTTTTCATCAACCTTTGTTCCTACGAAATAGGTTATATTTGAGAATCACATAAATCGCTCTCACGCCATCACGCCATCCTATCTTTTTTCCCTCTTCGTACGTTCGGCCGTTATACGAAATGCCGACCTCGAAAACTCTGCAGCCGGCTTGCGCCACCTTGGCTGTAATTTCAGGTTCACAGCCAAATCGGTTCTCTTCAATGGTTATGTTACTCAGGAATTCACGTCGAAACATTTTGTAACATGTCTCCATGTCAGTGAGGTTCAAGTTTGTAAACATGTTTGAAAGCAACGTCAGAAAGCGGTTTCCGACCATGTGCCAGAAGTACAACACGCGGTGAGGCCGACCGCCCAGGAAACGAGAGCCGAACACAACGTCGGCACGACCCTCCAGAATCGGTGCAAGAAGGATGGGGTATTCGTCCGGGTCATACTCCAGGTCGGCATCTTGAATGATTACTATGTCCCCCGTTGCGTTCTGAAAACCAGTACGCAAAGCTGCGCCTTTCCCGAAATTGCCTTCCTGTAATACGATCTTATCGACCCACCCTTGAGGTTTCGCTTTGAGGACTTCTTGTGTTCCATCAGTTGACCCATCGTCCACTACGATAATTTCCACGTCTTCGACTGGTGCCGAGCGAACTGCTTCGACAGCGGCTTCGATCGTCGCTCGCTCATTATAACAAGGGATAACTACGGACAACTTCATTTGGCATCATTTGGCACGGAGCGAGAAAGCGGAATCTAAGGTGAAAGCGACCACATCGTTTGTCAATGTCATGATCACAGCTCTTGTATTGGATTTCTCAC
>JBARAJ010000281.1:0-2497 GCA_049791915.1 Candidatus Udaeobacter sp.
TCCAAGGAGATGCGAGGAAATGCGCGATGTTTCGCAGCAAATCGTGCGGATCGTTTTTCCGCGTGGCGGAATGTCCCAGTCCATCAATTTTTCAACCGCGAGCGCGTAGGCCACATTATTCGACAGCGGCGCTAGATAATCGAGGCGGTCCGTATACGGCACGAACTGGTTGTATTGCATGTTCTCGGCGATCTTCTCGTCGCCGCGATGGAGAAAACCGATATCCGGCGTGGCTTTGGTGACGACCTCTCCATCCAGCTCCAGCACGAGCCGCAAAACGCCGTGCGTAGCTGGATGCGACGGCCCCATGTTGAGCACCATCTTCTCGCCGATATCGTCCTGCCCCGGCTCGCGCAGTGCCGCGTCGGTCGCGGCCACTCGCGTAACCGGGTCCGGTGATTCGATCTCGCGCGTCGTGAATGGCATTGGCGAAGAAGTTACAACGTTCCGGGTAAGATTTACGCTGGCGAGTGGAACTTTGTTCCGCAAGCGATTTCTGGGGAGCGCACGCTTGCAACACGCTCTCCCCAGAAGTTCCGCTCGCGCTCGGGAGCGGACACGATTAACTAAGCGCCATGCCAAAGAAAATCGCATTACTTTTCGCCGGTCAGGGCGCGCAATGCGTTGGGATGGGACGGGATCTTGCCGAACGCTATCCTGTCGCAGCGGATTTGTTTCGTGAGGCAGATGAAATTCTCGGTCGAAACTTGTGTGACATCGCCTGGAACGGACCGATGGAGGAATTGACCAAAACTTCAAATTGTCAGCCGGCCCTTTACGTTCACGCGCTGGCGGCGCTGGCAGCGTTGCGCGAGGTCTTCGGCGAGTTTGAGGTCGACGGCGCGGCCGGCCTGTCGTTAGGGGAAATCACCGCGCACGCTGCGGCGAGTACGTTCGATTTTGCGACTGGTCTCAAGCTTGTGCAAAAGCGCGGCGAATTTATGGACGAAGCATGCGCAACAACGCAAGGCGGGATGGCGGCTATGATTGGTGGCTTGGAAAACGATGTGCGCCGGCTCGCTGCGGATGAAGATGTCGATATCGCCAACATCAATGCGCCTAATCAGATCGTCATTTCCGGTGAGTTGGCGAATGTGGAAACCGCCGTCGGTGTTGCGAAGGAACACGGCATAGGCCGCGCGATGATGCTCAATGTTGCCGGCGCATATCATTCGCGTCTGATGGAAAGCGCCTACGTGAAATTGGAGAAAGTGCTTGCCGATGTGCCGATGCAGGCGCCGCGTTTCCCTGTGATTAGCAACGTGACCGGCGAAGAAGTAGAAACGCCTGAGGAAATCAGGGAGACTCTCCGCGATCAAGTGACCGGAACCGTGCGGTGGACAGATTGCATGCAGCGCCTTATCCACCTTCGCTGTGATTTTTTCATTGAGCTCGGCCCGGGCAGCGTGCTCGCGGGATTATTGAAACGCACGAACCGCAGCATCAACGTCATGTCCGTTGGTGACGCCGAATCGGTTCGCAAGTGCGGTGAAGCACTGTAGCTGCTTCGCCGTACGATGCGTCAATTCAGTGCGCTTGGAATCGTCGCCCACAGGGCGACGGCTACAACATCGACAATTGCGTTCCATCGTCGTAATTGTGCCGCATGACACTGCAACAGCGTGTGGACTCGGATCTGAAGGAAGCGATGCGCGCCAAAGATGCAACGAAACTGGGCGTGCTGCGCATGCTTAAATCGGCATTGAAATATGCGGCAATCGCAAAATCCGACGCGGAGGCCGAACTCAGTGACGCCGAAGCCGTTCAGGTCATACGCAAGCAAGCGAAGCAGCGCCAGGATTCGATCGAAAGTTTTGAAAAAGGCGGTCGCGCGGAATTGGCAGACAAGGAAAAAAAAGAGTTGGCAATTTTGAACACTTACTTGCCGCAAGGGATGAGCCCGGACGAACTGGCGAAAGTCGTGCGCGAAACCATTGCTGAACTCGGCGCCACATCCAAAGCGCAAATGGGCGCTGTGATGAAAGCGTTGCAGGTAAAAGTAGCTGGTCGCGCCGATGGCAAAACGCTTAGCGCGGAAGTGGCACGACAACTGAATCAGTGAATCGAGAATCGAGATTCGTGAATCGGTTTCGCTGGAGGCGACGCGCCCTCGCCTCGTTAGGCGGCCCGAGGGCTGGCCGTCTCCACGATGATGCGACGATTCACGACTTAACACGTTCGCCATGCTCTCAGCCATCATCGTAGCCGGCGGCAGCAGCCAGCGCATGGGGTTCGATAAATTGTTTGCCGTAATCGCGGGCGAACCAGTGATCGCTCACGCGATCCATGCGTTCGAGCGCGCGACTTCCGTGAGCGAAATCGTAGTCGTGGGGCGTGAACAATGGCATGATGAAATCAGAAGAATCGCTTCAGGTGCAGGGTTCAAAAAAATCCGCGCGATTGTCCCCGGCGGCGAACGTCGACAGGATTCCGTTCGGGCTGGGTTGGATCGCATCGATCGCGACGCGAAATATGTCGCCGTGCACGACGCGGCGCG
>JBARAJ010000282.1:0-14548 GCA_049791915.1 Candidatus Udaeobacter sp.
CGATGTCGCTGTCTGCCTGGCTCTTTGGCGAACGACTCACGCACGCCCAGCTTTGGAGCGCCGGGATTCTGCTTATCGGTGCCTTCCTTGCAATGCGCACCAAGCCCATCGCCACAGCAGAAACAGCCGAAAATATTTGAAGGCTGCTTACGGATGCTTGACGCTGGACACTCAGCGCGGGGTTGCATTATCGAGTATCAAGGATCTAGCAATTCAGCAGCCGTTTTTGCCACGTGAATCTCAAAAACTATCTCGTCACACGCCAGAAACTGATCGACCGCGCGCTGGACCGCTATTTGCCGAAGGCGAACAGGAAGCCGACGACGCTTCACCGGGCTATGCGTTACAGTTTGTTTGCCGGCGGCAAACGTTTGCGGCCGATTCTGTGTCTGGCTGCGGCTGAAGCTTGTCGCGGGAAGATCAACGATGCACTTCCGCTGGCGTGCGCACTTGAATGCATCCACACGTACTCACTGGTGCACGACGATCTTCCGAGCATGGATAACGATGATTTCCGGCGCGGTCGTCCGACCTGCCACAAGGTCTTCGGCGAAGGTATCGCGGTGCTCGCGGGTGACGCTCTATTAACCATCGCGTTCGAAATTGTTTCACACGCGAAGCCGAGGCGACGTTACGATATGTCAATGCTGTTACGCGAGGTTGCCCTCGCTGCAGGTAGTCAAAGACTGATCGCCGGCCAGGTGGCTGATCTCGAAGCCGAGGGCAAAAACGTCAAACGCCGCGAGTTGCAGTTTATTCACGAGAACAAAACCGCTGCGATTTTGAGAACCTCAGTGCGTCTGGGCGCGATGAGCGCCAACGCGGATGCTAGAAAGCTTTCCGCGATCACACAGTTCGGACAACGACTGGGGCTCGCTTTCCAAATCATCGACGACATTCTCGACGTCACGCAGACCTCGGAGATCCTCGGCAAGAGCGCCGGCAAAGATGTGGCGGCAAAGAAAGCAACTTATCCCGCGGTCATTGGCTTGGAGAAATCACGCGCCGAAGCCAAACGGCTCACGCGCGAAGCACACAATGCCTTGTCGATTTTCAGTGATCGCGACGCTGAAGCGCTGCATGCGTTAGCGAATTATTTGCTCGAGCGCGAGTACTAATTCTGTAGCCGTTACCCTGTGGCGATGCGCGGTCCACGTATGAAGGACTCTGTATGGAGACGCTTTGCATAGCGAAGCGGCTACAGGACCAGAGCCAAATTCGGATCAATTTCCTCGGTCACGTGCGATTGAAATCCAGCCCGCAATCGCAACAACGCAGCAAATGCGATCATGGCGGCATTATCGGTGCACAGCCATGGCCTGGCGCTTTTGAATTCGATCCCTTTGCGACTGCTCGCGTCGCGCATTTGGAGGCGTAATTCCTGATTGCTACTAACGCCGCCGCTTATCGTCACCAGATCCACACGATATTTTTGCGCCGCTGCGATTGTCTTCGTCACGAGCACGTCAATGATTGCCTGCTGAAAAGATGCGCAAAGATCGCGCAGCGTTTGCTCATCCAAATTGTAGGGCGTCTGTGTCAGACGCCATTTCTCGCCCGGCCTAATTTTTGGCAACAGGTACCGCACCGCAGTCTTTAGTCCGCTGAAGCTGAAATTCTCCGAGGCGAGCATGCTGCGGGGAAAATCAAAACGTTTCGGATCGCCGCCGCGCGCATGCGTTTCAATTTCCGGGCCTCCGGGATAACCGAGTCCGATCATTTTGGCTACTTTGTCGAATGCCTCGCCCGCAGCATCGTCAACGGTGTGGCCGACGAGTTGATAATTCGTTAGGCCACGAACGACGACCAGCATCGTGTGTCCGCCGCTAACGATGAGCGACACATTTGGCTTAATGCTGTTGTCGCCGTCTTTTTCGACGCCAAAAAATGGCGAGAGCAAATGTCCTTCGAGATGATTGATACCCAGGTACCGTTCGCCAAAACCGATTGCCAATCCTTTTGCAATTGAAGCACCGATCATCAACGAACTCGCCAGGCCGGGGCCGCTCGTGGCAGCGAACGCATCGATTTCTGACAACCGAGTTTTCGCTACGCTCGCTGCGCGATCGAGTAGCCGCGGCGCGTAGATCAAATGATTACGCGACGCGATTTCCGGTACGATCCCGCCGTATTTCTCATGGTCAGCGACCTGTGATGCGACTTCGCTCGCAAGCAACTCGTGGCCGGAACGGTTTCTGCGTAAAATCGCTACTGCGGTCTCGTCACAGGAGGTCTCTAATGCCAGCACTGTCACAAGCTGATTGTAGGGCAGGCGCTGCGCCTGCCAAGCTCGGCAACCGACGCGGTTGCCCTACAATTCGACGCGAGAAAATCGGGCCTATTTCTTTACCGCTTCTGCTTTAGGCGCGCTTTGCTGTGCGTAAATCATCACGCCCTTGAGTGCGTCGATGGCGCGCAACATCTGTGGATCCTTGGTCTTGATGATGTCGGTCTCGTCGTCTGGCTTAACGTTTCCTGCGTTGCGCAGCCCATACAGAGCGCGTTCCTGTTCGGCAGTCATACCGACGCGAATATTCGGCGTCACGCCATTACCCTGAATGACCTGTCTGCTGGGCGTGTAGTACTTGGCCGTGGTAAAACGCACCGCGGACCCGTCCGGCAGTTGCAACACATTCTGCACGGAACCTTTTCCAAAAGTGGTTTCACCAACCAGGACCGCCCGGCGCAAATCCTTAAGCGCGCCGGCAACGATTTCCGCGCCGCTCGCGCTGCCTTCGTTAACAAGCAACACCATCGGAAAATTCGGACGCGGCTTACTTACGGTGGAAGTAGAGTAATCATGTTGTTGAGAAGGAACTCGGCCCTGCGTCGAAACGACTTTTGTGTTGGGCGGTAAAAATTGACCGCACACGTCCACGGCGCTGTTCAATAGTCCGCCCGGATTATTTCGAAGATCGAGTATCAGTGCCTGCATGCCTTGCTTCTGCAAATCATCGATCGCTTTCGATAATTCATCGGCCGTCGGTTCGTTGAACTGGATCAGCCGGATGTAACCAATCTTGAATGGACCGGTCAGCTCCGGCGGCAGCAATCTTTCTCCCTTAACACTTTGGATTTTTATTTCTGCGCGTTGGAGCGTGTACTCCTTGATTTCCTTCGTTGACGGCCGCAACAGCGTCAGACTGACTTTTGCGCCCGCGGGCCCTCGCAAAACATTGATCGCGTCCTGGAGATCCATTCTCTCCGTCGACATGCCATTGATCCGCAAGATTTGGTCGCCGGAAAGAATTCCTGCCTTGGCGGCAGGCGTGTCCTCCATTGCCGTGACCACCGTAGGCAGGCCGTTTTTCATCGAGACCTCGATGCCGAGACCATTGAAGCGGCTGCGCGTATCATCCTGCATGTCTCGAAAATCATTGGGATCCATGAACTGGCTGTGCGGATCCAGCGACGAAAGCATCCCCTTCATCGCAGCGGTGACGAGGTCGTGATAGCTCGTCTTGTTGTCATCCACGTAATCCTGCCGGATCAGCTCCAGGGCTTTTGCGAAAATGGCAATCTGCGAGTAGCCGTTATCCTCTTCGGTCTTTGGCGGCTGCACCTCTTGCGCGAGAGCGCTAGTGATAGCGCCGAACAGGACACAAGCCAGCAACGGAATGATTACGACCCGCCTCATGTTTTACCCAACCTCCAAGAACGATGTGACACTCGCTCATGAGGAAATTTTGGCAACGCCCGACACGGGGCATTGTCTGTAGTTACAACTCGCAGGATGAGAGACCACATCTGTAATCTCATTTACACCCGGCTGAAGCCGGGTGTGAAACGAGGCCAGGCAAGCACCAGCCGTTTCGACGGCTTCCTTTTCCGGCTTGTCATGATTCTGCTGGCGCTCTTGCTCGCCAACGCGGTTTTCGCCGCGCAAACGCAGGACGCCGAATTCGAAGGGGTAGCTGAGGAATACGTGAAGACGTATCTGGCCGCTCACCCGCTCCACGGAACCGCTCTCGGTTTTCACGAGTACGACGGCAAGATCAGCGATTATAGTCGCCTCGCCCTCGACGCCGAACTCTCCCGGCTCCGGCGATTCGATGATCGGCTGGCCAAGTTTGATCCAGCGAAACTGAGTCCGCGGCAATCCATCGACTTCAGGATTCTGCAGGCAGCAGTGAAGCGCGAGCTGTTTGAAATGCAGGACATGTCGGTCTTCGAACGAAACCCGATGGTCTATGCGCGCGCGGGTGACGTGAACGTCTATATCAAAAGGAATTTTGCGCCGCTCGAGGACCGCGTTCGCAGCCTTGTCGCCATAGAATCGCAAATTCCAAACATTTTGATCGCGGCACGAACAAACCTCGATGAAAAGCTTCCAAAACCGTTCATCGAGCTTGCGATCCAGATTGCCAGGGGTTCCGCCGATTTTCTGAAAAAAGATCTCGTTGCCGCTGTGAGCGGCCTCAAAGACGAGCAGCTCCGCGTTGCATTTCAGACAGCCAACCGCAAAGCGGCAAACGCGCTCAGTGATTACGCAACATGGCTGGAACGGGAGAAACTTCCCAAAGCCACACTTGATTTCGCCCTCGGCGAAGAAAAATTCGCGCGCTTTTTGGCACAGACGGAGCTGGTCAATCTTCCGCCACAAAAGGTCCTCGAGATCGGCATGGCGCAGTTAAAAGCCGAACAGGAAGCATTCGCCGAGGCGGCGAAAAAGATCGACCCGAACAAACCTGCGAGAGAGGTTTTCAAGCAAATCCAGAGCGAGCATCCGGCTTCGGACAAATTGATCCCAGACATTGCTAAAGACCTGGACAAGCTTCGCAAATATGTTGCGAGCCGTCGTTTAGTCGGAATTCCGTCAGAGGTTCGCGCGAAAGTAAAAGAGACCCCGCAATATCTGCGCGCCACCTCGTTTGCTTCAATGGACACTCCCGGTCCGTTCGAGAAGCGCGCCACCGAGGCTTATTACTACGTCACGCCGACGGAAGAGGATTGGCCGGAGCAAGAAAAGGAGGAATGGCTCACCGCATTTAATTATTACACCTCGGACGTTGTATCGATTCATGAGGTGTATCCCGGACATTACGTGCAGTTCCTTCATCTGAATGCGTCGACTGCCAGCAAAGTAGAAAAGATCTTTGGTAGCTACGCCTTCATCGAAGGCTGGGCGCATTACTGCGAAAAAATGATGATCGACGAAGGATTCGGCAGTCCGTCCAACTCCAGTCCAAGCGAAGACGATGTGAAGCGCGCGGCAAAATATCGCATGGCGCAGGCTGACGAAGCGCTGCTGCGTCTTTGCCGGCTATGTGTGTCCATCAAGGTGCACACGCAAAACATGTCGATTGATGAAGCGACAAAATTTTTCCGGGACAACTGTTACTACGAACAGAAGCCGGCACGCCAGGAAGCCATGCGCGCCACGTTTGACCCGGGTTATCTCAATTACACCCTTGGCAAATTGCAGATCCTGAAATTGCGCGACGACTACAAGGCGCAACAGGGGGACGATTTCTCTCTGCAAAAATTTCATAACGAATTGCTCAGCCACGGCATGCCGCCCATTCGTCTCCTCCGGGAGATCATGCTCAAAGACCAGAGCAAGTGGGACCAGGTTTTGTAATTCAGGCATCAATGATTCGCGCAGCGCACGCTCACCAATCGGGACCGCGCTGCATTGCGTCTCTTCGCGCTTTCGCGTAAGATTCGCATCCGAAAATCATCATGACAGAGCTGGTTTCAACAATGGCCGATAAGATCGACCGCACGATGCAGCGGGTAATCCCCCTGGCGTATCGGGTGCGACGAACCGGCCGGCGGCTGGTGCGTCGGGCATTGCGCAAGCCGCGCAGTGTCTCGGAGGGGCCAAACCTCCTGCCGTTGTTGATTCAGGTGCTGGCGAGTTTCACCAAAGCCGACGGCGTCATCATGGAGGAAGAGATCGACTCGAGCCTCGGCTTTCTGCGTTACGACTATCCGGAAGCGGTTTACTCCGAGCTGCGACAGTTATTTCGCCAGGCGCTTTACGAGCAGCAGGATCTCGCGGCGATGGCACAAAAACTCGGGTTACAATTGAGCACTGAACGCAAAATCATGCTCGGTGTTCAACTGTATGATCTCATCTCGCAAGCGGGTTTGAAGCAGGAACAGGTCGTCGCGTTCTATTCGTTCATGTCGCAGATGGGCATGGCTGCGCAGGCGATCGACATTGTTTATCAACTCAACGCATCAGAAGAATCTGACCCCTCGATTTACCAGCATGGCGCGTCGCCGCTGGAATCGCTCTCGTTCGGCGGGGACAGCAAGGTGGACATCATCCTGAAGAACCTCGCCGAAACAGATCGGCTGATGGCCTTCCGGTATCACGACCTGATTCTGTTGAAAAATTACAGCGGCCACAACGTCTCCGTGCGCGGGAGACCTTTGGTGCGTGGCGGGTTCTGTCGAATTTATCCTGGTCAACGAATTTTGATCGGCGACCAGGTGCTCAGCTACCAGGAGCTGGCGCAATATTTCAATGCCAAAAAGAACGTTTCGCTTCCGGAAATCTTTATCCGGGTAACTAAGGACGCAGAGCAAGTACAGTTGGAGCGTTCACGAACGCGTGAAAGCGCGCTGCGAGTCACCTTCGGACTTAAAGTGCGGGTCAAGGCATTGCGCGATATCGATGCGGAACTCAAGGGAGTACGCCTTAAAGCCGGCACTCAGGTCGACACGACACTGGAAGACAAAATTATTTTCCACAACGACACCGAGTTGGATTTGAACGACCTGCGTCGGCGCGCACGTGCGCTCGGCGGACGATTTCAACTGAAAGCTTCGAAATCGGAATATCTGGTGTCGAATGATCCGAGCCGGCTGCAAGCCGACGATATCCTGCTTTCTCCCGGAACAGCCGGAGATGTGCTGCTGAAAATATTTTGCGATTACGATCGGCGAGTAGGCACGCTTGAGGTCATTGAAGCGGACCGTCGAATCATGGTGGGCGACGATCCGGTCCGCACTACCGCGGAACTCAAGGACGGCGACATCATTCGAATCGATGTCGGACAGGTTCTGCGATGCAATTTTTTGGAGCGCATCATCGAGGAGGAGCGAAACATCATTCGCAGCCTCGAGCTGAACGAAGTCACACACCGTTTTGGAAAAGGCGAGATTGGCCTCGATGGAATTTCCTTCAGCATCACGCGTGGAGAGCTCGTCTGCGTGATGGGCGCAAGCGGTGCGGGCAAAAGCACGCTGATGGGAGTGCTTGCCGGCCAGCTCCAGCCGACGAGCGGCGAAGTCTTGCTCAACGGACAATCCCTCTACCGAAACCTCGACGTTCTGAAGCAGTACGTCAGCTACATGCCGCAACAGGACGCGTTCGACGAGCACCTCACCATTGGTGAGAATTTGCGGTTCGCGGCGGCGATCCGCGCACCGCATCTCTCGAAGCGCGACCGCATCCGGCGGCTGGACGCAAAGCTGATTGAGCTCGGTTTAAGCGAACGTCGCGACGCGGTCGTCGGCATTCCCGAGAAGAAAACATTAAGCGGTGGCGAGCGAAAACGGCTCAACATCGGACTCGATATGATCGGAATGTCGGACGTTTATCTCTTTGACGAACCGACTTCCGGTCTCTCCTCGAAAGATTCCGAGCACGTAATCGAAATCATTCGGAGCATGGCGCACAACAAAATCGTCATCGTTACCATTCACCAGCCGAGTTCGAAGATCTTCCAGATGTTTCAGAAGGTGATCTTGCTCGACAAGGGTGGGCGGCTCGTATTTTTCGGCGCGCCCTCCGACGCCCTGCGGTATTTCGCCGAAGCGGAACACCAACACCAATTCGGTGCTGAACTGGGCGCATGTCCATCATGTGGAACTACCCGGCCGGAATTCATCTTTGATGTACTTGAAACGCCGCTGCGCGATTTGAGCGGTGACGTCATCTACGAGGAAAACAGCCGTGGACAGCTCGTCCCGTCGCGCCGTTACTCGCCGGATTTTTGGCGCGACAAATATGAAGCGTTCCGATTAATCCAGGACGTCAAGCAAGTCTCGCTGCAACAGGAGGAGGCCGACCCGTTGCCGGTCGCACCGGTGCAAAGGAAGCGGTTGCCGGTGCGTTGGCACGATGAGTGGACGCAATTTCGCACGGTGCTGCGGCGTGCTTTCACGAGCAAACTACGCAACCGGGCGAATCTCGTGATCACCATAGGTGTCTCGCCAGTGCTGGCACTGCTAATTGGAACGATCCTGCGGTACTCTGAGACCGGTACATACGATTTTGATTCGGCTTATCATATCCCGACATTCTTATTTCTCGGTCTGATCGTCGCAATGTTTCTCGGGCTGACAAACAGCGCCGACGACATCATCCGGGATCGGCCCGTGCTGCAACGCGAGCGCAACATCAAGGTGCGCCTGTCCTACTATGTAATCTCCAAGACGATCACGCTCGGGTTTTTCGCGCTCATTCAATGCGTTCTTTTCGTGCTGATCGGCAATTTAGTCCTGCAAATCCGGGGTATGTTCTGGCTCGACTCGGCAATAATGTTCCTAACGGCGATGAGCGGCGTAGCGCTCGGTCTCGTTATCTCGTCTCTCGTGGCGGACCCCAAAACAGCGTCCAATATCGTCCCGCTGGTTTTGATTCCACAGATCATTATGGGCGGCGCGCTCATCAAATACGAGGACATGAATCGGAACCTCGGCCTGGTTTATTCCTTTTCGCACTGGTTTTCCGAACATCCGAACTCGGAAAAGACGAGAAAAACGGAGAGCAAGCTACAGGTGCCACTTGTCTGCCAGTTCATCGCCATGCGTTGGTCTTACGAAGAAATGATTGTTGCCCAGGCCAAGCTCAATCCGCTTACGAAGCGCCAGGACCGCGCTCATGACGAAATTCAAAAGCTCGCACCGAAAGCTGACACCCCTCAGCAACGAGCGCACCTTAACGACTTGAAAGACGTATTGGCCCTGCTCTCGGGGTTGGAAGGACCGTCCGCCCGGGACGTTGACCGATATCTGAAGCTGGTCGATCCGGTCATTGCGGGGAAGAGAAGATTCGATCGCTCGTTGTTCAAAGACGCGCAGGGCCCAGTCACAGCGGACCAACTCTACGTGAACCAGAAGGTGTCAGACCTGATCTCAAGAGGCGAGATGGAGCAGAACGACTACCGCCGCGGCAACAAGCCGAACGTGTTCTTCGGTCTCGAGAAACGCTATTTCGGAATCGCGTTCGGCGTGTTCACCTTCGACACCGCGGTGCTGATCGTGTCCACACTCGTATTGCTTGTCGTGCTGCACTGGATCTTGCGAAAACAACTGCAAGTGCGCCGAAGCTGATTTGAACTTTTATGAGCAAAACAAAAACTAAACCTGCACGCCTCATCGTCGCTGCGAGCGAGCAAGATCCCGACATGCTTTACGCGACGAAATTTTGGGCGCCTGATCCATTCATTTTCCTTCAACGCAATGGCAAACGGACGTTGGTCTTAAGCGATCTGGAAATCGATCGCGGTCGCAAGCAGGCTGACGCGGATGAATTCGTAATGTTCAGCGAGCTCGAGCGCGAGTTGCAGGGGAAATCGAAAAAGGCGCCGCCGTACGAGAAAGTATTGGCCCATTTTCTGAAGAAACGAGGCGTGAAATCGGCCACTGTCCCTGCAAATTTTCCGCTTGGGTACGCGGAGGAACTCGCGGCAAACAAAATCCGCGTTCGCGCGGCCGACGGATTTTTCTGGCCCGAGCGTGAAGCCAAATCCGACAAAGAGATTGAAATGATGGGACGCGCCTTGCGGATCACAGAAGCTGGACTCAAGCGCGCTATTGAAGTGTTGAAAGCGTCAAGACCAGGTTCGGGAAAACGACTGCGCTGGAATGGTAAAACGCTGACCTCCGAATTGCTGCGCGCTGAAATTGATTCCGCTGTTTTGCGCGCAGGCGGCGTTCCGACCGGCACGATCGTTGCCGGAGGCGATCAGGCTTGCGACCCCCACGAGCGCGGCCATGGCCCCCTGTACGCGGATTCGCTAATCATCTTGGACGTGTTCCCGCGAGACGCGAAGACCGGATACTTCGGTGATATGACCCGCACCGTGTTGCGGGGGAGCGCGAGCGAGGCGCAGCGGAAACTTTGGGAAACGGTGAAAGCGGGGCAAGCCCTCGCGTTAAAGAGAATTAAGGCCGGCGTTGACGGCATGACGATTCACAAAGCCATCCAGGAATTATTCGCCACTCGCGGTTTCCCGACCGGAGTGCGCAACGGCCGTCGCGTCGGATTTTTCCACGGTACTGGGCACGGGCTCGGTCTGGAAATCCATGAACATCCGCGCCTGCAAAAAGTTGTCCTGAAGGATCGGCAGGTGCTCACGGTCGAACCCGGTCTGTACTATCCCGGCGTCGGCGGCGCGCGTCAGGAAGACGTCGTAGTTGTCATGAAAACAGGTTGCCGAATCCTCTCGCGCTTCCCTAAGCAGTTAGAAATCTAGGCGTTGTCATGGAGTTGCCTCGCCAAACGTTTGCATCGTTTTCGGAGAAGCCGATCCACCTTCCAAATGAACGCGCAATGCCATTAGGAGTCTAAATCTCCTACCCGACGAAATGACAAGTCGCCCTGCCCCGGTAAATTAGTACCCACATGTATCCTTTATTGGGTTTTGTTTTGGGATCTAGCTGTCTGCTGTATATCGGCAGCCCATTCGGCTTTGGTTTGGGTTCCAACTGGCTGCTCTATATCGGCGTCCCTTTGATCATTGGAATTTGGGCGCAGATTCGGGTGACCAGCACGTTTAGCCGTTGGAGCAAGGTGCGTGCGAACGGGAATATCACCGGAGCCGAATGCGCACGCGAAATCCTCCTGGCAGCGCAGATTCAAGATGTCGACGTCGTGGAGACAAACGATTTTCTCGGCGACCATTACGATCCGACGAAGAAGCAGCTGCACCTGTCGAGCAACGTTTATAACACTCCTTCGGTGGCAGCATTGGGCATCTCTGCGCACGAGTGCGGGCACGCGATTCAACACGCCCGCGCGTACGCGCCGCTGAAAGCCCGTATGGCAATTGTGCCGGTCACAATGATCGCGTCACAAATGCTGCCGTTCATCATCATCGGCGGCTTGTTCTTTAGGATCACCGGTCTGATTACGGTCGGCATCTGGTGCTATTTGATTCTGTTGGTGTTCCAATTGATTACGTTGCCCGTGGAGTTCGACGCCTCGCGGCGCGCAAAAATCATCCTGCGGGAAATGGGAATCATACAGCCGGGCGAAGAAGCGGTCGGTGTAAACAAGGTGCTGAACGCCGCTGCGCTTACTTATATCGCGGCATTCATTGCTGCACTGGGCAATTTGCTCTGGTTGATGTCGATCCGCGACCGGCGCTGATCAATCGCGCGACATAAAAATGGATCACGCCCTCGCTTTACCTGCTCGTCGCATTACCGATTTGTTATCGTCGGGTCTGGAAGCGCGTGTTAACTCTAAGCGCCAGGCGATGGACCAGCCAAGAAGCGACCCAGACCAGGAGTTAGTAAAGCGCACGCAAGCGGGCGAGGCCAGCGCGTTCGACGATCTCGTGGTCAAGTATACGCCGCGTCTTTACGGGCTGGTCTACAACATGACATCCAACCACGAGGACACGAACGACCTTTTACAGGACATTTTCGCTAAAGCCTACAAAGCGATTAGCGGGTTCCGCGGCAAATCCTCCTTTTACACCTGGATTCATTCCATCGCCGTGAACATGACCCTGAATTTCCTCAAAAAACGCAGCCGGCGATTTCAATTGAGCCTGGATGATGTGGACGCGAGCATTCAAAACGACAAGGAATTCATGGAAGCCACCGCGACGAGCAGCCCGGTCCGGGAAGCCGACCTTTCAGAGCTGCAGAGAAGATTGAACGAGGCTATGATGAAGTTGTCTGATGATCACAGAGCAGTCGTCACCATGTTCCACATTCAGGGAATGCCTCACGCCGAAATCAGTAAAATCTTGCGCGTCTCAGAAGGAACGGTACGTTCGAGGCTCTTTTACGCGAATCGGCAGCTGCAAAATTACCTGGACGAATTTCGGAAAAATCCTGTCTCGTAACGGTTGGAAAAAATGGACGAGTTTAACGACAACGAAATCGCAAGGCTGCTTCGGTTGAAGCGGTATGAGCAACCGCCGCCCGGTTATTTCGAAAATTTCCTCCATGAATACCACCGCCGGCAACGCGATGAATTGCTGCGCCAGCCGCTCTGGCGCATTTGCCTGGAACGCGCGCACAATTTCATGTTGCAACTGGATGTGCGATCGCTGGCGTCGTATCCCACTGCCGTTGCCGCAGTGCTTCTTTGCGCAGCTATCTTCTCATTAAAAGTTTATCAGCAGCCCGAGACGGCTCGCGTCGCTACCCAGAGTCCGCTCACTTTATCGGTGCCGGTGAATGCCGAACAAGAATGGAACCTTGCGTCGCCGGTCGCCACGCAGATTTTGAGGACGCAGCCGGTTCGCAGTTTTCGTCAAAACGCCCAAACTCACCGAGCCGCCCCGCCACGCTACGTGCTCGATAGCGTCCCCGTGAGTTATGAGCCCACTTTCAGATTCTAAGCGCCGCACGCTCGTCGCGTTCGCGCTGGTTTTCGGTTTAGGCGCGGACTTGCTTTTCGCCCAGGAGCAATCCGCCACGGCGATCAGCCACCAGGTCCGAGAGCTTTTCGAGCGGGCCGCTAAAGCGGTGGTTAAGATTCATGGCGTGGATGAGCACAGCGAGATTTGCGGCACCGGATTTTTCGTTGACCCAACCGGAACACTTTACACAGCGTACACCGTCGGGGGCGAAGCCGGCAATTTCACAGTCGAATTCAACGGTAAGAAACATCCGGCGCGCCAACTCGTGGCAGACATTCGCAGCGGCACAGCCATCTTGAAGGTGGACGAGACCACGCCGGCCTTGCCGATTGGTAAATCCGAGGAACTGGAAATGGCAGCCCCCGTCATATCGATAGGTTATCCCCTGGATCTACCGAAGACACCGAACTTCGGCTGGATCGCTGGGTTCGACCGGAAATGTCTCGGCCGCTATTTCTCCACCATCCATTTACGCGTGAATGCTCCGACCCAGCGCGGCGAAGCCGGCGCTCCCCTGTTGAACATGAAAGGGGAAGTAGTTGGGATCGTCGTTAGCGGTCTGGAAAATAATGCCGCCTGTTACGCTGTGCCGATCGAGGCTGCGGAGAAAATTCGCAGCGACTTTGTTCGTTTCGGCGAGGCCCGACACGGCTGGATTGGAGTGAACGATGTTGCGCCTGCGTCCCAACAAGTCGAGGGCTCGCGAGCGATGGTAACAGAGGTCGCAGAGGACGCACCGGCGGCACGCTCCGGGCTTAAAGAAGGCGACGTGCTGCTACAAGTGGGGAAGAAAAAGATAAGCGATCCCGAGGACGTATTTGATGCTTCGTTCTACATCACTGCTGGAGACACCGTCCCAATCACCGTGATGCGCGGAAATCAAAAGATAACTTTGCAGGTGCAAGCGACGATGCATCCAGCCAGCAAGACCGGTATGTTGCTCGCTTCGCCCGGCACGATCCCTGGCGTAATCCCCATGTCGCTCGACGAGGACACGCCGCCTTCGCCATAGATAGCACGCGGCCTGCGTGGTGGTGCAGTCGGGAACGCGAAAGTCCGATCACAACATTTTCCGAAGCTCAGCTTCGTCGATGATTTTTACGCCGAGTTCTTTCGCCCTGTCGAATTTGCTGCCTGGCTCAGGGCCGGCGAGGACGTAATCGGTTTTTTTGCTTACACTGCCGGTGACGTGACCGCCAAGCGCTTCGATTTTTTCGCTCGCTTCTTCGCGTGTCATCGAGGGCAGCGTCCCGGTCAGGACAAACGTTTTTCCCGCCAGCGGCAGTTCGGCTGCTTTCGTCGCCGAAACTCTTTCGCTCTTCGGCTCAATGCCGAGTTCTTTTAATCGCCGTAGAATTTTTTTGCCAGTCGGCGAGGCGAAGAAATGGAGGACACTCTGCGCAACCACGGGACCGACCTCGGTTACGATACCGTCCTTGCCGGCCTTGCTCTTCGATGGTTTCGCAAATCCCGATTTGATTAATTGATCGGCGATTTCTTTGGCTGATTTCTTGTCACCGCGCTTTTCGTGATAATCCACAACGCCACGGAGCAACTGCGACGTAGCGATGTTTTCGATCGTGTCATGGAAGCGGGCGAGCTGTGTGGCTGTCGTCTTTCCGACATCAGGAATCGCCAACGCAAAGAGCCAGCGCGATAGCGGCAATGCCTGGGCGCGCTCGATCGCGTTGATAGCCTTGGTCGCGTTTTTCTCGCCGAAAACGCGTGCCGCTTCCTCTGTCCCAAGATTCAGTTTCGCGAGTTGCTCGACCTTTAGGTCGAAAAGATCCAGCGGTTCGCGCACGAGGCCGCGCTCAACAAGTTTGTCCGCTACAATTCCGCCGATGCTTTCGCTATCGAGCGCGCCGCGCGCGGCGAAGAATTCCACGCGTCGCGTCGTCTGTGCCGGGCAATACAGCTTTTCGCAACGCCACGCGACAAATTCAGGGTCGCGCCGGATCGGACTGCCGCATACAGGAAACTTTACG
>JBARAJ010000283.1:0-7776 GCA_049791915.1 Candidatus Udaeobacter sp.
CCGCCAGCGTGCTCGTGCGTCTCGCGAAGCGGCTGTAGGCGGACAATTACGCACTGGCGCTGAACGCCACTACGTTCGCTGTTTCTTCTTTCGGAAGGATCGTCCAATATCGCTCTGCTTCTGTTGGCAACACCAGCTCACGATAAACGCTGTAGAGCATTTGCGGGCTTGTATGCCCTAACTCTGCCGCCACCCGTGGGCCGTCGTGAATCGCCGCGAGTCGATAAGAAGCGAACGAATGGCGCAGACCGTTGTTGGGCCAGCGCGCGAGTTTTGCGGCCTCACGAACACGAGCCAGCTTGCGTCGCGCGCCCGCAGGAACCACGCGGCCTGTCATTCCACTGTAGGGCTGGAGCCATGCTGCGAGATTCGGCTGTATGGGAATTATTCGCCGACGCGCGCTCTTAGCCTTTGCCGCCTTTACTTCGATGTGTCCGCGCGCGAAATCGACTTCGCCCCTCCAATCCAGGCGTTGAATTTCCGCCTCGCGCAATCCGGCGAATGCGCCAACGGCAAGCATTGGAAGCACATCAGGTGCAACGCGGTTTGCTGATTCCAACAGAGCGCGCAATTCATCGACGCTGAAAATATCTGGCGAACTATCAACCAGCTTGGGCTTCGCTGTGCGCGAGATCGGATTTCTTTCTATGATTCCCCGGCTGTCGGCATAGCTGAACAATAGGCCAATAACAGTTCGATAGTTTGTTCTGCTTTGAGGCGAATAGGGCAGCGCGCGTAGCCAGTTATCGAGTTCGGCAACCGTGATCCCCGCTATTGGCCGACGCCCAAAGTCTTCCGCAAATTTGTTCAGCCGGTAGCGTAGATCGCGGAGATAAACTTCAGAGCGGCCATCCTTGCGTTTCGCTTCTCGCATTTCGTCCACGAGTTGCGCAACGGTTATCCCGTGGCGGCGCACGCGGTCCAAATGATCGATGCGAAATTCTACCGCTTCGCGGAGTGTTTCACCGTACGCGGAAAGCTTCTGCTTTGCTTCGATGAATTCTGACAATTCCCCCTTTGAAAAGCCAACAGCCTCTCGCCCGTGGCGTTCCATTAATGTTCTCTGCCTCATTGCTTCGGCGTCGGCTTCAGAGCGCGTTTTGAAAAACTTTCGCCCCTTGCCGAAGGCGCGAAGGTTGATGTAGAATCTGTGCGTTTTGCTGTGCTTGTACTCGTGGACTTTGAAGGATGGTCGTCTCATGCCGAAATTAGACGGATTTCTGACTGAAACGTTCAACTACGAGTCAACTCGCCGCAGAATGCGATAACATTTAGATACGCAAGTAACTGTAATTCAATGATTTGCCGACGTAGCTCAGCTGGTAGAGCAACGGTTTCGTAAACCGTAGGTCACGGGTTCGAATCCCGTCGTCGGCTGTTACAACAACAGGCCCCACGAAAGCAGCGCGGAGGCGTCGCGCCAGATCTTGCTGGAGCTGTCGCCCAGCACAACAGCGATTACATCTTTGCCGGGACGCGTTCCGCTTGCGATCAGGCATTTGCCCGCACCGTCGGTATAACCAGTCTTCATGCCGTTGCAGTACGGCAGCCGGCGTAAAAGTTTGTTTGTGTTTTCAAGCTCGCGCGTGCGCCCATTCGAATAACGGAAGACAAGCTGAGGAAGACAGACGATGGAGCGGATGGTCGGGTTCGCGTAAGCAGCGCGAGCGATGAGCGAGAGATCGCGGGCGCTTGAATATTGTCCCGGCACGGGCAGACCATTTGGATTCACAAAGTGCGAATGCACAGCTCCGAGTTGCACTGCGCGTCTATTCATCATCTGGGCAAATGCCTCGACGCTCCCGGCATTGTCTCGCGCCAGGCATCGCGCAACGTCATTGGGACTTTTCACTAGCAACGCCCGTAAAAGATCTATCCGCTGATAAGTCTCGCCCGATTTGATTCCCAACTTCACCGGGTCACACATTGAATCTACCGACTGCACCGTCACTGGCCGATCGAGAAAACCGGTCTCTGCCACAATCAGCGCAGTCAGCAATTTTTGCGTGCTCGCCGCTTGTCGTACCTGATCGGGGTTCTTTTCATACAAAATCCTGCCGCTATTGGCGTCTACGATGATCACTGAAGCCGCGCTGGTCTTCGGTATCCCGTCAGGCGTGAACTCGGTAGGCGCGGCAATTGTGTCCGGCTCTTCTTTCGATTTTGCGCGCGCCCGGTGCGACCGAGCCTGGCTCGACTTGGATTTCTTCGCTTTCGGAGCGGCGGATTCCGTGTCGTCATCCGCATCTTTCTCCGTTACAGCCTTTGCTTTCCGAACAGGCCCATTGACGTCGCTCGGGCGGACAATATCAGAATCAACGACGTCTTGTGCCCGCGCGCTGAGCGCTGAACTCAGGATTAATGCGCAAAGGAACCAAATTCGATTGCGCCAAATCATGCACGGAAAATTATGGAGAAAACGTTTGTCTGCGCAAGTGCCTGCTCTGCATATGGCTTGCGATCCTGAACGCCGCTTGAGAGTCACGAGGTGCGTTTTGAATGGCGCAAACGGCCGGCAGGATTGCGTGCGAGAATATTATTTCTCACCATGCTCGATAAGTTCGACCTCATAGCCTTCCGGTGCGTCAATGAAGGCAATTCTACCGCCGTTCGTCGAATGTGGTCCGTCCGACAACGGATGACCTTTTGCCGCGGCGTGTCTGGCAAACTTGTCCAAATCGTCGACTTCAAATGCGAGATGCGTCAGATCGGGTCCGACGACAATCGGGCCGCTCCCGTCGAATTTGCATATCTCAATTTCCTCATCGCTGCCCGGGGCTTTCAGGAAGACGAGTTGTGATCCACGCCCCGAGGTGTGGCGACGAACCTCCTGGAGACCGAGGACGTCCTTGTAGAACGAAATGGTCTTTTCCAAGTCGTGTACGCGATAGCGCGTGTGCAGTAATTTCTTGACCATGGTCTATCTTATTGCTTGAGCGGATCGGTTCAAACACCTCCCTCTGGACAAAGCCCTTAAAACGGCTTCATTGCGCTCCTCGCGAAGTACACCGGGCTCGAAGCCGCGGTGTCAATGAGAGTCCACGCCGCGTGTTTCTTCGTCATCCCGAGCCAAGTCGAGGGATCCCGCGGCATTACGCAAAGGTGACTCCACGGGATTCCTCGGCTACGCTTCGCTCCGCTCGGAAAGACGTAATAACCTATGAAAAAAATCGGAATACTTTTTGGACAGGAACAGAGTTTTCCGCCGGCGTTTGTCGAGCGGCTGAATCAGAAAACCGGCGGCAAAGACATTGCCGCGGAGTTTGTGAAGATCGACAAAGTGATTCAGGGCGAACCGTGCGGATACGACGTGGTCATCGATCGGATTTCGCAGGACGTACCATTCTATCGCGCCTGGCTCAAGAATGCGGCGCTAACCGGCACTGCCGTGGTAAACAATCCATTTTGGTGGAGCGCGGATGAAAAATTCTTCAATAACGCGCTGGCCACAAAAATCGACGTCGCTGTTCCGCGCACGGTGTTACTTCCATCGAATAAGCCGCCGCCAGATACGAACGATAAGTCGTTCCGAAATCTTGGCTATCCTCTCGATTGGGAAGGAATCTTTAATTACGTAGGCTGGCCCGCGTTTTTCAAACCGTTCGCAGGTGGCGGCTGGAAGAACGTCTATCGATTGCATAATCGCGAGGAATTCTTCCGCGCTTATAACGATACCGAACAGTTGGTGATGATGTTGCAGGAGGAAATCAAGTTCGACATGTATTTCCGCTGCTACTCGATTGATCAACGCCACGTCCGGATCATGCCGTACGAGCCACGCAATCCGTTTCATTTGCGTTACCGAACAGAGTGGCACGCGCCGAAGGAAATTCTGCAAAAGGTCGAGGAAGGCGTTCTGCGATTGAATCAATTTCTCGGTTACGACCTAAACACCGTGGAATTCGCCGTGCGCGATGGCGTACCGGTTGCGATCGATTTTTGCAATCCAGCGCCTGATTGCGAAGCGGCGTGGATCGGTGAACACAACTTCGAGTGGGTGGTGGAAGCAGTCGCCGAAATGGCCATTCGCAAGGCGCGCGAGCACGTTCCAGGCCGCGACAATCTAAGCTGGGGCAAGTTCCTGCAAGCTGCGGTAACGCGACGTTCGTTGGGCGAACTCGCCTGAGGCGGCATGTCATTCTGAGCGGAGCGAAGCGGAGTCGAAGATCCCGCGATCTGGCTATTAAGTTTCGCAACGGGGTGCCTCGACTGCGCTTGGGATGACAGTGCGTTGTTTTTGAGAGACATTCCCTGCCGCCCTCATCGCATGAAGGAACACACATTCACTCTCGGCATCGAAGAGGAGTTCGCCATCATCGACCCCGAGACACGCGAACTGCGTTCGCATATTCACGAAATTCTTGAAGGCGGAAAAATCACGCTCAAGGAGCAGATCAAACCGGAGATGCACCAGTCGGTCGTTGAGCTGGGCACCGAGATTTGCGATTCCATTGGTTGTGCGCGCGATCACGTCATTGCGCTGCGCACGAAACTGGCGGAGTTGGCGGGCCGCAGTGGATTAAAAATCGCGTCGATGGGAACGCATCCGTTCTCACACTGGCGCGATCAACTCATCACTGAAGGCGAGCGTTACCAGGAAATCCTCAAGGACATGCAATCGCTCGCGCGCGCCAACCTGATTTTTGGATTGCATGTGCACGTCGGCATTCCCAATCGGGAGACGGCAATCCACGTGATGAATCAAGCCCGCTATTTTCTGCCGCACATATACGCGCTGTCCGTCAACTCACCGTTCTGGGTGGGTCAAAACACGGGGCTGAAAGGTTATCGCCTTAAAGTGTTCGAGCGTTTTCCCCGCACCGGCATTCCGGATTCGTTCGAGTCGCTCTCTGAATATGAGGATTACTGCAAGCTACTGGTTAAGACCGGTTGCATCGACAACGCCAAAAAAATCTGGTGGGACATCCGGTTGCACCCGTTCTTCGACACGCTGGAGGTGCGCGTGTGCGACGCGCAATCGCGCGTGGACGACACGCTCGCGATCGCAGCACTCATCCAGGCCGTAATTTCAAAACTTCATAAATTGCTGCACCAAAACATCACCTTTCGGATCTATAGGCGACGTCTTCTTGATGAGAACCGCTGGCGCGCCGCGCGCTACGGCATCGAAGGAAAAATGATCGACTTCGGCAAGGAAGCCGAAGTGGACGAACGGAGCCTGTTAAACGAACTGCTCGACTTCGTCTCGAGCGAGGTTAAGGAACTCGGCAGCGAGAGAGAAATGGCGCATATCGAGCGAATCATCCGCGAGGGCACCGGCGCAGACCGGCAACTCGCTGCGTGGGAACGCACGCAGGACATGAAAGCAGTCGTAGATCACATCGTCGTGGAGACGTACGACGGTTTATCATTGCCTCAGTAATTTCGACTGAAACCTTTGCTTCGCTACAAACGCGTTGGGCGTTCACAGCGCCTTGTAATCCACAGAGATCGTCCGGTAAACGAGGTTATCGTGTTGTGCTGAGAAATAAAACAGCTCGAGCATCGTCGTCCCGACCATCCATTGATATCCAACCAGTGTTTGAATCACCTCGGTATCATGGTCGCGAGACCGTGACACCAGTTTTCCCGTGCCGTATTTTTCATCGAAGTATTTCCGAATTTCTCCCATCCGAGTGTTGTAACGTTCGATCGACCAGTCGGGGTATTCGTATTGCAACTCTACCGCCACGAGTGCTCTCTCTTTAAACGTAAACACGGTGCGCTTGAGTCCGGGATGAATCAGCCCCTCCACATTCCAAACTTCACGGTTCTCTTTCTTCTCCCGCGAAACTAATTTGGCTTTGGCGCCGTGCAGCACCGCCTCCACGCGAGCCATTGAATCGTTCCAACGAAACCCGAACGGCGGCACCAATTCATCAGCCGCGCGTGCGTAGTGCGCGAAAAAAACGAAAGAGACGATCACGCCAATCAAAAACTTTTGGCGGATCATCGGTTGGTTCGAACGCGTAACGCACATCGAAACACGCCCGGTGGTATCGGTATCGGTTGCCTGCATCTACGATTTGCTGAGCGTTTACGCTCCGCTCGGAGAGGCGGGAAATTGCGCGCACAGACGAATTCGGTCAACTCGGGATGCGCAGCCAATCAGCAGCGAAGTTTGTTCGTTGCGGCGATTCCGAATCCATCTCGGTTGGCTCGCGAAATTTTTTCAACACACTGTTTCTTGGTTTCGCAACGACACGCGTGCCTCATTTTTTCAGTCAAGAAAAATTTTTGGTCGTAATTGAAAATAAAATTCATTTTTTTCTTGTCGCTTTCGCAACTGATTTCTAGTCTCAAGCCCGCTGGCGAGGGCAGCCACAAAGCGTGTGTGAATAAGTTGTGAACATGTTTGAGAAACCCCCGGCAGCAAGAATGAACAACAAGAAAAACTCCTCGACAGAACGATTGATTGCCGCTGCGCACGAGCGTCGTGGTAAACATACTCTGCACGACGCCTCGAAGCATTTTCCATCGTATTTACGCCCTTTTGGCATTTTTTTTGAACTTTTGATCTCCGAATCACACTGGGGAGCAGCTCGATTATTGGCCGGCTGCTGCGGCCGATTTCCCACGGCACCCCCTCATGTGGCGTTTCTGTAACACTGTTAACAACTTCCGTATGGACAAGAAATGCGCACAGCTCTGGCAGCGATTATCGGCTGCTCTTAAGCCACAGATTAGCGCGGATAGTTTTATACGCTGGTTTTCTACCGTCGAGTTAGTGGAGGCGAAGGAAAAATCGATCACGCTTACTGTTCCAAACAACATTTACCAGCTTTGGATCGAGAGTAATTACATGCCCGCATTGCAGAATGCCATCATGGTCGCGTTTGGCGGTCCGCGTTTGGTGAAGTTTTGCGCCCCGTCGGCGGCTGGCACGCAAACATCTGCGGAAGAGTCGGCCACGGTGAAAGAAGCATTGCCCGCGCATCAAGTGGACGCGCGGCCAGGCGCAACTGTTCCGGGACTCAATCCGCGAAACACATTCGAATCTTTCGTCGTCGGTCCGAATAACGAAATCGCGCATGCAGCCAGTCTCGCTGTCGCGCAAGCGCCGGCGCGTACGTATAATCCCCTCTTTGTTTACGGCGGCGTCGGTCTGGGCAAGACCCATCTCATGCAAGCCATCGGCCAATTCGTCTGGGCGAAAAAGAAAAACGTGAAGGTGATCTACGTCTCGAGCGAGCTGTTCATCAACGAGTTCATCGACGCGATTCAGCACAGTAATCTGGTCAAATTCCGGAAGCGTTATCGCCAGCCCGACCTTCTTTTGATTGATGACATTCAATTTCTGGGTGGAAAGGAGCGGTCGCAGGAGGAATTTTTCCATACCTTCAACACGCTCTTTGATGGACATAAACAGATCGTGCTGTCCAGTGACCGACCCGCTTCAGAAATTGCGAATCTGGAGCACCGCCTGGTATCGCGGTTTGAATGGGGCCTAACCGCCGAGCTTCAGCCGCCCGCCATCGAAACGCGCCTCGCCATTCTGCGAAAAAAAGCGGACACCATGCAGATCAAATTGCATGAAGACGTTTTTCAATTCCTCGCCAGCCGTATCCGGACAAACGTGCGTCGTCTGGAGGGCGCGCTCATGCGTGTCGCTTCCTTTGCGTCACTCAGCGGCAGGGAACTGACCAACGAAACGGTGGAGCATTTGCTAAAGGACATTCTGCAGGAAGAAGGCCGGCAATCGATCACCATCGAACAAATTCAGCGGCGCGTAGCCGAACACTTTGACGTGCGTCTTGCCGATATGACCAGCAAGCG
>JBARAJ010000284.1:0-2501 GCA_049791915.1 Candidatus Udaeobacter sp.
GCTGTTGGCCATGGCACCGCGACGAAAAAAAATGCCACTGGGAACGCGAAGTGACGGACCCATGGTTTGCCGCCAATGCACCATAGATACAAGAGAGTTAGCGTGGCGACCGAGACCGCGTGGATCCATCCGAGCAGTCGCCATTCCGGCGTTGCAATTTCAAAAAGACGAACCGGCAAAAGAAGAAAAAGCGCGGGAATGCCGATGAATGCGGCAACCAAACGACTTCTGGCTTCTAACTTCTGACTTCCAACTTCTGGCGTTGGCCGGTCCTGCCAGCGAAGCCAAAAAAGGTAGAGGACAAAAAAAGGCACAAACCAACCGTAGTTGTATTGCTCGTTGACCAACCATTCGCCGCTAAGTTGCCTGCACAGGACGAACCAGAGTGCACCGAAAAAGAGTAGAGGCAGTGCAAGTCGCGCTGAAAATTGCCTGCCGGATGCCAGCAAAGCGTCAGCCGGTTTTTGTGGAGTCGCCAGACTTTGCACCGGCCGAAACCTTACCAAATTTGCCACCAAAGCGAACGGGGAATGTTTCTGGTAAGAGTTATAAATCGCGGCAGACGTGCTTAGCGCCGAAGGCGCTGTGCAATTTTCAGCCTGGGGCATCGCCCCAGGGATTCAATCATCCATATGACAAAGCGCTGAAGGCGCGATTCAGCGTGCAATCCCAAACATACCGCTCGTCGAAATCGATCCCGTGTCGACGACTCAATAGCGAAAGTTGCATACAGGGTTGCATACAGTGCTGCGCCTCGCCCCGCTCGCGGGGAGAGGACTGAGGTGAGGGGTGATTGCCTTTCCGAAACTGCGCTCGTGAGGAAAATAATTCTTCGTGAATCGCGCTTTCAGCGCTGGTGGTTCGGACTTCACGAATCCTGGGGCGTTGCCCCAAGCTGGCAATGAGATAGCGCCTTCGGCGCAACACAATTCTGGGCCCATCCCTTAGGAATTAGACTAAGTCACCATTCGATGTCCGTTTTTTCAACGGCGGAGCGACAGCGCGGTTACTGCGGTCCAGTATTCGCTTGAGATGACGCGACGTTTTTGAGCAAGAGCTCCCACTGGTGACATCGCTCAACTCGCTGACGCTCCCACGTCCGAGCAGCCGAATCCAGATTAGCAGAGGTCTGCGGAGTCTTGTATAACGCTGCGATCCAAGCCACGATCTCCGGAAGCTGCTCGGGCTCGAAGCACGCCGTATCAGGACGATCCCTGATGCCATTTGCAATCGCACCGTTGGTCGGACCGATCCAGATCAGCGGCTTCCGCATCGGGATGATGCGCGCGAGCTTGCTCGGCCAGAGCAAACCTCGCGCTTCACGCCGCTGAGTAGCGATGACAACACTGCTTGCCAACACGGTCTGCAGCGACTGCGCTTCGTCGGCGTACTCGCACCAGCGGCAGTTTTTGAGCTTCAGTTCACCCGCGAAACGCTGCGCGTCCATCCACATTGCACCTCCACCCTCGAAGAGCAGTTGAATCGGTGACGCCCGGTCTTCGAGCTCGCGTTGTGCAAGAAGAATCGGGCGCCACTCGTGCGCTCGGCCGAGATTGCCGGAATACAGCCACGTCCAGCTCTGCGCTGCGAGCGTCGCGCCATTACCTTGCGTCGCCGGCCGAATCACTTCCGGTGTGAGATCAGCTGCAGCCCATGGCGAAATGATTTTTGCTTCGACTCCGTACACTCTGTTAAGCTGCACAGCCATGTCGTCATCGAGCGCAACGATGATGGCGCAATGGCGATACGCCCAGCGCATGAGCGTCCGGAATATCCCGGAAGCACCAGTTGGCGGCAGTTCGCCGAGCGCGATTGCCAGGTCGGGATACAAGTCCATGGCCCAGTGCGCGAGAACAACGCGTCGGATCCGCGCGACTAACGCGGCAGCGACGAGCAGGCACGGTGGCGATGAAAGCGCTAGGATGACATCCGGACGCGGCTGGGACAGAAGCGCTCCCCAGGTAATCACAGCCAGCGCTTTAAGTTCTCTCAAAAGGCGGCTGCCCGCGCGAGCATGATGGCCTCGGTATTCCGCTCGTTCCGAAACAATCCGGACAGTGTGTCCTTGACGCACAAAAAATGCACGCAACTCATCCACCAATCGCGAGGTGGGCGCCTGCGCGGGCGGTGCGTATTGATTGAGAATAAGCAGTTTCACTAGATTAGAAATCGAATCTAAATGACAAATGCGGCATATTAAGAATCAATACCCAAAAATCAGGAGTGCCTATCAGGTACTTATCTATCACCCTCACATCAATCCTCCCCGAACAAGGGAGAGGCGGAACGCTGTCGCCGATGCCGGCGGTGGTCAGGAGTTGCTAGTCGGATGTCGGATCATGTGTCGGTAGTTAGAATCAGAGGACGATTCAATGAGTAACCACATTAACGAAACTCTGTTCGCTCCTCGATGCAGGACTGCGGAAATGTGAGAATGCCCGCATGAAGATCGATGATGTCCGCACAATTCTCAGCGCATTGAACGATGCAAACGTCCGTTA
>JBARAJ010000285.1:0-19465 GCA_049791915.1 Candidatus Udaeobacter sp.
CGGTGTATGCATTTGATGAAAATGCTTCAATTCCGTGCAGGCTAGTTTAGGCGGATTCCTAGCCGCCACGGGCTAAAACGTGCGGCTGATTGTCAAATGAAGTGGAAGCCGTTGTCGAAACCATGCGTGCTGAGCGCGACCCGCTGGCGTCACACATTTTCGTCTCTCGGCGCCACTACCAGAACGTATCCGATACAAAGAGCGGGAAGCGGCGCGGGATGTCGGCGCATTTAAGCTGGCAAACCGCTTGCGAACTCGGGTTTCGCGGCAATCTGGACGAATGGGAGCGGTTGATGGGTGCGGCGACGAAGCGATAAGCCTAACGAGGAGAAAGGGGCGGCCCGGAGTATGCTGTTTGGGAAATTCAAGGTAGAAATTATTCTCACATGGTAACGCAATTCCGTTTACTCTGCTGCCATGCTGCCCGCCCCTCGGAGCCTTGCGATCTGCCTCGTTTTACTTTGCGGCATTGTCACTTCGCATTCGCAATTACCATCTGATCAAGCGTTCTTAACGGAACGATTTGCAGTTAAGACACATTCCGGTGTGACCGGCCTTCCGCCTGGGACCGCGGTGCATGTGGTTTCCACGAATGGCGACACGTTTCGCGTAACTGCTACTGGCAGCACGCTCCCATTCGATGTGCCAAAGGCCAAGTTGACTACAGATGCCACTTTCGCTGCTCGCTTGGCGCAGAATGAGTACGCGGCCCAGGAGGCTGCTGCACAAGTGAGCGCAGAGCAAATGGAGGTCGATCCACGGGCTCAGGCCGCCAAACGCGCTGAACCAGAACGACAGGCCGCGGACGTTGGATACTTTGTCCCACAGGGCGGTGGACCCGTAATTCCAGCTACGCCAGAAAATCTAGCGCGATTTGGCGTCTCATATGGAACTGGATCTAATGCTGCCAAGGCTATTCAAGCACAAGTTGATCGCGAAAAAGCTGCCGCACGACAACAGCAAGCAGAGCTACAGCGAGCGCGGGCCGCAAAGAGGATCGCTGCCGAGAACGCGCAAAAAAGAAGCGAGGCAGCCGCACAACAGCAAGCGTTGCAACGCAGGTACCAAGAGGAGCAAGAGCAACGTCCAGGCCGGTTTGATACAGCAGGGGAAGAACGAAGGCGGCAAAGGCAGCTACAGCAGAACTGGCAAAACCAGCGAAATGAAAACCAGCAAAATGAGCGGCAGTAGCAACAACGAATGCAGTCATTCGGCTGCTGGTAAAAATGAATGAAACGCATTCCGCCTGATACTTGGCAGCAAATCCGCACTGCCTACGCATCCGGCATCGGCTTACGTGAGATCGCCCGCAACATGGGCATTCCAGAGGGAACTGTTTTGGCACGAGCAAAACGCGAAGCCTGGACGCAGCAGATTCAATCCGCGAAGGCACTCGTAAAGCGCGAGGATGCGCCTGTCGTCACAGCCACGGAAGCCGTGGCAATATTCAATGCGGCAACGCGGAGAGCGTCACGTTGAGCGAATGGCCGGGCTAAGCGAAAAAGTCGTGACGCACGTTGAGGCACTCGAACCAGACGTGATCCTTGAGAAAATCGACAAAGTAGAAAAGGCGGATCGTGTTGCCCGTCGCACCTTCGGCTTGGAGGACAATCCATACGGCGAGCATTTCACGTTGAACGTGCTCAACCTTAGCATGTTTGATCCACCAGAGCAGATAGACCAAGGCTAACGTACGCTGCCAGGCACAGCGCAAACGCGCGACGTTGACTACTATCGCATCGGAGTAGTTCCCGCTGTCTAATTACCGCGAGAACGCCATCGCAATCAGTTGCAATCAGCAGATGCAATCAAGCCTAGTATTCCGCGCAGCGATTAACGGCCCGCTGAATTTTTCACGGTCGTTTTCTACGGTCTGAGAATTTATTGCTGCAAAACTGCGCAATTCTGCGTGACGCGTTGCAAATGCTGAATGGCTGGATTACCTAGCGTCCGCGATGCTGCGCAACGCCGTGAGAACGCACGCAAAAACTCTTTCTTGAATTATGAGTCCCCTGCTCTAACCGCTGAGCTACAGGCCCAATTTGTTGAAATAAGAATTTCGCTGAGGAAAAAGCGATGCTGAACGTGATGATTTTCTCACATTTTCCGACGATTTTGTAATGGAATTATGAAAATTTTGAACAGTTACCGGATCAAACTATTCTTGAAGAATCTGCTTGACGCCAAAAACGATACTGGGTGACTCTCGCGGTGGTCCCTTTTCGGTTTGGACACAATGTCTGAACGCAATGGAGGAGGAGTCAAATGCCCTCAGCCCCCGAATTGCCTTTTTGGGGCAGACTGCGTGGTGTCAAGCCAGGCACCGAGGGTGCCCCTGTGACTCTAAACGCCAGACACCTCTTACCGGAGCGCAACACCCATGACGGATTAAACACTTCAATCCAAAGGATGTGACCTAAATGAACTTCACGAACCACTTATTCATTAGCTATGCGCACATCGATAACGAGCAGACGGAAGAGAACGATCCCGGTTGGGTCGATCGATTTCACAAGTCACTAAAGGCTTTCCTCAGCAGCTCAATCGGTGAGGAGGCCGTGATCTGGCGCGACCTCAAGCTGGAAGGAGGCGATGTCTTTGGCGAGGAGATCGTCAACCAATTTCCCAAGACCGCGCTCCTGGTCTCGATTCTCTCGCCACGTTATCTGAAATCGGAATGGTGCCTGAAGGAGATTGAAGAATTCTGCAAAGCAGCTGAGAGCCATGGCGGACTGGTCATCGGCAACAAGTTGCGGGTTCACCGAGTGATGCTCGTGCCGCTGGCAGTAGACGTACGCGAGAAGCTGCCTGGGAAGTTGAACCAAGAACTTGGTTATCCGTTCTACAAGGAGAACGAGGGAGGCCGATTTCAGAGGCTCGATCCAAGGTTCGGAGATGAGTTCAAGGCGGCCTTTAACCTAAAAGTCGCTTCGATGGCGGATGAATTGGCTGAGATAATCAAGAAGCTCAAGGAGGAGGAGAATCCAATTCCCGAATCAGCGTCGGCGAAGCCAGCAGGTCCGCCGAAGCCGGTCATCTATTTGGCGGAGTGCAGTTGGGACCGCGGAGACGACCGCGAGAAGATTCGTAGCGAACTCCGGGCCACAGGATACATGGTGCTGCCCGATCAGGGAACGCGCTTGCCTGAGATGGAAGTGGAGTATGTGGCTGAGGTGGGTGCATTGCTGGACCGGTGTCAGATTTCTATTCACGTGGTGGGTGCAAACGGTGGCGTGGTGCTCAATGGACCAGGGCGGAAAGACTCGGTGCAATTACAGAACGAGATCGCTGCCCAGAAGAGTGAGGACCGGGGTTTATCGCGCCTGATATGGTTGCCGACTGTTAGCTCCGGGCAGCCGGAGCAACAGAGCTTTATCGATGCGCTGCGCTCACAGAAGGAATTGCAGTTTGGCGGAGATTTGATCGAGGACAATCTGGAAGGATTCAAGAATATCCTGCGGGTAACCCTGAAAAAGCTCGAAGAGCCGGCACCGAAGGAAGCGGTAACCGCTGCTGTAGGTGGCCACACAATCTATCTACTTTGCGTTGCGGCTGATCGGCCAGCTACGATTCCGCTACGGAAGTTTTTAAAGGGGCAAGTCTTGGAAGTACAGCTTCCCGTCTTCGAGGGCGACGCGGCCACAGTGCGCCAGGCTCATCAAGAACTCTTAGCCACATGCGACGCCGTGCTGATTTTTTACGGAGCTGGGGACGAGGCGTGGAAGCGGACCACGGAAACTGATTTGCAAAAAATCAAAAGCTCCCGCCCAGGGAAGCCTTTGTTAAACATTTTTACGTATCTGGCCGCTCCTATGACTGGCCATAAGCAAGACTGCATCGACATGGGCGAAGAGAACTTGATCGTGGGTTTGGAGACATTCAGTGAGGCGGCAATGCAACCGCTGGTTGAGGCCATGAAAGACGCTTGATCAATGATCACAGGCGTTACTGCGAAGCAAAATCCTTTTCCGGGGCTGAGGCCTTTCCGAGAGGACGAAGAGTGCTTCTTTTTTGGACGTGAAAGCCAGATCGATACTATGGTTAATAAGCTGGCGGCGACTCGCTTTCTAGCAGTGGTCGGCACCTCCGGCAGCGGCAAGTCTTCGCTGGTTAATTGCGGCCTGCGGCCTGCGCTGCACCGCGGTTTGATGGCCAGCGCGGGTCCGGCTTGGCGCGTGGCACAGTTTCGCCCAGGCTTCAATGCGATCCACAGTCTCGCTCAAGCCTTGACGGCGAAAGGCGTTCTTTATTCGGGATACAAGGGAGAGGTTCCAATCGAGGAGATCGTCGAAACATACCTTCACCAAAGCGAGAAAGGACTGGTCGAGACCTTTCGGAAGGCGCGCCCACCGGAAGGGACAAATCTATTAGTCGTAGTGGATCAGTTCGAAGAGCTGTTCCGGTATCAGAAACTGGGAACCCCGGACGGAAAAGAGCAATACACCATCAGTGAAACCGCGACCGCTTTCGTCAATCTGCTCCTAAAGGCGAGTTCAGAGCCCGATTGTCAAATCTATGTAGTTATCACAATGCGCTCGGACTTCATGGGAGACTGTTCGCAGTTCTACGGTCTGCCCGAAGCGATGAATGAAGGCCAGTACCTGGTGCCGCGGATGACGCGTGATGAACGACGTGCCAGCATCGCTGGACCCGTAAGTGTGGGGGGAGCAGAGATTAATCCCGTTCTGCTGACACGGCTGGTCAACGATGTGGGCGACAATCCCGATCAGCTCTCCATCCTCCAACACGCTTTGAATCGTACCTGGGCATGCTGGGAATCTCACGGCGCGCAAGGGGAGCTGGAGTTGGAACACTACATGGAAATCGGCGCGATGGGCGAGGCACTCAATCAGCACGCGGACGAGGCGTTCAAGCAGCTGGAAACTCCGGAGAGAGCAAAAATTTGCGAGAAACTTTTCAAAGCGCTGACCGACCTCGGGACCGACCCTCGGGGGATTCGGCGTCCCCTGAAGTTGGCGACTCTGAGAGAAATCGCGGGGACCACCAACGAAGATGAGGTGAAAGCCGTCATCGAGGTATTTCGCGAACCCAGCCGCTCGTTCTTGATGCCGCCCGCGCCAGAAGCGCTCGAACCGGAAAAGGTGATCGACATTTCTCATGAAAGCTTGATGCGAGTCTGGGCGCGGCTGCGGCGCTGGGCGGAAGAAGAGGCTAACTCCGCACGCCGGTATCGGCGGTTAGCAGAAACTGCAGCACTGGAGAAAGCTGGGAAAGCCCGACTTTGGCGCGATCCAGATCTGCAGTTGGCGCTCGATTGGAAGGAAGAACAAGCGCCGACGCCGACGTGGGCAAACCTCTATGGGGGAGACTTCGAAGCCGCCACGGCCTTTCTGGAAAGGAGCCGATCCGAGCGCGACCACGAATTGGCCGAAGTAGTCTTCGTGCGGCGCTGGAAGCGCATAATGTTGTTCATCATCCTTCTGATCGCTGGAATTTTCTTGTGGAGCGCCTTCGAGGCCCGAGATTTTGAGTGGTGGTTAGATAGGTTCGGTTATAGGCCCCATGTTAAGATGCCAGCGCCGCAGGCCGCGTCCTTGCCACTGGCACAAGGGCTGCAGGAGGCGGTACGTGATTATGGCGGGAGTTCGAACCCTGCCAGGTTGTTGGGGGCACTAACATGCTTTCTAGCTCCTTATCTTCTTGGTTACTTTGTGCTCGCCTACTTTGGAAAGTGGGTTTTTCGCCGGTTCGCCTTCGCGGAAATCCTTCACCAGGTTACCCTCTCGTCGAGCAAGGCAGTACGGGAGCAGAAGTTGGCGCAACAAGCTCAGGCTCTGCGAGACGCCGCCGCTACGCTTCAACTAGATTACGCGAGCTTCTGGCGGCGCTTAGGCGCCTATGTGTTGGCCCTTGGTCTTTTTGTAGTTGGGTTATGGATTTTTCTTCTGGGATGCGGTATGGCATACAATACCAGGCTCCTGCCTTTCTCAGGCCTTGAGTTACTTGGCTCGGTGTTGATTCCACCTTTCGTCGTCGGCTGGTTATTCCAGGCGATAATGCTTAGCTCACGCCGTCAAGCTACTCTGGGCATGCTTGCACTGGGAATCTTTGTGACCAACCAGAAGGGTGACCGGCTGACTTTTGGCAGGGCGACCGGGAGATACTTCGCCAAGATTCTTTCTTACATGACCCTGGGGATCGGATTTTTCATTCAGCCATTTACTCGCAAGCGTCAAGCCTTGCACGACCTCGTTGTACGTTCGGTGGTCCTTGTCCGGCCCGGCAAAAAGAGGGTCCGACGGTGGCTAGTCGCCCTTTGTGTCGTCATTGGATTGATGAATGCCGTGCTGCTGGGAGCCCTGCTACTCCTTGTGTTTGTGGCAGCGAATACTCAGAAGGAGGCTAATCTTGGCTGGGCCTATCAAAACGGGCTGGGCGTGTCCAAGGACTTGGGCAGAGCAATAGAACTTTACCGAAAAACGGCTGACAAAGGGAACGCTTACGCGCAGAATAATCTCGGCTGGCTCTATGAAAACGGGGAAGGCGTGCCCAAGGATTTGAGCAAAGCAATAGAACTTTTCCAAAAATCGGCCAACCAAGGAAACGCTTACGCGCAGAGTAATCTCGGCTGGCTCTATCAAAACGGGCAGGGCGTGCCCAAGGATTTGGGCAAAGCAATAGAACTTTTCCAAAAATCGGCCAACCAAGGAAACATTTTCGGGCAGAATAATCTCGGCCTGCTCTATCAAAGCGGACAGGGTGTGCCCAGGGATTCAAGGAAAGCAGCAGAACTTTTCCAAAAAGCGGCCGACCAAGGAAACCCTATAGCACAAGCTAATCTCGGCTGGCTCTATCAAAATGGGGAGGGCGTGCCCAAGGATTTAAGGAAAGCAACAGAACTCTATCAAAAAGCGGCCAACCAAGGAAACGCTATAGCACAAGCTAATCTCGGCTGGTTCTACGAAAGCGGGCAGGCTGTGCCGAAGGATTTGGCGAAAGCATCAGAACTTTACCAAAAAGCGGCCGACCAGGGAAGCGCTCCAGCGCAAACTAGTCTCGCCGGGCTCTATCAATATGGAGAGGGCGTGCCCAAGGACTTGGGAAAAGCAGCAGAACTTTTAACGAAAGCAGGAGAAGTTTACCAAAAAGCGGCGGACCAAGGAGACGCTATAGCGCAGAATAATCTCGGCTGGCTCTACGAAAGTGGGCGGGGCATGCCGAAGGATTTGGCGAAAGCATCAGAACTTTATCAAAAAGCGGCCAACCAAGGAAATGCTGAAGCGCATGCTAATCTCGCCTGGCTCTATCAAGACGGGGAGGGCGTGCCCAAGGATTTGGACAAAGCAACAGCACTCTTAAGCAAAGCAGCAGAACTTTATCAAAAAGCAGCCGACCAAGGAGAGGCTATAGCGCAAGAGCGCCTCGGCTGGCTCTACCAAAACGGGCAGGGCGCGCCGAAGGATTTGGCGAAAGCATCAGAACTTTACCAAAAAGCGGCCGACCAAGGGTACGCTGTAGCGCAGGTTCGCCTTGGCTGGCTCTACGAAAACGGGCAAGGCGTGCCGAAGGATTTGCGGAAAGCAGTAGAACTTTATCAAAAAGCAGCCGACCAAGGAAACGATTCCGCCCTCGGCTGGCTTTACGAAAACGGGCAAGGCGTGCCAAAGGATTTGGGGAGGGCAGCAGAACTTTACCAAAAAGCGGCCGACAAAGGAGGCGCTTTCGCGCAGAATAATCTCGGCTGGCTCTACGAAAACGGCCAAGGCGTGCCAAAGGATTTGGCGAAAGCAACAGAACTTTATCAAAAAGCGGCCAATCACGGTTACGAACCTGCGATTGCAAACCTGAAGAGGATCTCACGCTGAAGATGTCTAAGCGAACCTCCACCACTTTTTCTCGCCGTGATACCGAGAGGTGCGAGTTGTCACAACCGTCTATGACGCGAGTTGAAAAATTCTACGGTCTTTTTCTATGGTTGAGAAAATTTGGGCTGCAAAACCCTGCAATTCTATGCAATGCGGTGCGAATCAGAGACACCTGAAACACCTGACGTCCGCAACGGTGTGCAAGCCGGTGAAAACGTGACGCAAAATCTCATTCTTGAGTCCCCTCCTCTAACGGCGGAGCCATAGGCCCGTTTTCAAAGGTAAATCTGAACAAAGGGCCACTGGAGATAGACCACGCCAACTGGACCGGCAACGTTCGGAGCTAATCCTCACTTCGAGTTGTCGATGATCTGCTGCGCGTTCTTGATCGCAGACTCGTCCGGCGCTTTGTCTTTCTTCAGGATGTCGATCGCCTTTTGTGCCGACGCGGTGGCTTCTTTCTTGTTGCCAAGCTTCGCCTGGATCTGCGCCTTCTTGTAGTGCATGAAGTAAGCGTCTGGGTTCTTCTCCAGGGCCTGGTCGATCCACCTCGCCGCCTGGTTCATGTCTTTGTTGTTGTCGTAGTAGAAGGCCGCGGCCTGATAGGCGGTGCGCGGGTCGAGCGGAGTTTTTGCGCTAACGACTGCATCGAGTTGCTTGCTTACCTGCTCGACATCGTCCGTGGTCAACTTCACCGGCACGCGCGTTTTATCCCAAAGGAAATTAAGCGTTGCGGAAGCGCCTTTCACATCAGCTAGCGAGATGGTGAACGTCTCGATTGCGACCGGGAAGGGTTCCGGCTTCGCCGTGAGACGCACCGCATCGTTCTCCTGCTTATAATCGGCAGCGCTCTGCACCTTCGCGTCCTTCGAAACGATGATGGTCCACTCGTTCTCTGTCGGAATCGTGAAGAGTGCGTACTCACCGGCCGGGATCTCCTTGCCGCCGAGCGTGACCGCCTTGCTAAACCTAATTTTGGTCACCGCGTTGGCGCCCGTGCGCCAGAGCTTACCGTAAGGCACCAGGCCGCCGAAGATCTCGCGGTCGTTCTTGTTCGGGCGAGAATAATCCACCTCGACATCGGTCAAGCCGACACGCTGTTTTACTACCGCGTGCTGGCTGGCACCGGGGAACTCTATTTTTTTCTCCTCCGCCCGCAGGTTGCGGGGCAGGAGCGGTCCCGCGACGAAGGGAAGTGTGAACAAAGCGGAAAGAAGAAGCGAACGAAGACGTGAGGATTGGATCATAATGTGCGGGATATTTTAAGATGTGATGATTTAAGCGGAGAAGATATCGCGGAGCGGCAGGAGTCAAATCGTTCGCCTGGCCTAGCCCTAGCCTTTCGTCGAATGAATATCGCCCTGCGTTCTGAAGATTGGCATTCCACATCAACGGTCAACGCGAGCTTATGTGTGCATGGTCGCGTAAGAAATGCGCCACACCGGCCGTGCTCAAAGCGTACTGGTTTCCAAGGGATAGGTCTCACTACAAACGCTTGTTCGAAAAAAGAACGAGAGAATTTCAACCAGGCCGTTTTTTTCTCCCGGCGACGAGATCGAGAACTGCCAGGCGAAATTTCTCGCGGTCCGCTGGATCGTTCATGTCCAGTTTAAGCTTCATCGCCTCCGCAGCGGTTTTAGCGTAAGCGATCTCCTGCTGCTCAGCCAATCGCTCCCAGCGTTCACTGGCCATAACCTTGATAAGATGTGCGCATCGCGATGCAGATTGTTTCAAATAATTAGATCAAACGTCTGAGACACTCTATAAGGTGGTGTAGAAAACCCTCTGGTGGCTTGCCGCTCTTGCACGACCCGCACGCAGCCGAATCGGCCCACCATGCCATGTAGGCGGTGAAAAACGTCAGGTTGGAGTCGGGGTTCTGTACATCGCCGTCGCCGCCGAAGTCCAAAGTGAACGGAGCGCGTGTGATCGTCAGGTGTAGATGGTTCGGGTTTCCGTCCGCCGGTAAGAGATTCTCAGTGAACTGCACCCCGGACCAGCGGGGGTTCGGCTTCTCGTCCTCTCGCGCAATGACAAGGCGCGCGCATGCGCTCGGGCGCGCCGGCGGCCAGACGTCGACCTCCAGAGAACTCTCGGCGAATACCGGTGACGCAACGATCTTTGTCACGACCGCTGGGACACCTCCCGTCAGCGCGCGCCATTTCGAGGTCAGGCGTAGTGGCCTGTTCCACGTCGATCCCAACATCGGCGCAAAGTCGCTGTATTGTAGATAAGAGCTAGCGAGAAGACTGGCGGGATGAAGTTCGGCATGCCAGTCAGGGTGGCCGCAATCGATGATCCATTGTCCGCGCACGAAGATGCGATCGCCGGCTTCAGGTCGATAGCCGACAGGATAGTACCATTGTTCGCCTTCGACTCCGAGAGCGCCACCAAGATCTATTACCTGATTACCCTTCCTATACTCACTGGCGTATTTCGACTGACAGTCGCCGCCGTCGCGATCATTCAAGGTTGATTCATCGCGCGCCAGCAGGTGTCGGTAGTTCGGATCGGTCACCACATTAAGTTCCCAATCGGCGCAGAGCTGCCCCTGATCCGCAGTGGAAAGGTCGGGGCAATTCTGGACGGCTTCGTTGTGCGTCATGACATCGGTGTGCACGCCCATGTAATGGCCATCGGGCATGCCGTTGTGGTCGCCGCTGTAATCGCCGCCGGAAAGGAAAGAGTTGCTGACGGTTCCTTCGGCATTAAGGAAATTCCTGTTCTGGACGGGGTTCCATTCGGCCATGTCGAAGTCGACGCATCCGTCGGAAATGGACGGCTCATGTTTTATATGCCAATCGCAGATGGCGCCGGATTGCGCGATTTCGGAGTCCGGTTGACCAGGAAGCGGGAAATTCGTCAGGTTCGACGGTGTCCATTGGCCGGGCGGAACGCGCGATGGCGTGCAGACGCCGATCCAACGTGGAGCGCTTGTTCGCCAGGAATTTCCCGCTCCGGAACAGTAGCCGGGAAGGAATGTAGGAAGCCATTTGGTGGCATCGCGATTGAGTGCCTCCAAGTCGAAGAAACCAATTTGCGCGCGCGGTAAGTCCCACGGCCGGGCCTGCCAATTTTTTTGGGGCGCGCTGTCAAAGGCGAGATCGGATGGATACCAAAGCGGCGCGGTAGTGGGCGTGAAGGCGAAGTAAATACACCCGTCGTTGTGCATTTCGGCGGAGTTCAGGGGGCGATTGCTTTTCGTAGTGCGTTCTCCCCGATGGCCATCTTGGAAGAGTTGGAAATGTTTTATGCCGGTGCCTTGGGCGTCTTTGGTGATCGGCAAACCGACTGGAACTTCCGCGGCGTCAGTCAACAGCTCCGCGACGCGCTCGAGTTCCGGGACCGGCGGCGCGACCGGCGTGTTGGTGAAGCTAACGGCTTTCTTGCAATCTTCGAGATGAGCCGCATGGCGATCGATGATGATAGTGACCGTTGTCTTGTCGTCGTTAACGCATTGGTTGTTGATGCCGTCGTCGTGATTCCAATAGCCGTTGTCAGCTATGCCTCCGTCATCGACGTAGCCGAGCGCGAGATGTCCGGCTTCCGGAATGATTAAAGACGGACCGATCCAATGCAGGATCGTCTCGGGATTATTGTCGCCGGTGACGCCGACAATCTGCACCGTGCCGTAATATTGTGAATCGAGATGGCCGCTGCCGTCATCGGGATTCACGTAGCGTTTCCACGTCGAGCCGAAGCCACCGCTTTGCACGCAACCGCCTGCGTCCAACGTGACGACATCGCCGGGATTAAAAGTGATGGCGGGATAATCGGTTAGACTGCGATCAACCGAAGGATAATCGATCTTCCAGATTTCGTGGCCGGGCGGCGACGCTGTGCAGGTAATGATGTCCGCCCCGTTGGGGTAGTGATCGACCTGCCCAGGCAGGAAACGCGGCGGCGGTGGGGAAGCGCACGGGTCGCCGAACGCGATATGTGAACAGAGCTCGAACGTGAGTAGCGACGCAGCGACCAGCGCGAGGACGGGTCGCCGTAACCTCCTCTTCTGCCCATTGATCATAGTTCTTCCTTCTTTTTTCCCGCTGAGTGGATTCCCTCGAATTGCGGATCCGGACAAGACGTAGAACCGAGCGGGGAGATGAGTCCGCGCCTGATTCAGATCCGTTTGATGTGAGAGCTCTTTTATGGAAACGATACGAATCTGCCTAGTCAGGCAGAGCCTTATTTTTCTGTAGGGCCTTGCCTGATACGCGGGTTTACTTGTTACGCCAAGGCTACGGACTCTGAATTCTGTCGCCGTCTTCCAAAGGCTGCTTGTGTTGCCGAAATCGCCGCTTCCAGTTCCAGAAAGGTCAGGTTTCATTCGCTCGCACAAGGAAGTTACCGACGCGATGGAAGAAGTGACAGCAGTGTTACTTTTGCGATGCTGCCGACCGCACATATGAGTGTCTATATTATCCTTATGAGTTTGTTAATTATCGCTCACGTTCTCCTACTACGAGCTATTGATAGTTTAGGCGGGTTGGCCGCCCGCTGGAATCTACGGCTGAGACCCAGCCCCAACTCCAACCAGCCTTGCTGAGATTATCAGTGATTACTTCCCAATTCTTCATTCGGTTCCGGGCAATCGACTCATGAATATGTCGGTTGATTTGAATTGAGGATTCGAGTTCGACAAACTGTACAAGTCTCGCGTGCGCGAAGATGAACACGCCGATCGGGGGGAACCGCCGCGCTTCTTATTTGTGAGACTCTCCTTTGTTGAGAGTCGCGAAAGATAAAGAAGAATCGCACCGCGGGGAATTGAACCACGGCGCGACTTTCTAACGGTTATTCCTTATTGAACCTTGTGAATGCCGTAGCCACCGCCTGGGGCGTGCCTCGGGTCCTCTCTCTGGTTCAACAGCGAGGCATGCCGATGGCCGTGGTGGCCGCCGCCTCTGGCGTCTTTTGTGGGCATCAGGTCACGGACTTTGATAGTTTTCTTCGCTTTTTTCTCTGTCATTTTATTCTTCTTTCTCGTGGATTTGGCCTTCGGTGAACTCTCGTTTTGAGAACTCATTTCTGGCCGTTCACTGAGGTAGTGCGTAAAGTCGGGCGCGAGGTTACGCGAAAAAGTGATGGGCCAACGGCCGCCCAAAGGGTCAAGACAACGGCTGAGGAACTCCAAACGTTCTCGCGGCTTCGTACGTTTGAAGCCCGAAACGATTCCGCTTCCTGAATCCCGAATGATTCGGCACAATTGGCGCCGTGCAGCCTTTAATTGCTTTCCTCTCGCAACGGCAGGAGATGGTTACGGTGAAACTTCGCACATTTGGGTTTCTTGCCGTTGTCCTGGTGGGGCTTCTCTTTTCTTCCTGTGCGGCTGCTCCCCAACGCGCCGCCATCAGCGGCCGGGCTCCCGCCGGTGTAGCCGAATTGAACATCACTCAGAACATCATCCCCCCGGGGAATTGCGGACGTCCCTTGCATCGGCCGATGCGTCCGACATTTATCACTATTCATTCGACCGACAACACGTCTCCTAGCGCCGACGCATTTCATCACGCGCTCGCCATGAACAAGGGGCTCCGAGGCCATCACAATCGCACTGGATTTCTCACCTGGCATTTCACTGTGGACGATCATTCCATTTACCAAACCCTCCCGACTAACGAAACCGGAGAGCATGCTGATTACGAAGGCGAGGGAAACAGGTCGTCCATCGGCATCGAAATGTGCGTAAACCGGGGCAACAATCTTGACCGCACCATCGACCGCACCGCGCAGCTCACAGCCAGACTGATGCGTCAATATGATATCCCTCTCGATCATGTTGTCCCGCACATGCACTGGCGCATGATCCGTTACAGTGACCACCGCGATTTGGGGTTCAAAAAATGCCCGAGAATCCTGCTCGATGGCGGTCGCCTTGGTCCAAAATGGAGTGCATTCCTAGCCAAAGTCTCATTTTATGCACGATGAAGTCGGCAACGACGTCAGCTCCGGCGATGATCCTGTTTCCCCAAAAGAGATCTAACCAAAAGACGAAGCCAACTTCATCACGCTTGCTGATTGCCGCACGGTTCTGATTCCCGATGCGCTGCCATTTCGGTAACCTGTGTTGAGCATCCACGGGCGGCCTTTCGAGAATCTGTGAATAGTTTCCTCGGCATCTTGCCAATTTTCCGTGCCAAACTACATTCCAGACTTCCTCCGGTATTGACACGGGTAATCAGTTTGTTGTTGAAAGCGCTATGATCATTCTCCAAAAACCGGCTGCATATATTCTCTTTGTTTCTGTTTTCATGTTGGTGTTACAAGTGCCTGTTGTAACCGCGCAAAACAAAAAAGACGGCGTAACAGTTTCGTACGAGAGTTCGGGCAGCTCCCGAGTCGCGCGCTTCAAAAACTCAAATTCATTTCATGTCCGAGTGGAGTTCTCATACAGCGGCACAAGGGTGCACGGTTCAGCTGAGGCGTCTGGTAAGGATGCGGTTTTTGTGCCAGCCAATTATTCCACCACCTACGGTGGCCATGGGATTTCTATCACGTCGGTCCGAATCACTGGTGTTATGCGGTCGGACTGAGGCTGCCAACGCTGGCAAACCAAATCGCCGCAAGCGAACTGATTTAGTTCGACTCAAAACTGAGAGAAACATACGATTTCCAGAGTTGGATAGCAGAACACTCATGAGATCACGATATGACGACGAAAGCATTATTTGTTAAACTGGAAGCGAAACCGGGCAAAGAAAACGAAGTCGCCAAATTCCTGCGCGACGGGCAGGGCTTGGTTGCACAAGAACCCGCAACAACCGCCTGGTTTGGCATACGACTTGGCCCAACCACCTTCGCCATCTTCGACGCATTTCCGGATGATGCCGGACGCGACGCGCACCTGTCGGGAAAGGTTGCTCAGGCGCTGATGGAGAAAGCGCCCGAGTTACTAGCAGAGCCGCCGAAGATTGAGAAGGCGGACGTATTGGCAGACAGATTACCGGGTTAATCTGGAACTCGAAGCGGCGACTCGTGCCGTCAACCTACGCAAACAAAACAAATCATCGCGTCGGGGTTAGCTCCTTCGCCTGGTTACACCTTTTGAGCAGATGAATCGCGGCTAAAACAATGTGGACAAGGCCGAAGCCCATAAGATGCAGGCACAACTAAAGCCAGTCAGCGACCTGCTCTGCACCGGCGATATGAATGAACGTGCAAGCGCATAAATGATTCCGGCGGCTGAGATGCACATAAGAGCGCCAATCCATAGGAAGACTCGGCCTCCGCCATTGGCCATCGCACGGGCTAAGCCAAAAAAGTGCACGCCGACAACGAACGCTATCGCTGGCATAACATAATCGGTGCGGCCGGTTCTTTGCATGCGATCGCCGTGATGATGATGGCAACTGACTCGAGCCCGACGGCCCAGCCGTAAACAGCGCCATTGAAGCCCCCGGAAGGCGCCCCCGAATGCGAAGACCAGAGTCGCCAAAGCACGCCACCCCCAATGAGCACAGAGACAACAACAGCGATCGCAAACACAAAGAGTCGCCATCGAGAGGGAAGGCCTCGAAGCCCCGCGGTCGCCCAACCGAGGGCAAAACAAATTCCGATCAGCGTCCCAATCGCAACGCCACGCGGCATAGGCCTAGACCTTATGGCTGCGGGGGCGAGGTGAGTGCGCGAGCACGGGGTTGAAAAGGTGAGTGTGCTTGCCGTTCATATTTTCTCGCGGGCTACTCCGGTTAGGGAGCAGAGCCGCACCAATCCCCGAAAGCTTTCGAGGTTGCAGTTAAACAAGTCGAACAAACAAACGCACTCAAATGAAAAAAGAACTCTATCTTGGACTGGATGTCCACGAGGACTTTATCGTCACGGCGGTGGCGGTAGCCCGCCAGTTGGCCGTCGATCTGTAGCGAATCAAAACCGGCCGACTCACTGCAGAGCAGCTTGGGTTAACAATCTAAAAGTTCGAGGGGAACAGAAAGGAGAACACGCTTTACAGAAAATAAAAAACAACTTTGGAACGTGGGCGCTGCCCGGTGCCTAACCTGCTCCGGATGCCCTTCGCGTACGTCGGCTTAGATTGGGCTCGCCCATACCGCCCGTCCGGGTTCGGACTTCCTCTTCCACTGATCGCATTGATCAGATAGTCCCGTGCCTGCGGGACGGATAGGAGTGAGAGCCGCTGGAAACAAAACCAACGAGCAAATAAAGAAGAGGAAGCGCTCCAGGGAAAAACCTTCAACCGCGATCAAACAAAGCTTGTGAACTAACACCCACCTACACCACGTTCGCCCGTCACACTTGACACCTTACATAGGGGTTAGGCATTTGTAATCTGGAGAAATTCGACTGGCGCTCCGGCTTCTTCAATGAAAGCCACCAAGATCCCCGGTCCCGGCTCGTTTGACTCGATAATGATCTTCTTTCCTCGTATCGCTTCGTGAAGATCATCGACCTGAAACGCGACATGAGGCACTCGCTTCACGAGTTCTGGTAATGTGCAGTTCTCGTCAAATCGCATCCATTGAATGCCGTACGGCGTCGCAAGGTGATCTGAGACGTGCACCTTTAGGTGCGGAAGATAAGTCGCTCCGGCAAAGTCCTCCGTCGTAGGAATTCCAAGGTGGTGATCTCTAAACTGTGTGCTCAAGTATCGTTTCTTTGCCTAACGACAATTAGACGAAACTTCGTAATCAAAGGCGAACATTTTTTTGTCTAATTCGCGATTGTCGGGTCGAGTCCAATCACGGCCAGCATACGGCCGGTTTTTCCTTTTTCGGCGCGATAGGAGTAGTAGCGAGCCAGATCACAGGCAGTGCACGTGCCGGAGTCGTGGACGTGTTGAACGCCGAGCGCGCGACATTGCCGGCGGATTTCAGAAGCAAAATCGACCTCGTAGTGCGGTGGGCGAATGCAGGGGCTGAGTTGCACGACCAACTCCGCAGGATCGGAGCCGAAGTGTTCCATCATTTGTCTGATCGCGTTTGTGACTACGCCAAGCTCGGTGCCTTTGCGTCCGGAATGCACAAGGCCAATCGCAGGCGTTTTTGAATCTACGATGTAGGCTGCGCAACAGTCAGCGACGTAAATGCCGAGCGCGACGCTGCGTTGGTTGGTGATAATGCCATCGCACGCGGGGAATTCGCGACCATTAACTCCGCTGAGGACAGCGGACGCTACAGCGCGTTCGACAACGGCGATTTCATTTCCGTGGACCTGTTCGGCGGTGAACAGCGGCCAATCCGTAAAGCCGGTTGCGTTGCAAATTTCGCGATGTGCAGCGTCGAGCCGCTCCAAGACCTCGGTTTTATCGTGGGAGACATCGATACCGGGAATTCTTTGCGCGAAAACGTGACGACAGATTTCGATCGCGCTCAGCGCGGGAAATTGTTCGAAGGGTGGGTGCATTATCGAAAACTCCAAATCTGCGGCCCCAAATGTCAAATCTGCCGGGCCGGTCGTTGGAGTCGCGGCGCCCTCGCCGCGTCGAAGAGCGTCGCGGCTCCCGGAGCGGCGCGAGGGCGCGCCGGCTCCATTCAAGCGCTCTCCCGGAATTGAAACGTTGCTTACTTCGAACTTGTCCTTCGCGTCGTAGTCGTAATTCGTTCTTCGCCGGTTTCCTTCGACTTGCCCATCGCATCTACATCGCTGCCGGTGTAGTAGGTTTTTGTGCTCGTAGCGCGCGGCTTGAGGTTCGCGAACATCTCCGAGTACGTGCTCTGTGCCCCGGTTGCCCGATCGAATTCTGCCAGCGACGAGTTGTATCCAAACAGCGCTTGTAAACGCGTCGATTGCGCTTGGAGCAATTGCACCGTCGCGTTCAGCACATCCAACTGAACTCCCGCGCCCGCGTCGAGGCGCGCCTTTGCCAGACGCACTGCTTCCTCAGCGAGCTCGACGTTTTTCTCCTGGCTTTGGATGAGCTCGCGGTTCTGCTGCAAAGTGGAATAAGCGGTCTGTATCTCCAACTCGACCTGCCGAACGTCGTCATCGTAAGTGATTTTCGCTTCGGAAAAAAGTGCGCGTTGCTGGATAACCTGACCGGCGATCGCGCCGCTGTCCCAGATTGGCAGACTGCCCTGGACCAATGCGGTCCAACCTTTTGAGATGTCATGCCAGCTCGAATTGACCGGTGAGCTGACCCATTCGCCGCCGCCGGTCGTGGTGATATTGGGAAGCCACTGGCCTGCTGCGGCGCGCACTTGTTGGAGCTGATTCAATACGTTTGCCCGCGCTTGCTTCAGGAACGCTCGCCGCTGTTTGCCCAACTCAATCGCGTCGACGAGTTCGATACTGCGCGGGATGTACGGCATGTCACCAATTACGTCCAGCGGCGGCCTATCACCAAATCGTCGCTGGAAGTCGAGGCCGAGCGTCTTGGCCAGCTGCAACTTCGATATTCGCAAGTTGTTCTGGGCAGTAATGAGTTGCGGAATTTGATTGCCGAGCTGCACCTCCGCTTGCAGCACGTTGAACCGTGGAACTGTTCCTGCTTCAAAGCGGTTCTGCTGGTCTTTTAACTGAGCTTCCAAAAGGTGGACGTTTTCATCGTTCACCTTCACTAGGTCGCGATTGACGATGATCTGGTAAAACTGCGTCTTCACCGTCGCGATCAGTTGATCCAGAATATTGCGGAAGGAGAAGTAGGCGCTGTCGCGCTGAAAGAAAGTGCCCCGGATCTGATTGAAAGTTGTGCCGTTGAAAATGAGCTGCGTCCCGGTAACACTGATCGCGTAGGAGACATCGCTCTGTTCAACATTCTGGATAGCGGCTGGCGTGGCAGCAGCCACCGGTGCGCGAACATCGCCGACCTGCGACGGCAGTCCTTCCATCAGGGATGCGGCGGCCGCGGCGGCCGTAGATCCCGACGTCGAACTCGTGTTACCGAATATGCGCGCGCCAGTCAGGTTTGGATCGATCCACTGAAAATTCGCATTCGCATTGATCTGAGGCAGCGCCTGCGCGCGCACCTGAATAATTACGCCTTTGCTTCGTTTGATCTCCTGCTCTGCGTTGAGAAGAGTAGGGTTACGCTGCAGCGCCGTCAGAATGGCTTGGTTCAGAGTAAAGGTTGGCACTCTGGCTCCCGACCCTGTTTCGCCGCCGTACGTTCCCTCGCTGCCGGCAAAACCCGGCTGACCAAGAATCCCGAACGTTGCGACTATCCCCAGGTAAAGAAAGGATCTTGTCATACAGCGTTAGCGATTAGACGCACAAAAGCCGGCGAGTGGATTCAACGCAGTCTGATAGCATTCCCGACAGCCAAAGCAAAATCATTTCGACTGACAGTAATCGTAAATTTTACTGTAAATGTGCAGCCACGCCTTTTGCTCGTCCGGCGTGAGGTGATTCAATATTTTCATAACGTTACCAACCATTTCCTCACGAATTCGGCGGACGAGAGCCGAGCCCTTCGGCGTGATGCAGACCATCACTTTGCGGCGGTCATCTCGCGCGGCCGAGCGCATGACGTAACGAAGATTCTCCAGACGCGCCACGAGACCGCTCGCCGCGGCCGTGGTATGCCCCATTTTCTTCGCGATCTCCGACATGCTGAGCACTTCCTTGCGGTCGAGATATGCGAGAAGAAAAAATTGCGGAAACGAAACGTTCCCCGGCGCGAGTTCCTTGGACAGGTGCAGCAAGAAACAGCGCTGCATTTCCAAAATAATGTGGGAAAGCCTTTCGGC
>JBARAJ010000286.1:0-1791 GCA_049791915.1 Candidatus Udaeobacter sp.
CCTCTAATTTGTATTCGATTCGTGTCCCCGCTTTTCGCTCGAGCCGAACGCTCATCTCGAGTGTATCCGATTGTTTCAATTGATATTCGAATTCACTCACCCCCAAAATCCGGTGCCGTTCGCCAGTCATGCCGACTTTTGCCCCGAATCGCATTCGGTCACCAGTTGCCACAAAACTTGAACGTGGATTGGTAATAGTGAGCGGTTCTGAGAGCTCCCACTCCACACTAAAATCGAGCGTGTTTTGCGGATTCCGACAGAATACCAATTCTTCGAACGATCCCAAATTCACCGGAGTATTTACGTCTCCAGGATAGATCACCATCTTTCGATCAGACGAATCTACTGTCTGCTTCAGCATCAAGAGGAATTGTTCGATGCTGCTCTTGCCCGAGCTGTTAGTGCCGAAGAAGATTGTCAGCGGGGCCATTTTGATCGGCCCCGTATCCTCCCAAATTTTGAAGTTTCTTAGCTGTAGCTCTTTCAGCATGTCGGGATCTTAGTTGCGGTACGCCTGAAACTCGAATCATTCGTCATTCAGGTAGCCGGTGAATGCAAATGCAACGATGAATCGACCCATTATGCCTTCGAATGAACCCCTGGGCCTTTTTTTAAGCGCTTCGGTTTGGCTGATTCCCTGCTCTGCGGCAATTTCGAACGTCCTCCGTTACCTTCGTGGAACAGAAGTGGAGTCCCACACACGAGCATCAGTCTTCGTTAAAACTACGGCCCGACAAGTCCTCCTTCGCCAAGGGCACGGCGCGATAGTGAATTGAGAGCGCAGCCACGAGATCTAACATTGACCACAAGATGATCGTGCACCTCGTAGACGGCACCTACGAGCTTTTCCGTCACTTCTACGGCTTGCGTCGGTTCAACAAAGGCGTGGACCGCCCCTACGGCGCGGTCGTCGGCGTGCTGCAGACCGTGCTCCAAATGATCGAGAACGGCGACTGCGTAAAAGGCTTCGCCTCACGCGGTCTCACGTACCTCGGCGTCGCTACCGACCACGTGATCGAGTCGTTTCGCAATCGGCTTTGGGCGGACTACAAGACCGGCGCAGGCGTCGAGCGCGCGCTGCTCGCGCAGTTCCATCCGCTTGAGGAGGCGCTCGCGGCTATGGGTGTTGTCGTGTGGCCGATGATCGAGCTCGAAGCCGATGATGCGCTCGCTTCGGCTGCGCGTATCGCGTCCGAGGACGAACAGGTCCAGAAAGTCGCTATCTGGACGCCCGACAAGGATCTGGCGCAATGCGTGCGAGGTACGCGCGTGGTGCAGATCGACGGCCGGCGCAAAACGATTCGCGATGCGGCTGGGATACGCGAAAAGTTCGGTGTCGATCCGCCGCTCATTCCGGACCTGCTCGCGCTCGTGGGCGATGCGGCCGACGGTTACCCCGGTATCCCCGGGATCGGCGCCAAGACCGCTGCCCAGCTTTTGAACCGCCACGGTCCGATCGAAGATTTCCCGTCAAACGTTCTCGGCGAACGGCGCGATCTCGCGTTGCTCTTCAAGAATCTCGCGACCCTGCGCACCGATGCGCCGCTCTTCAAGAAGGTCGAGACGCTGCGCTGGCGCGGTGCGACGCCGGCGTTCGTGGCGTGGGCGGATCGGATGAAAGCGCCGCGGCTGCTCGAGCGGTGCGAAAAGGCTGCGGGCCGATGACCGCATCCAAATATTTACTGATATTGATCGCAAAATGCGAGGCCATTGAGGCGGTGCACACCTCGTCGCCGGCGAACTAAGTTGCAATAAGCCGAAACATCGTGGAGCGGGAACCCGATATAGGGT
>JBARAJ010000287.1:0-8103 GCA_049791915.1 Candidatus Udaeobacter sp.
GGCGAGATCGTAATGCGCGAAGCGCGAGACAAGAGCGTACACGTTTTGCCAGTCGACTCTGAACACAACGCCATCTTTCAATGCCTCGAGGCGACCGGCCTTCGGGCCGCACGCGACGGGGGCGTCGCGTCTCCAACAGACGTTCGCCGGATCATCCTTACCGCGTCTGGCGGCCCGTTCCGAGAAACGCCGCGAGCACGATTCGATTCAATCACACCGGAGCAGGCGTTAAAACATCCGACCTGGAATATGGGACCGAAGATCACCATCGATTCAGCGACGTTGTTCAACAAGGGCCTGGAGATGATCGAGGCGCACTGGCTTTTTGGCATGGGGATGGACCGCGTTGAAGTAGTCATTCATCCGCAAAGCATCGTCCATTCGATGGTCGAATTCACGGATGGTTCCACACTCGCGCAACTGAGTTATTCGAACATGTGCTTCCCGATTCAATACGCCGTGACCTGGCCGGATCGGGTCTCGAATTCGTTGCCGCCGCTCGATTTTTCGAAACTGTCGAAGTTGGAATTTTCCACTCCGCGGTACGACGACTTTCCGGCATTGAATCTGGCGCGCCGCGCAGGCGAGATCGGTGGCACATTGCCGGCGGTGATGAATGCCACCAACGAAATCGCGGTCTCGGCGTTTTTAGATCGCAAAGTGCGGTTTCCGGAAATCTGGGGGATTGTTGAACAAGTGATGAACGAACATACGCCCGTTGCGCACCCCGATCTCGATGCAATATTGGGAGCCGATCAATGGGCGCGAGCGCAAGCGCAGGGATGCGTGCAATCGGCCAAACGCTAAAAGATTTACAACGGCAGACAGAATGGCGTGTCCAACGATTCACTTGATCACCGGCTGACCACATGATTTTGCATATCGCTCGCGTCATCTTCATCCTGCTCGAGGTCCTCATTCTGTTTAACCTGCTGATCGTGGTGCATGAGCTCGGACATTTTCTCGCGGCGCGGTGGCGGGGTCTCTACATCGAGAAATTCGGCGTCTGGTTTGGCAAACCGATTTGGAAGAAAACAGTTAATGGCGTCCAATACTCGCTCGGGTCACTGCCATTCGGAGGTTTCGTTGCGCTGCCGCAACTTGCCCCAATGGACATCATCGAGGGCAAAGCCGACATGGACCGGGCGAGGCTGCCGAAAATTTCCGCGCTCGACAAAATCATTGTAGCCGTTGCCGGTCCGGTGTTCAGCCTGCTGCTGGCGTTGTTTTTTGCCGGAATCGTCTGGGCTGTTGGTCATCCAGTGAGCGAAGGCGATTCAACGACTGTAGTTGGCTACGTTATGCCGGGTTCGCCAGCGGAAAAGGCCGGCCTGCAACCGGGCGATAAAATCTTGTCCGTGGATGGCAAACCGGTCAGGCGTTTCATGGGAATGAACGACAGCATCAGCTGGGACGTCGTGCGCAGCGAGGGCGACAAGATTGCGGTGATATTCCAGCGGGACGGCAAGGTGCAAACGGTATCGGTCGAGCCTTACAAAGCAGAAACCCGCGGTTGGCGGAGAAAAAGTGTGCGGCAGTTGCTCATCTACCCGGCTGAAACGCCGATCATCGAGAAAGTAGAAGCAAAAAGCCCTGCCGCGGCAGCCGGACTGCGTCCCGGAGACATCATCCGCGGGTTTAACCAAACACCAATCTATAATCCGATCGCGTTGCTGGAATACATCAGCAAACATCCAAATGAAGAGCTTGTGCTGCACGTCGAGCGCAACGGCTTAAAGCTGGATATTCCAGTAAAACCAACGCTCCTGCCGACGGCCGGCGAAATGAAGCCGCGAATCGGAATTCAATGGGACAGCAGCGGGATTGTCTCGATCCAGCATCCGAATCCAATTGAACAAGTTTACAATAGCGTCACCAGCACCTTGAAGACCATCGGCGCCGTCGCCTCGCCGAAGTCAGACGTAAAGTTGCAACATCTAAGCGGGCCGGTCGGAATCGGTCGTATCTACTATCTGCTTTTCCAAAGCGAACGCGGGTGGCAACTGGCGTTGTGGTTCAGCGTGATTCTCAACGTAAACCTGGCGATCCTGAATTTGCTACCCATTCCAGTGCTTGATGGAGGCCACATCGTGCTGGCGCTCATTGAATCGGTCCGGCGCAAACCGGTGAACATGCGCGTGCTCGAGGTGATTCAAACCAGCTGTGCCGTGCTGATTATCGGTTACATGCTCTACATCACGTTCTTCGATTTGCAGGATTTGCCATTTGTCCGCAATAAGCTCGACCATTTCGAAGCACAGTCGCCTGGGAAAAACTCGCAAGCGCCATAGAACGTCAGCGCGATTGCGAGGTCGCCCCAGTCTTCGTACATTTCGGTTCTCGTGAACTATTGCAGTAATCCCCTTCAGTATCATCGCCGCGCCACGCGAGAGGTGAAGGTTGGAAACGTCGGCATCGGCGGAGACAATCCGATCCGGGTCCAGTCGATGATCACCTGCGACACGATGGACACGGAGGCGTCGATTCAGCAAACAGTGGAGCTGGCGGACGCCGGCTGCGAGATTGTCCGGATCACCGCGCCTACCGTAAAGGATTCGCGCAACCTCGAGCACATCGTCAAAGGTCTGCGCGAGCGCGGTTGCGACGTGCCGATCGTCGCCGACATCCATTTCAAGCCCGAGGCTGCGATGGAGGCGGCAAAATGGGTGGAAAAAGTGCGCATCAATCCGGGCAACTACGCGGACTCGAAGAAATTCCTCATTCGCGAATACACTGACGAACAATACGCGGCGGAGTTAAATCGGATCAGTGAGCGGTTTTCGCCGCTTGTCGAGTTGTGCAAAACGCGCGGAGTCGCCATGCGCATTGGCACAAATCACGGGTCGCTTTCGGATCGCATTATGAATCGCTACGGCGACACACCTCTCGGCATGGTGGAGAGCGCGCTCGAGTTCGCGCGGATCGCGCGCGACCTCGACTATCACGATTTCGTTTTCTCGATGAAGGCCAGCAATCCGAAGGTCATGATTGCTGCGTATCGGTTGCTGGTGGCGCGATTAAACGAACTGGGCCCGGACTGGAATTATCCGCTGCATCTCGGAGTAACCGAAGCCGGCGAAGGTGAAGATGCGCGCATCAAGAGCTCGATTGGAATCGGGTCGCTGCTGGCGGACGGAATTGGCGACACCATCCGCGTATCGCTCACTGAGGATAGTCCTCACGAAATTCCCGTGGCGAAGGCGCTCATCGAGAATATTCGCAACACCTCCAACGCCGAACATCGAGCATCGCACGTCGAATTATCATTTGATCCATTCTCCTATCAGCGGCGGGCGACGGAGAAGATCGAGCGCGATGGAGTGAAACTCGGCGGAGACGAATTGATTCGCGTCGTGGTGCGGCAGGCGAACTTCGACAAGATCGCGCACAAGATCGACCGAATGGGCGATTACAAACCCGAAATTGTTTACGAGGATGCAAACGTGAGCGAAATCGATCCACGCGATGATGCCGCAATCGCGAAAATAAATTCAGAGCAAAGTGCGCGGTTCGTTACCGTAACCGACGAAATTGATCTGCCGTTAATCGCAGCCTTCCGTTTGCTCTCAGCGAAGTTGTACCCGCGTCATCCGATTTTGTTGAAGGACGTGCTGAAGAATGACGAAGCACGAATGACGAAAGACGAAAGAAGCCCGAATGATCGAATGATAGAAGAGGGAGACAATCCCGTTCGTGCTTCCGATTTCGTCATTCCTTCGTCATTAGACATTCGTCATTCGTCATTTCTCAAAACCCTTCTCACCGCTTCCACCAACATCGGTTCGCTGCTCTGCGACGGAATCGGCGACGCGATCTTAGTGCAAGGCGAGGAAGCGCCGGGACAAGCGCTCCGATTGTCGTACAACATTTTACAGGCAGCTGGCTCCCGGATTTTCAAGACTGATTATGTAGCGTGCCCGTCCTGCGGACGGACGCTGTTCAATCTGCAAACCACGACGGCGAAAATTAAAGCAGCCACCTTGCACTTGAAAGGCGTAAAGATTGCGATCATGGGCTGCATCGTAAACGGTCCCGGTGAAATGGCGGATGCGGATTTCGGCTACGTAGGCGGCGCTCCCGGAAAAGTGAATCTCTACGTCGGCAAGACCGCAGTGAAATTCAACATTCCCGAAGCAGAAGCGGTCGATCGACTCAAAGACTTGATCCGCGAGCATGGGAAATGGGTTGATCCGGCGCCGCAGCCCACGCCCGTGGAAGCGGTTTCGTAGCGCGATCTACGAATCGCACTCTACAGCGTATGTCTCGTCAATACACGCTCCAACGCGCTCCGGTATCCACGTCGGTCCACATTGATTACGCCGCTGAGCTGAATGAACAGCAGCTCGCCGCGGTGACCGCTCCGCCAGGACCGATCCTTGTGATCGCCGGAGCGGGCTCGGGCAAAACGCGCACCCTCACGTATCGCGTGGCGTACCTGCTCGAAAATGGGATCGATCCGCGAAATATTCTGCTGCTCACGTTCACCAACAAAGCAGCCCGCGAAATGCTGAATCGCGTCGCGAACCTGCTGCCGGTGGATGCGAGCGGACTTTGGGGCGGGACATTCCATTCGGTTGGAAACCGGATTTTGCGCAGGCACGGCACCGCGCTCGGTTACTCGAGCGGCTTCACCATCATGGACCGTGAAGATCAAAAGGATTTAATCAATACGGTGGTGGCACGCGCAGGGATTGATCCGAAGGAAATCCGGTTTCCAAAAGGTGATGTGCTCGCGGAAATCTTCAGTTTCGTCGTGAACACGGAGCTGCCGCTGGAGGCGTTGCTAGCAGAAAAGTTTCCTTACTTCCTGCCGTTGCTCGACAAAATCCAAGACGTTCGGGACCGATACGAAAAAAAGAAGAAGGCGACGAACTCGGTGGATTTCGATGACCTTCTGCAAAAGACGCTATTGATGTTTCAACAGCACGAGCAGATCGCAGAAATCTACCGGCGCCAGTTTCAATTCATTCTGGTCGACGAATACCAGGACACGAACAAAATCCAGGCTGACCTTGTGGACCTGCTCGCACACGACCATCGCAACCTGATGGTAGTGGGCGACGACGCCCAATCGATCTACTCCTGGCGTGGCGCGAACTTTCAAAACATTCTCGAATTTCCGAAGCGCTATCCGGATGCGCAGGTGTTCAAGATCGAAATGAACTACCGCAGTGTGCCGGAAGTTCTGGAGGTGGCGAACGCGGCGATCGCCGCGAATGTTCGTCAATTCCGGAAACACTTAAGCGCGACGCGCGAATCAAAGACGCTCAAGCCGGCGTTAGTCGCGCTGAATGATGGCTCGGAACAGGCGCAGTTTGTCGCCCAGCGGATTCTCGAGCTGCGCGATGAGAACATTGATCTGAACGACGTCGCGGTCCTTTACCGCGCGCATTATCACGCACTCGAGCTGCAATTGGAGCTTTCACGCAGGGGCATCCCGTACCAAATCACCAGCGGCATCCGGTTCTTTGAACAAGCGCACATCAAAGACGTAACGTCGTTCATCCGCTTCATCGCGAATCCGCGCGATGAAGTCGCGTTCAATCGCATGGTGAAATTGCTGCCCGGAATCGGCAATCGCACCGCGGAAAATCTGTGGCAGAGATGGACGGCAGATACTGTAGCCGGGGCCGGTGACCCCGGCTCTCAAGCGACCTCAGCGCCAGCCGGGATCACCGCCCCCGGCTACAAATTTGGCGAGCGCTTCCTTGCGATGAACGTCCCGTCAAAATCAAAAAAAATGTGGATGCAGCTGGCGCATACACTTGATGAGATCGCTCCGGGCGGCGAACCAAATCCGCCATCGGAAATGATCACATCCATTGTGGAAGCAATTTACGACGATTACGCGAAAGTGAACTTCGCGAATTACCAACTTCGCCGGGAAGACGTCGACCAGCTCGCAGCATTCGCTCGCCAATTCAAAGACGTCCATGAATTTCTGTCCCAGTTGGCGTTGATCAGCAACGTTGATGCGGAAGCTGCTCCGGGTCAGACAAACGAGAAAGAAGCCGTCAACCTCTCCAGCGTGCATCAGGCAAAAGGTCTCGAGTTCCACACGGTCTTCGTAATTTGGCTGACTGACGGCATGTTCCCCAGCAGCCGTTCGCTCGACACGCGCGATGCACTGGAGGAAGAACGGCGGTTGTTTTACGTAGCGATCACACGCGCGCGTGACGAGCTTTATCTCACCTATCCGCACATGCGCCTGAGTGGCGGCTACGGCGACGTCTTCCAGAGGCCATCGCGTTTTCTGCAAGAAATTCCAAACGAGCTCGTGGAAGACTGGCAGGTGCAGAGAAAATGACGAAGCACGAATGTCGAATGACGAAGGAATAACGAAATCCGAATGACGAATTATCTGTCATACCGCTTCGTCATTTATTCATTCGGGCTTCATTCGAGCTTCGTGATTCGGCATTCGTCATTCTCTTCATGAATCTGTCGCCGGAAAAGAAGATCGCCGGAGTTCTCGTGCCGCTGTTTGCCTTGCGACGAGAGGACGACCTTGGAATAGGCGATCTCGGCGCGTTGCGGGAGTTTATTGATTGGATTGCGGAAATCGGATTCACCCTTGTTCAGCTTCTGCCAATCAACGAAACCGGAGCGGATAACAGCCCATATAATGCCATTAGTGCGATGGCGATCGAGCCAACGACTCTGCACCTGGCGCCAGGTTCACCGCGAGATTTAACGCGCGAGGACTTTGAGGCTGCAATCGCGGAAGTCGACCTTCCGGGTCTCCGCCGCGGCCGCGCAAACTATCGGCGAGTCAAAGAACTAAAGGAGCGCATTTTCGAGAAGGCGTTTGGGAATTTCTCCTCTCGCGCCGACGAAAAACGCCGGTCCGAATTCAAAAGATTCTGCGAAGAAGAATCCTCATGGTTGCGCGATTACGCGCTCTTCCGCGTTCTCATCGAGGAAAATAACGGTAGTTCCTCCTGGGATCGATGGCCGTCGCAGCATCAAAGCACTGAAAGTGCTCGCAATTGGATACGCGATCTCCCGGACGACAAACAGGCAACCCTCACACAACGCGGAGATTTCTTTTGTTACGTACAATGGATCGCTCATCAGCAATGGCGGGACATCAAAGCGCATGCCGAACAAAGCGGTGTGGCTCTGATGGGCGACATTCCCTTTGGCATCAGTTACTACAGCGCCGACGTTTTCTCGCGCCCGAATGAATTCATGCTCGACTGGTTCGGTGGCGCGCCTCCCGAGCCGCTCTTCAAGGACGACGCGTTCACCCAAAAATGGGGTCAGAACTGGGGCATTCCGCTCTACCGCTGGGGCGCAATGCGCGCGACCAATTTTCAATGGTGGCGCGAACGGGTGCGCGGCACCCGCCGGATCTTTCATCTTTTCCGGATTGATCACGTCCAGGGATTTTATCGCGTCTATGCGTTCCCGTGGCGGCCTGAGAGAAACAGGGAATTCCTGCCCCTCGACCAGCATCAAATGCTCGAACTAACCGACAGCCGCGCACCACAGTTTATTCCTCGCGATGACGACACGCCCGAAAACCGGGAAGCGAATAAGCGCGAAGGTGAAGAATATCTGCGCGTCGTTCTGGACGAAGCCGGCGCCGCGCGTGTGGTCGGGGAAGATCTTGGCGTCGTGCCCGAATACGTGCGGCCCAATTTGCAATATCTTGGTATCGGCGGGTTCAAGATTCCACAGTGGGAGGTGTTTGATGGGATGATCATTCCCGGCGAAAGATACGAGCGGCTATCGGTGGCGACTTACGCAACGCACGATCACGAACCAATTCGCGCTTTCTGGGACGAAGCACTCGAACTTCCTGGCTCCGAGACAGGACAACAAGCGCGCGCGACACTCGAGAAGATCGCGCTTTTCGCCGGCTTGAATTCCAAAATCGACCAACTCGACTACGAGAAACATTTCTATCCGGCGATTATGGAAGCGCTCTTTAAGTGTAACTCGTGGATTGCCGTCGTGATGATCACCGATCTCCTGGCGCGCAAATACCGGTTTAACGTGCCCGGGACGAAGGCGAACCTAAATTGGACACGGCGAATTCAGCGCTCGATTGCAAAGCTGCGTTCCAGTCGAAAAGAGCGAAAGCGAATGCAGTTAATT
>JBARAJ010000288.1:0-38656 GCA_049791915.1 Candidatus Udaeobacter sp.
AAACAGAATCGGCTTCTGCTCTGGATTCACGAGACTTAGTTTCACACGTTGGACGGCGACGGAGTTGGCGGAATTATGTGCCAAAACGAATTAAGCGCATATTGCGATCTCTTCAGCGGATGTTGCAACGTGTTCAGCCTGTACCCGGTCCATTCGATCGACCCTATTTCAAATGCATTCGCGAAGATGATCTCCTCCGAGGGAAACTGAAATGAAAGTTTCGATCCTTGCTAACTGACAAATAATGCGCGGAAAAGGCCCAAGGGTGCAGAGAGAATACGATTTGATCGTTTTACGCGTTTCAGAACTGTCCTCGGAGACAATGCGGAATCTGGTGAGTGGAAGCGGCCGCGCTAAACTGGCGGCGATGTGGGAGGGGCTTTTTGAGTTTTACGTTTGGCTGGATTCCGACGCAATTGTCTGGGCCAACGCAGTGGGCAAATGCACGCGACCGAATCCTTCGGCTAGATCCTGCGCATGCCGCGCCTTCACCTTGTTTGAATGCTCACAAAGCGGCGCGGCCAGACTCTCTGGCAGCATAGTTTTCCGTTCCCAACCGCCTTTCGGATCGCGCACGGTGATGTGCAGATAATGCAGATCGACGTCTTTGACTCGTAACCGAAGACACTCGAGCAAACGCGGTCCACTTCCATAAAGTAGCGGTGCCATCAATCGGTATTGTCCGTGTAAGTGCTACAAGCACCGCGCGCCCTTCATCCGGCGACAGTACCACTGGCACTTTCGGTGCTCGCTTTACCCGCAAAGCGTTCCCGATGAACCCGAGTTCACGCTGCAACACGTCTTTGTACAAGAACTAAAGCGCGTTCAGCGCCTGGTTTTGAGTGGTGGAGGCGACACGGCCGTTGATCGCGAGGCTAGTCAGAAATTGCGAGACATGTTTCTCACCGAGCTCGCGAGGGTGCTGTTTGCCGTGGAAAAAAATGTATCGGCGAATCCAGCCCACGTACGCTTCTTCAGTTCGAAAACTGTAATGCCGAAGTCGCATGAGCTCTCGGATTTGGTCGAGCAATTTCGGCTTGCTCTGCTCCGGAGCCGCCGGTAAAAAAGAAGCCATGCTTTCCTTTTGTCCGGTGGCCCTCCCGGAGCAAAGCCGAAATAGGCGAAACAGACTTTCGTCGAATTGTAGTTAGGCCTCGTGGGGAGAGCAAGTTTCATGGACAAGTCCTTGCTAGTGCGGATCATCGGTTTCCCTGCCGCATTGCTTCATGGCGACACACTCGTATTGGACCGATGGCTCTGGCTCAGGGACCGATTACCCAAGACCAAAAACGGCGACACCCTTCTAGATATTGGATGCGGCACCGGTGCCTTTTCCATCGGGGCAGCCTTAAGGGGATATGAGAGCTTAGGCTTAAGCTGGGATGAGCGTAACCAGCGTGTTGCTGGTGAGCGAGCCAACATATGCAAAGCGCACTCGGCTAAATTCGAAGTCTTGGATGTTCGACGATTGGACATGAGGTCAGATTTGTTGGGGCGATACGACATCGCCATTTGCCTTGAGAACATCGAACACATCATTGACGATAGGAAGTTACTTACAGACATCGCAGCTCGCATGAAGGCGGGCGGACGTCTCCTACTCACCACTCCTTACCTCCTCTACCGTCCCATTACCCAGGGAGATATGGGGCCGTTCTCTACTGTCGAGGACGGTGGGCACGTGAGGAGAGGCTATACGCCGCGAATGCTGGAGGAGTTGTGTAAGCATACAGGCTTGGTAGTAGAGGAAATCTCATACTGCAGTGGTTTTCTGAGCCAGAAGGTTACGTGGCTGCTGCGAGAGCTTTCCCGAATACATCACCTTCTTGCTTGGGCAGTGGTACTACCGCTTCGGATATTGCCCCCACTTTTGGATCCTTTGATACACAAGCTGACCAACTGGCCATATTTCAGCATTACGCTGGAGGCTTACAAACCGCGGTACTTGGAAAGTCAAGCCCAACAAAAAAAGGGAGCGGACTCGAATGAACCGGTTTCCCGGTGCCGAGTCTAGGCCTAACGAACCCAGCGAGTGTGTGCTGCCGCGCACGCCTTTAAAGAAATGGAACCACTTGTTATTGCACTAGCCAGCAACGAACGCTACTTCCCCGGACTCTATTGCGCGGTGGCGAGCGCGTGGAGGTACCTGGACCGGACGCGAGAAGTAAATTTAAAGGTGCTTGACGGAGGTATGTCTCAGACCTCACGGGACACTTTTTCGAAATTGATTGACCGAGTTGGCGGAGTTGTGCGACTGGAGTTTGTCACGGTAAATCCATCCGTCTTTGGCAAGGCGACACTGGGACCGGGCGAATCGCACATGACTTATTGCCGGATATTGCTGCCACACTTGCTTCATGTGCCGCGGGTGATCTATCTCGACTGCGACGTGCTTGCATTCCGCGATCCAGCACAGCTTTTTGACCTTGAACTCGCGTCAGGCAAAGTGCTTGCGGCAGCCCGCGACTCTGAAACCTTATCGCTGGCGGATGACTCACCAACCATAGCCGATGCAATGAATCTTCCTCGCGAAGGCGCTTACTTTAATTGCGGGGTGATGTTGATGAATCTGGATGAACTGAGGAAGCAAGAGTTTTTTGAACGTGCTGTCGAATTTTTGAATAAGGAGTCGGCCTACCGATTTTGGGATCAATCCGCTATTAATTTTCTTCTCTACGGACAGATCGACGAGTTACCCGAATATTGGAATCGAGGGTCCTGGCGCTTCGATGCGCAGCAGAACAACAATCTGGACTGCGTGCTTCACTACACAACATCGGCCCCGTGGCTCGGTGGAACGAGCGGCCCAGCTCAGGTCTTGTTTGAACGACTTGCGGTGGATGCCGGTTTGCCTGTCAATCGGCAGGCGGCGGATTTCAAGAAAAGGCGGCGGCAGGAATTGTTTCGAAATATGCTTGCACCTTTTCGGGCGCTCGCTTTTCCACTGGTATCGTTGTTTTACAAAATTGCCGGACAAAAAGAAGAATGTACGGCGTATCAGAAATCGGCGCGGTATTGGCTTCGCTATATTCTCAATACCTCGCATCGATGCCGGCTTTACCATAGGCGCGCCGAGGAAATTCAACGTATGAAGTTCAAATTAAGCGTCGCGAAGTCCCCGGCATGAGAGTATTGCATCTCAATACTCATGCCTCCGGCGGCAGCTATGAATATGCGGTACTTCTTTCCACCGCGATGGTGGAGCAGGGGATTGAAGGCCGTGTGCTCTGTAAACGTTCGCCATCAGCACAAACGGGCAGGGTCTTGTTAGATCGTGTTATTCGCCGAGCGTATGTTTCCTCTTCAACTGAGCCGTGGCACGGAACGCGGCGACTGTTGTGTCCGCCGGGATCTGAGGAGCTGAGAGGAGTGGATGTGGTTCACCTGCACACGGTGGCCGATTGGTTTGATGTCCCAAAGTGGCTGGAGGCGCTGCCGCTAACAATCAGCGTCGTTATCAGCGTCCATGATATGTGGCATGTGACTGGAGGCTGCTTCCTTTATCGTGGATGCGATCGGTACGCCAGGCAGATACAGCCTTGCGATCAATGTCCGATCTTGAGATGGCCTGCAAACAGATTTCTGGCAAAGACTGCGCATTCGCGAAAATTGCGGGCATATCGAAATTGCGGAGCACGCATGGTCGCAAACAGTCACTGGCTGGCCGAGATCGCCGGCCGAAGCCCAATAGCAAAAGCTTGCGGCGGGGTGGAAGTAATTCCGCCTGGTATCGACACGACAGTTTTTAAACCTCAGGACAAGGCGCTTTGCCGAAAACATCTCGACTTGCCCGAAGGCGCGTTTGTCATCGTCACAGGCAGCGCGTCGCTCACCGATGAAAACAAAAATGTGCCATGGCTGCTCGAGCAACTGTCGAGGGTGCCAGATCTTAATGGCATAACCGTTTTGGCATTCGGCGAAGGCGCCGTGCCGGTTCTTGGTGGTCTCGACGTTCGGTTTACGGGGGGCATTCGTGAGCGACGTGATCTGGCGCGGCTCCTTGCAGCTGCGGATGTTTTTGTCAGCGCTTCATTGATGGAGACCTATGGCCTTACGCTGGTGGAAGCGATGGCTTGTGGAACGCCGGTTGTGGCCTTTGGAGTGGGCGGAGTTCCGGAAGCCGCACCTGAGGGGCAAGCTGCCATTCTCTGTCCATCGCACGATGGCGCGGCGTTGATCGAAGCTATTACCAAGCTGCGGAATTCGCCGCAACTCCGACAGAGATTAGGGAATCTTGCCCAAGAGACGGCGCACACTCGCAATGCGGCGAGTTCATTCGCCAACGCCTTCGCGCAGCTCTATCGGGAGTGCGTTTCGTCGCGTGAGGACGCGCAGCGCAAACAACCAGTCCTGACGTGAAGGTGCAGGCTCCATTTGGTTTTGTGACCGGTTGCCATGCCGGTGACAAGTTCATGGTTCAAGCCACACTGGCAAGCATGAGGCACTACTGCCCCGACGTGCCAATCTGTCTGACGGTAGATGGACATTTTGACGTATCCGATCTGCAGAGAGAATACGATTTGATCGTTTTACGCGTTTCAGAACTGTCCTCGGAGACAATGCGGAATCTGGTGAGTGGAAGCGGCCGCGCTAAACTGGCGGCGATGTGGGAGGGACCTTTTGAGTTTTACGTTTGGCTGGATTCCGACGCAATTGTCTGGGGCGACTTTACTCCTCAGGTCCGCACCGAGGTCGATTTTCAAATTTTCTGGAGCGAGATTTCCATCCCAGCAGAAGCAACCGAAATTCCACGCTGGCTGCCGCATTTTTATTTCGATCCATTAAAGTTAAGGCGATTTGACCCCGAGTTTGATTGGCGTGGACACGCCTATTTTTCTTCCGGGGCTTTCGGATGCAGGCGAAACGCCATCCCATTCGAAAAATGGCTCGACGCGGAATTGTGGGGGCGGGAAACACCGGGATTATTTGGTGATTTCTACGAGCAACCGATACTGAATTATCTTGTTCACTCGATGAGGCAACGCGGAGAACTCAAAGTTGCCATGTCGGATCTGCAACACATAAGCCAGCACCATGGCGTAGACGAACTGAAACAGGATTGTGCGGATAGCAATTGGCATTTCCCCAAAAAAGTCAGGCGTCCGCGAGTAGCGCACTTTTGCGGACGCAAACCATTCCTGTTTGACCGCGGTAGCTATTCACGCCCATTCACCATCGCACGGCTGGAGCATCATCGAAGGCAGTACGGTGAACTCGGCGCCTGGATGGAAGTCTTGAGTGAGGAACGCCGCGTGTTGAGCGGCAAATTCCATCGCCGATTTTCACGCGCCGCTCGTAAATCGTATAGTGCCTGAAACCTGTGATGCGATGAGCCGGAGACCAAGAGTTGTTTTTCTGATTCCAATGGCATCGGCCCGTGTGGTGAGTGACTGGCATCTTGCCTGCGCCTATTTTAAGCAAACATTGGCCTCCGTATTTAACTCAACTGCCGGCAACTATTGCGTCGTTGTTGTGGGCCACGAGCCTCCGGACTTTCCACTGCCGCAAGATCGAAGATTGAAATTTTTATCACTTGATCATCCTTTGCCGTCACAGGAAAGCGGTTACTGGGTTGGGGCGGTTAAGGACAAGATGATCAAGTTGGCGGCGGCTTGGGATTATGCGAAGGGCACATGGAATCCGCAATACGTGATGAAGGTTGACTGGGATGACCTGGTAAGCTCGCGCCTGGTAGAGTGGCTCGTTTCGGCGGAAGACGAAGCTGGCTACCGTATCAAGCATGGCTGGGTCTGGCGTCCAACCCTTCCCCATTTGATCCAGCGCACGGAACAGTTCGATCGCTCTTGTGGGTCGTGTTTGATCATCAGGAGCGACCTGGCGGATCGGACCGGACCATTTCTTAATTCTTGTGAAGGCGCGAAACTCGACGAGGTAAGTCAGCAAATCGAAGCAACTGATCTACACTCACTGGTCCCCGGAGCGGCAACTGGCACACTGCTTTTGAACGACACGCCGTCACGTGCCGAGGCGCAGTTTGCTTATTTGGAGCACCGACTGGCGACCGTGCCGTTCAGCGCTGCAGTTCTTCGTACCGGGCACGGCAACAATGCCAGCGGCCGGCATAATCGCATCCAAACACTGCGAATGTTTTTGGGATGCCTCCGGCGGACACGCCCGATCACGCCGAGCTTGAGGAAAGAATTCATGCTCGAGTGACCGGATGACTGATCGCATTTGCCTGTTTGCGGTTCAATCACGCCCTGTGCCCCGTGTCTCGTCCATGAGCGTTTCCGTGATGATTACTATTAGGAATCGTACGGAGGATGTGCGCCGGACCTGCCGTGCTTTGCAGCAATCAAATCCGTCGCCAATGGATCAAGCGCTGTTGGGAGGTCGGTGTCGCGGATAGAAAAAGCCGATATGAAGCAAACCACTCCTGCAACTAAGTACAGGTGCAGACTTGTTTCGCAGCAGTTCAAAGCAGATTCATGGAATGATTTTCAGATAGGGTCCATTACGTATTCCCCACGGGTGCCGCTCGAGGAAGCCGATGCTTTGCTAGTGCTGTGCGATCCGAGTGACGAATTACTCCGGTTCACTGGCCCGAAGCTCTGGTTCACGATTGAACCTTCCTGGCATAGCCACTTCCACTCCCATCCAGTCGGCAAGAGACTTGTTCAAGAGCTCAATGCTACGGAACGGGCTTTTTACGGGCATCCCCACGCGAGTTATCGCGTTCCGCATCCTACGTACAGGGGCACATTGTCGCGGCCGCGAGTAGCTTCAGTAAGGCGCGCTGTAGTTGCCACCGTTAATAATTTCGGCGGACGGTTTTGGTTCCTCAAGTCTCACATCTGGACCCGGAATCGGATGATCCTGGACCGGCGCGTCGAGCTGTTCGGCCTCCCCGAGGCATGGGCGCAGTTCCGGCATTTCCCGAACGTTTGGACCCGACGGCCGCCGGATAACTACGTGGGGCGGGCGTCTCCCGCCGCCGCCGGCGATGAGCACATCCGATTCTTATCGGCCTATAAGGTTGCTGTGTGTCTGGAAAACTGCACCGAAGCTTACTACTTTACTGAAAAATTTGTCTGTGCCGTGCGAGCGGGATGTGTACCGGTCTATCATGCTCACGCGACGGTTAAGAACAGCTTTCTTTCTGGTGCCAGATGGATCGATCCTGCTGATTTCGCGTTTTCACCAAGCCGCACAATTGATTTTGCTTTGAATCAGGATCAAATGGAGTTCCGCTCCATTAACGACGCATGGCTTGAGTCCGGAATTTTGGCTGATACTGACGAACTGAAAGTATTGCCGAAGCTTCACGAGATTATCAGTGGCAAATTAGGAATACGGGAATGTCAATAGCGGAGCGTTCGACGGACAGTTTGCTGGTCTACTCGCTGATGACACGTTCGCCATCAAAAGAGTCGTTGGCCCGACTATGATCGGGGCCCCCGAAGCTGTGCTTTTGCCGCAAGCTGTTTTATGACTGTGTCCGTGATTATCACGACGCGGAATCGTGTTACCGATTTACAGCGCACGTGCGATGTGGTTATGCAGCTGCGGCCTGCTCCAAATGAGGTGCTTGTGACAGCCGATGGATGTACCGACGGAACGATTGATATGGTACCCGACAAATTTCCGGAGATAACACTGATTGCGAACCAGACAGGGATCGGCTCAGTTGCTTCGCGCGATCGGATGATGCGCCAGGCGCGAGGTGATTTGGTGCTGGCTCTCGACGACGACAGTTATCCGGAGCAGTTGGACTGCATAACGCGTATCGTGCCGTTCTTTGAACAGCGGCCCAAACTGGCGGTGCTACATTTTCCCCAGCACACCGACGAGTATCCCGAAACACTCGCGCAAACAGATTTTGGCTCGGAACATCTGACTCGTTCGTTTGCTAACTCAGGGGCGGTGCTACGCCGATCCAGTTATCTTCAACTACCCGGCTTTGAGTCACGCTTTTTCCACATGTATGAAGAACCCGACTACGCTCTGCAATGTGTAGCGGCCGGTTATGATGTACTTTTTTCGCCGATGATCACCATCCGTCACCATTACTCCGGTGAGACACGCGACGAGATCCGCATTCATCAGCGTCACGCGCGCAACGAATTGTGGAGTACGGTCATGCGATGTCCTTTTCCTTTCGCAGTCGGGATCGCAGGCTGGCGTGTGTTCTCGCAGTCTCGTTATGCCTGCAAACGCGGCTGGTCGTGGGTCATTCGGGAACCCAGCTGGTGGTGGCAGGCGCTGGGTGGAATTCCGTATTGTGTTAGAAAGCGCAGGCCTGTTTCATGGAGAGGTTACAAACTCTGGCTCCAACTGCCATAGAATTCATGTCGCCGATGCACTGCGTTGTAGCCACGGCGCTGTGTCGCCGTGTTTTGCGTCCGAACGCCGACAGCGCCTCGACACAGCGAGGCGGCTACAAGATCTGTGAGAAGTGCTAGCGCAATGAAGTGGCTCTCTTGCCAGCTCGGCGCACGTGAACACTATGCGATTCCCCGGGCGTTGTTTCGCATTGGCATGCTCGGGTGTCTCGTAACAGACGCATGGGTGCCGCCTTCGTCTTTGCTTGCGAAATGCGGCGCGCACAGTTCAAAGCTCAGGGATAGGTTCCACAGCGAGCTACGTGACGCACGAGTGAAAGCGTTTAATTCGTCCCTACTGCTCTTTGAAATGCTTGCGGGCGCTCGTAACTCCAGGGGATGGCCAAAAATACTTGCTCGCAATTGCTGGTTCCAACGCAAGGCCGTCTCCTTTCTCCGCTCTCAGCTGTCAACTTTTAACTTTGTAAAGGAGCATGGCTCCCACGGAGCTTTACGCTCTCAACTCGTTCTATGCAGCTACAGCTACACCGCCCTTGAGCCATTTCGCTACGCAAAATCCCTGGGCTGGAAGACACTGCTCGTCCAAATCGATCCGGGTCCGGAGGAAGAAAGAATTGTAGCAGAAGAAACCGCGCGGGAGCCGGAACTGGCAGGTGGATGGCTCCCCGCGCCATCTGAATATTGGGCGTTCTGGCGTGAGGAATGCAAGCTCGCCGACCGCATTGTTGTTAACTCTGAATGGTCGCGTGAGGGATTGATTCGCGGAGGAGTTCCAGCCGAAAAGATATCAATCATTCCGCTGGCGTACGAAACGCCAGAGGTCAGCGGTCAGAAGTCAGGAGTCAGGGGCCTCCGATCCTATCCTGCGCGTTTCACGCAGGAGCGGCCTCTGCGAGTGCTGTTTCTTGGCCTGATTAATCTTCGCAAGGGCGTCGCGAGGTTACTGGAGGCCGCTCGAATATTGCGTGATGAGCCCGTTGAATTTTGGATGGTCGGCCCTGTGGAAATCGCAGACGCCAGGACAATCGTGAATGCCGAAGGCGTGAAATGGTTTGGCCCCGTGACGCGCAACCAGGCAGCTGAGTTTTACAGGGATGCAGACGTATTCATTCTCCCGACGCTCTCGGATGGATTTGCCATTACGCAGCTGGAAGCGCAGGCGCACGGCTTACCTCTTATTGCATCGAAAAATTGCGGCAAAGTCGTGCAAAATGGAGTCAATGGAAGCATTCTTGATGAACCGAGTGCAGCGTGCATCGCACACGCGCTCCGTGACTACATCGCGAGTCCGGACCGGCTGGAAGAGCTTGCGTCCGCGTCAGGTGTGCGTGATAAGTTCACAATCGAAGCGCTTGCCAACCAGCTGCAGCGCCTGGGCGCAACTCTGTAGGAATTCCCCGTGATGATGATTCTTTCAACTTCTATTTCTTTCGAAGCATTCTTTCGGTCGAACGTTGCCCATGAACTAACTTTCTATCTCGCTGCCGTCGTGTTGGTGGTGTTGACGGCAGAAAGCTGCATCAGGCTGCTGAAGCGGGATAGCTTTGGCATCACGGTCGCGGTGTACGTGACGGTATTCGCATGGTACTTCGTCGGTCCGCTCATAAACCCGGAGCTGTATGATTATATACCTCCCTCCTCGTTAGGCCAAAGTTATGGGCAGGTAGTATTGTTTTTAATCGGATTCCGCGTTTTCGCACCCTCTGCAATACGTTGGATTGTCCGCCGGCGGAGTTCGGGAGTTTTTGATACCCGTCTTACTCCTGAGCAGATTTTGAGCGCCGCCGGGGCACTTTGGCTTCTGCTCTTTGTTATCGGCATCGCTCGAATGGGCGGTGATGTGATGGGCGCTGTGTTTCCGCTGGATGGCCGCTTTGGCCCGACGATGTGGGGGCGTGGTGCAACGGAGAGTGCGGCGAGCGGATTTCTAGTCGCCTTCGCAGCTTATCTGTTTATTGCCGTCACAGCGCTCCTGGGCGTCCTGATATTTTTCCAGCGCAGTAATGCCGGGCGGTTGCTCGCGGGCGCGATGTTTGCCATTACCCTTCCGTATTTCTTTTTGGAGGGAGCGCGCAGCCATTTTCTTGCCGCGGTGGTGCCTTTTCTCCTGACATATCTGTTTTATGGGCGTCATCTGCTGATCCTAAAACTGGCCATTCTGGTGATTGCGTTCTTCTGCTTGGATGAGGGTTTCAAGTTTGTGAAGGTGTTTCGCCTCGGTGGCTTCAGAGAGGTGCTGGCCAGTGGGAATCCATATGAGCTTTTGGGTGACGATGGGGGAGAAACCGACCTGAACATGACTCAGGAGCTTTGCTTTGTGAATTCTTATCTCGAAACCGGCGGGACGTCTCCGGCGTATGGCGCCAGATATTTGAATGAGCTGCTTAACTTTATTCCTCGCTCGATCTGGCCTTCGAAGCCATTGATTGGAGTCGACTACGCGAAGTGGCGCGGCTTCGAGACCGAGGACAGCGAGGAGGGCGATCTCGGTGTGAACACCACCATTTCCTCCGGAATGATCGGAGGCGGCGTCTTGAACTTTGGCCAAATATTTGGTCCGGTCGCAGCCGGCATGCTTATGGCCCTTTGGACTGGTCTGCTGATCCGTTGGTGGGAACAAAGGAAATCGCTGCTGCGCCTGGTGTTGTTCATGCTTGGCGCCGCTCTTACCTTCAACCTTGGTCGGGACATTAGCATGCTGGTGCTCTGGCCCGTGATATTTGGATACTGCTTTATCCGACTTACGGAGAGGTGGGCCGCAAGAGGATTTGGACAACCACCGCAAATTACAACTGCCGCTCCCGCTAACGCCGGACCAATGCAGGTGGTAGCTGGTCGGCTGAGTCAGTAACGCCGTGCCGTCACATCGCGACGCCTGCTGGTCGGACTCCGTTGCGTGCTCGCTGAAAAACATTCAAGAGGTTCTGCGGAACGGTGGGCGGTAACGTCTTAGTAACGAATGCAATCCAGTCCGCCTTCGCTGTTATTTGTTATTTTTTATCGCATCGGTCCAACTGCTGGAACAATTTTGGACGCTGGACTTTTGACCCAGCGAACGAGGATGAATTGGCCGCGCGATATATCAAGATCGATTCAATTTCTGGGAAGCCGGTTACCACTCGACATAACCAGCACCAAACCCCGCAATTGAGGCTCTTTGATAAAGCCCCCTGCTGCTTTTTGCTGCCGAACTGGCTGAAACAGCCAACATCCATTTTACTCCTCCAGTGGAAGCACTGATGGCTTCACCCACATTACGTCCGTAAAACCTGCTGCCCCACCTGGAGCGACTTTCTGGCATGGATAGATGTCGTAAAGCGCAAACCCAAGTTGCTCCACCATGATGCGGTTCATTTCGCAGAATGCGGCTTGGCTCTCGTATTGCGGCAAAATGCAAATTTCCGTGTAAAAAGCGGCAACGCGCTCGGCGAAAGTTTTCTTTCCACCCATGACCAGCAGCCGCTCGGCGCCCTGGATGTCCGCCTTGAGCAGCAGCATTCCTTGTGGCTCAAATTTTTCCGCCCAATCATCCAGCGTCATTGCCTGCACCTGAACTTCGGCGAGATGCTCCTGAACCTGCCCGAATGCCGACTGCGCGACGTTATCCAACAACGAATTGGTCTGCTCGCCGACATTCAAATGAAACCGGGTCATTTCGGTCTTATCGCCCAGTGCAATTTCGTGCACGTGCACATTGGGTCGCTTGCTCATCCGTTGGCGTAGGATGGTCGCGCTTTGCGGGGTAGGCTCAAAAGCGTGAACTTTAGCTCGGGGCGCGTAGTCCAACAGTTTATCCACCGTATAGCCATGATGAGCTCCGACATCGAGGATCGCCGCGGGCTTGATCTTGCGGTAAATCTGTCCCATCGAGTAGTACCCATCCGGCATGTAGAGCAACTCTTTAACGCGGTGCACCAGGGCACGCTGAAGTCGACTGGTGATGCGGTTGTGGGTCAGGAGACGATGGAGCAGGCGAAGCATCGCGGCGGATTATAGTATGCGACGTCCGTTCGGCAAAGCCTGTGCTGCGGCGCTGGATGGCATCGTTCCTTAGCCACCCGAAGAGAGAATTGAAACCCCCAAAAAGCGACGCGAGGACGCGTGCGCACTCCAAAAGTTCCGCGACTGCGGGACGAAACACAACGGTCGAAAATTTGCGCAAGCTGCGAAAACTTTCATCGATAGTAGTACGGATATCACGAATTCTGCGTCTGTCATTCCGAGCAAAGTCGAGGAATCTCTCGATATTATTTGCGATACTGCCGCTTGGCCACTCGCGCACGCTTACGGCAGCTTGGCGCTTGTTTTTCTCGGCCTTGGGTGAGCGCCAGCTTCTTTAGCAGAGCTCCGCGCGTGTGTGAAAACAAAAAGCCGCCACGCGGTGAAGCGTGACGGCTGATTGTAAACTTTGCTCTATCCGGTCTATTAGTTTTTGATCAGATCGAGCCCACTGGTCGAACCAGGCACGCCCGTCGTCGCGAAGTCGTAGTGAACAGTTGTTCCCGGGCTGGGAGCGGGGTCACCCGCAATGCTGTGCGTGTCGTACTTGATCGAGATGATGTAAGTGCCCGCAGTCGGTGCGTTAAACTGCACGGTCACGGCGCCGGTCGTGGTGTTTTGCGTGATCGTCGGGTGCTGACTAACACAGTTGGAGTTAAACACATTGCTCCCGCTCGCGAAGTCGAACGTGCCGGTGAAATTGCCCGTCGTGATCGTTTGAGTGATCGTTACGGTGTTGTTCCCGGCTGGCACCGTCACCGACACCCAGTAGAAGAACACACCGGGGGTGACGTTGTTTTTGACCTTCCCGCCACTGACTGTGTAATTCAGGCTGCTTTGGGTCTCGGCCGTGCCGTTCACGAACTGTGTACAGGTTGTCCCGGTCGGAGTGAGCTGACTCACGTGTCCGGGTGGTGTCGTCGTTGGCGTTGGCGTTGGCGTCGGCGTAGCCGTTGCAGTTGCCGTTGGAGTTGGAGTAAACGTTGCCGTTGGAGTTGGCGTAAACGTTGCCGTAGGAGTTGGCGTAAACGTTGCCGTAGGAGTTGGCGTAAACGTTGCCGTAGGAGTTGGCGTAAACGTCGCCGTAGGAGTTGGTGTAGGCGTAGATGTCGCAGTCGGCGTAGCGGTCGGCGTAGCCGTAGGAACGGAGCAGTCAACCATAGAGGAGCCCTCGTTTACGCCCGGGATTCGGGGGTCGAAGGGACTTTGAACATAGGTATTTCCAACGACGGTTACGAGAGAGGTGTCTGCGCCAGCTATCCCTGCCTCACTCGTAATGATAAGGTTGCCACCTAACATGTTGAAGTCGCTCAGCGGATATGCCCAGACGAACTGGTTCAACTGTTGTTCCGCCTGGTAGAAGCCGTTGCCGCAGTTGCTGCACGGAGGGTTCGGGATAACGAAGACGCCTTCCGGGTTAACGTGAGAGAGGACATTTAAAGTAACGGTGTAAGTGGGCGGGACCCCGATTGTGTGGACAGCATTGCCCTCCTCGTCGGCCACCCAAATCTCACCGCCGTGGGGCCCGAAGCCTGCCGGCACTACAGCTGGTCCTTCAATCTCGTTTGGACTACCGGGCGGAAACAGGCTCGCGATTTCCGTGGCAGTTCCATCCCCGTGAACCCTAAAGATGCTGCCTTCCTGGCACGAGACGATCATGTCAAAGCCAAATGTTCCAACATGGTCAAACGTAATTCCGTTATGGTCCGATGCGAGGCATCCCGGGAGCGCCGCAAACAGCGTGACGCTACCATTATGGACTTGGAAGACCAAAGCGCCTTCTACGGCGAAAACGTCGCGCGGGGTGAACCCGGCCCCTGCGGACTGCGACGGAGCGATAGTCATGTATTTTTCCCGGCAGGAACCAAACCCGGGGAACTGCGCGTACAACGTGGCATTCCCGTTGCAGTCAACCTGATCGATGTTCTCGGAGCAGTATTCGCTCACGAGTAAAAGATCCGGCCCAGCGGCCACGCCGGTGGGAAAGGGGACAGCACTGCTAAAGGGAAATGGAGTGGCGGCGTAAATAATTCCTGTGAGAGCAAATAGCCCCACAAGTGTCAGATAGATTTTTGTTCTTTTTTTCATTTTTTGGGGTTTTCTTCGGTTTGCAATTACCGTCTTTATGCGCATTCACGGCGCATGTCAAAGAATACATTCTACGATTTCAGTTGCCAATCTTCCGTCGGCCCCTGGATTCATGAATGCGGCACTTACCTGCTACTCCGAGATTTGCGGGATGAAGTTCTCAAAAAAAGAGAATTTATTTCAAAAAACCGCGAATTAGCGGCCTTCTTGGAGGCTTCCGCCTTCGCGCTAGGCTCCGGCGAGACAAGACGGCGTGGCAGGCTGCAGCGTTCCGATGCATTAGGGGGAGAGTTGCTGCTTCGGAAGAGACTGCGCACATGTCCCGTATCGCCAGCGGGATGCCTGATGAAAGGAACCCTAATACCGACGCCGAACGCGGCCAGGTTGAGTACAATCATGACAAGAGCGAACAGATACATTCCCAGCGTCAGTCCGATTGCGGCGTGCATTGCCAAAATGCAAACCAACCAAAGGAATCGGGTCTTCTTGATCCAAATGAAAACTGGGTAACCGATCTCGATCAGGCAGATTGAAATTCCGAGAACGGGCAGCGCGTACTTGAATCGAACCAATATGTCCGGGGAAAGAAGATTAAACGGTGGCCGTATCAACGATTGCCAGAGATTGGACCCGTCCCACCAACCGCTGCCGAGAAGTTTCGCCAGGCCTCCGAAAAAATAGACGAAACACAGGTGCACCTGTAACACGCGCCGCCAAAAGCCAAGGAGCCGTGGGTCCTTCACTTTTGTTTTTACCAGCCGTCGATCAAGCGAGTATCGGTCCGGCAGCGGCGACAACATCAAGTAAAAGAGTGCCATGGTCATGAAATTGTCCGCGCCGTATGCAAGCAATCCGCCGCTCTCAGCGGCGCAGACGTGAAGAAACCAGGCAATAATCGCAGCCGAACGACAGAAAAGTCCCAGCAGCATACAGCATCCCATGCACAGCAAACAGGCCCAGGCAATGGAAAGGACTGTTTCTTCTCCGAGGCCGAGATGCTGGCCAAAAGCCACGAGCCAGCCAAGCTTCGGAATAAGCGGACTGTCGAACGAGGCAATGGCCTCTCCCAATTCGCGACTAACAAGACCCTTGCCGGTTGTGGAAAACAAGGAGTGCCAGTCACTTTTTAAGAACAGGGCATAAACGACGACTTGCAGGCCCATGCCGATACGGAAAACGGCAAGCCACGTGTCTGTTTGTGGAGGAAACAGGAATTCAAGTAATTTTTGCCACTGCCGTCGTAGCAGGATCATGGGCGTATGCGCCTCAAGGCAGCCTATGTCGCCTGTCGGCCGTGATGTACTGGTTTCGCTACCGCTTCTCCTCATCACGCAAGCTGAAATCGTAGCTGAACATCGGTTGGAACGATTCGCCCTTGCCATGCTCAAAATCATTGATGCTCGGTGGGTTAACCGATCCGAAAGTGGCCCGAATTTTTCTCACGTCAGGGCGCTCACGCCAGACGGACAAGGCGAGCATCTTTAGCACCACTTCCCGCAAGGGCTCGTAGCGGGCGTCCGCCAACCGGTTTAACAAGCTATCTATACGAAGAGCGGATGCCCGACCCCTCACATGCGGCGACTCATATTCTACTCGGCCGTCCTGATAATAGAGTTCCAAGGTTAACTTGTGGTAACCGGGAATATTCGGCGCAAAAAAAGTGTATCCCGATTGGATGCCGGCAGCGTGCAGATAAGTCGCTAGGCACCGCCGAACCGGATTGGATGCAGCCGCCTGCTTCCCGAGCAGCCATGTTGCAAGCAGTTCAGCCTTGCGCGCGTAGGTATCAAGCGCTGACGGCAATATGGTCGCGCCTTCCGCGATGAGCGAGAATAGCCCGGCAAAACAAACCGCTGTTATGAGGCAGAAATGTATTCCAAACCAGGTTGCGTAAATACGCTTGGAAATCATTTAATAAATGATAGGGACGGACCACTGGGCCGTCCATTCCTTTTGACCCACATTGCCATTGCCTCGATTTCGTCGAGCTATTAGCACGTTCGGACTTGAGCGCTGGCTTTCCTGTTAGGAAAGATGCCCGCCTGCCGAAGTAATGTCCCGCGCTACGGGATGGATTTTTCTGTGGCGACTCTGACGGCTAACTTCCAGTTTCCGCAGTACACAACACTGCCAGTCCCGGAGACTTTTCAGGACTGGCAGTGTTGATTCCTTAGCTAACTCGCAGCTTAAAGTGCCGCTGCGACGTGTTTCAAATTCTCAGTCGCGGCCTTGCTCTCGCCGGTTCCAGGCAGGACCTGCTCCACGAACCACATTGCGTTCGGCCTAACGTCGGCATAAAACAATACGGCTTTATCGGTTTGGATGCTATTCAACGCGCGAGCCGCAGAGTTTAGACCAGGGGTGTGGATTGTAAAGGTACTAACCCCAATAACTGCCACAGCGACGAGCACCCCCGCGACAAGACGCTTAGTGATTCCAGTTAAGTCCTTTTTCATAAGCTACATACTTGTGTATGCGGACCCGTATTGTCAACACCTAAACGGGCCAGTATTGCTCATTATTTCGCTGCGAGCGAAGCGACGATTCCTTCAAAGCGCGGGTCGCCCCGCAGCGGATCCCAAAGCGGATTGAGACGCAAATGGCCGTAGCTCAAATGGCTGGCGGGCAGCTTCACTGCTGCAGCCAACTGTTCAATTGCGCGGTCCTTCTCGCCTGTCCACGCATAAATGACGGCCAGATACTGCACTAACATCGCACCCTCGACGGCGCTCTTGCTGACTGGCATCAGCTCGACCGCGCGTTCGCCTTCGCGAATCGCGTCCTCTGTGTTTCCCAGACTGGCATCAACTACACCAAGCGCACAGAGAGCTTGGGCGTAGTCTGGTTGATCACGCAAAATTTGGTCGAGTTCTTTTCGCGCGTTCGTAAACGCCTCGCGGGCTGCCGGCTCATCGCCACGGATCCGAGCTAAAAGACCCTTCCACCAATTGCAAGGGAATGGAATGCTCTCCTCATTGCATCCGCCCTCAGGCATCGCGTCAAGCGCGCGCTGGGCCGCGACCGGATCGCGCTCGCATAAGGCGAGAAAGAGCCAGTGGTTAACGAAAACGCGCGCCGCATTTGGGTCCTCGCTCAGGATTGTCTCAATTGTATTATGCAACGGTTTAGGATCTGCGCGCCATTCCAGATCAACCCACGCGCGCCGTACCCGGCTGGGAATGTCCTTGGGAGCTATGGCAAGCACATGATCCAGAGTGGCAGCCACCTCCTTGTAGCGGCGCAGAGCTTCGTAAGTAAGAGAGATTTGCTGGAGTATGGAAAAATTGTGCGGGTCCAGCTCCAAAGCCTTGTTCATTTCCTCAAGAGATTTCTCCCAGTGTCCCTGGCGACGCTCAATGTAGCCAAACATGAGGGGAATTCGCGATTCGTTCGGCAACGTCCGTCGAGCGGCCGCCAGCTCCTCCCGGGCTCGATCGTAATCCGCATACGCCCAGTAAAAGTGTTGAGCGAAAGCCAAATGCGTCTCTCCGGATTGAGGGCTCAGCCGGCGAATGGATTGCATGGCTGTTTCGGCCAATTGAAGGCGGGCTTCAGTGTGATCGAAACCGAGGAAGTAAATCCGGTCATGCGCTCCAGCCAGCAGATCATCGGCAATCACGAACGATGGGTCGCGCGCGACAGCCTGCTCAAGCAGTCGTACGGCCTGGAGTAAATCTTCTTTTCCCCGAGTGCTAAACGAAACGCCATCGACTAGTTGTTTGCCTCGCAGGTAGAGATCGTACGCAACGAGGTCCGTCGTCGGCGCCTCTTGGATAGCGGCTTTCTCAGTGGACGAGACTTTGGCAGCAAACTTATCTGCGACTTTTTGGGCGATCTCGCTTTGGATGGCAAACAGGTCGGTCAAATCCCGGTCGTATTCCTCCGCCCAAACCTGAGTATTGGTGCCGGTGTCAATCAATTTAGCGTTTAAATGGATTCTGCCAGCTTCCCTGCGCACGCTGCCTTCGAGTACATATGGGACGTTTAATGCGCGCCCGATTTTGTATGTGTTATGCACCCCACGAAATCGTGCCACGCTCTCGTGGCTGATCACCTTGAGATTGGCTAATTTCGCCAGCTTGCTTGAAACGCCATCATAGACGCCATCAGCGAAGAACGTGTTGTCTTTATCTCCGCTGAGACTTTCAAAGGGCAGTACGGCAATGCCAGTTGTCGGCGGAGCGCTGGCAAATTCGCCCTTCCAAATCAGTGTGCCGACTACCGTTGCGAGCGCCACCGACAGAGCGGTCATCGTAGCAGTCATCCGGTTACGTTTTGACCAGCGCCAGAGGCGAACGGGCAACGAGGCAGGACGCGCGAGAATCGACAGGCCCTCAAGCCAGCGTTCAAGGTCTTCGGCCAAAGCGTCGGCGGAGTGATAGCGCGCAGTCGGCTCGCGCTCCAAACATTTTGCGCAGATTGTTTCCAACTCCCTGTCCAGCATTGGGACGACCGAACGCAATTTCGGCGCCGGGTTTTGACTCGCCTGCTGGATCACCGCCAATGCGTGCTCGCCTAAAAATGGCGGACGCCCACTCAACAGGTTGAACAAGATCGCGCCCAGGCTATAGACATCAGCCGCAGGCTTAAGCTTGGCGGCGTTGGTCAGTGCCGGATTTGCCTGCTCAGGCGCTATGTAACCGGGTGTGCCGAAAATAGTCAGGCTGTGCGTGAGATCGCTGACGCTATCGAGCCATGTGGCCAGACCGAAATCGCTCACCATCGGTTCGCCGTGTCCATCGAGCAGAATATTCGCCGGTTTGAGATCGCGATGCAGAATGCCTCTGGTATGGGCGTATTGGACCGCACGGGCGACTTTAGCCATCAATGCAGCGGCACGGCGCGGTTCCCCCGGCAGAGTCTCTGCGGCCTCGACGAGGCTGCCGCCAGCGGCAAACTTCATACTGAAGAATGGAAGCTCGTCTTCGCCCTGGCCCACTTCATAGATGGGCAGAATATTCGGATGATCAAGATGCGCCGCCGCCTCCGCTTCGCGCCGGAAACGCTCCAGCGTCTCCTGCGAGTCCGCGTGATAGGCAAGGATGCGCTTTAGCGCAACGATGCGCCGCGAGTGCCGTTGCCGCGCGCGATAAATCACCCCCATCCCGCCACGGCCGATCTCCTCCAGAATTTGATAATTACCCAGTCGCCAGTCGGCGTCCCGCACGTCAATTTCGCCAAGTACATCCTCAAGCGTCTCTACGTTCTGGCCGTCGCCGTTTTGACTTATCCCCGTCGGGGTTTCCTCAGGAAGGCCTTGAGAGAGCAGACAGGTTAGGCAAAGTCCGCGTTTAACGCGCGATCCCGAGCCGCACTGCGGACAGGCGACTAGTTCCTTTTGGAGACGCCCTGAAAGGGGAACGCAGGGGGAACTCATGGATGGGCGGAGAACCTAGGAGAGGACTGCAAACGTTGCAACAAAAAATGGGAAAATTCTCCAGCAATTTATTAACACGATATTCACAGCGTTAGGACGCTGAAGTTAAGAATACAAAAGGTGCGCGTGTTTGGCGTGCTGGGCAGGATTGCCTGAATCGCGGCACGCAACGATTTCGCATCTGCGCGCCATTTCACTATAATTGTAGAGCGTTAGATCTGGAGAAATATGGCGTCCGACGCAATTGCGAGCGCGCCATCGAACGCTGCGGCCATTTCACTGTAGCCGGCGTCCGATTTCTCCCAGGATTTGGTAATTGCCTGCGCGTCAGTCGGCGTCACTCGTATCGATTTGATCGAGCACGTCATCGAGTGTTTGCCCATCGTGCATCTCGCCGTCCAGACCGCATGAGAGCAGGCAGCCCACACAAATCCCGCGTTTGAGACGCCATGCTGTTCCGCACCGCTGGCAGGCGAGGGGCTCATGCCGAGAGATCGAAACCGGACTGCCATTCATCGGAACGTTAAAAGCAAAGAGTTACAAAGTTAAAACTGCGCCGCCACACCGAGGGTGAGTGCCGCCGTGTTCTCCTATGTTTCTCCGGGAATTGGAGGGCGAAGTTCTCGAAAATATTCCGCTTAGTTTGCTGATCGCGCGATATTTACAACGAGATTTTCGAATTCTTAGTCCGCTTCAATTGGCGTGAACTGCGCGGCACCCGAGAGGGTTTGTTCGGATTTCGAATTTTAGCTATTGCGTGGCACTCAACGCCGCACACAAATAACGGAGCTCATCGTCGATCTCATCGGGTTTCTCGACGGTCACACCGACTTCTTCCCGGAGCAGCGCGCGGTAACGAACCCGCAGTTGATGGACGAGGCGCTTCACTGAGGCTTCGGGAATGCCGAGGGTTTTTGAGAATTTGGAATAAGAAACATTGTCCCGCTCTGCCGCCAGACAAGGACTTAGCATATCGAAGACGCGCCGGCGCCCACGCTTCTCGCATTCCTCACCCAGTTGGCTTAAGGCGCGCTCGACTACCGTGGCCGCCCAACGCACATCGAAAATCCGCTCGGCCGGCCATTTATCCGATTCCTGCTGAGAAATCGAGAAATGCGATGGCGCCTCGGATATCCAATCGTCCCAGGAAACAAACTGCACGTCGCCACCGCGTTTCCGCGCACAACGCTTCGCTTCCGCATCGCGCAAAAAGTCCTGCAATGCTTTGAGCACCAACGAACGGAAGCGCCCGCGTGCTGGATTGGCGCGCTGCAAAAGCTGACCTTTAAGCATCATGACAAAAAAATCTTGCGTCAGATCTTGGGCGTCCGGAGGCGAATGTCCCAGGCGGCGAATGAACGCGAAGACCGGTCGCCAGTATATTTTGCAGAGTTCCGCCAACGCCGTGTGCATCTTTTGCGTGTCGCCGTCCGTGTCGGCGCAGGAAAGCACAACGCTCCAGCGTGTCGTATTGAAACGGCCGTGCGGTGGCCGACCGGCAGCAGGTTGATCCGGATTCACGGGCGGTAATCATCTTGTTTACGTAATTTTTAGCAAGCAGTAATTCGGTAGCTCAATTTCTCTCCACCTAAGCCGCTTGAACTACCAGCGCCCACCCGCCTTCGCCAAACGCCGCAGCGTCTGATTCTCCCGGCAAGACCGGTTGCGGCACGCAAGAATATCGCGGCATCATGTGCGGATCGACATTCTCACTCAAACTCTGGCCAAGCGCTGGGCGGTGCGAGTTGGGGATTTACGAGCGGACGCAAAGAGATTGTTGATCTTTTCCGGCAGTGCTCGCGACTGTAATTGTTTTCCAATACGACCGCGCTGCCGATGGTCGCCGCGTCGTTGAAAGCACTCAAATTGCGCAGCGCCGTCGACGGACCGGCGCGACAAACTTGAAGCGCGACCGGCTATCGGGCGCATGCATTTGCGCGGACGCCCTTGTCGGTCCCGACGTCACCGTTGATGACGGCGCGATTCTCGGAGCGGGGGGTGATCGTGTTGAAGGACGTGAAACCGTGGATGATTGTTGTTGAAAAGTCGGCGCTCGAAAAGCAAAAGACGCGAAATTACTTAATGAGCAAGCTATCCGACGCACGGGCACCCTTGTCAGTGCTCATCCCAGTCAAGAATGAAGCGGCGAACGTGCGCGACTGTATTTCCGGCGTTTCATTCGCCGAGGAGATCGTAGTAGTTGATTCCGCGAGCACCGATGGCACACAAGCAATCGCGGAAGGAGCAGGAGCCCGAGTCGTGCAGTTCGTTTGGAATGGGAACCTTCCACGAAAGAAGAATTGGGCGCTGGAAAATATTCCCTGGCAACATGAATGGGTGCTGATCGTGGATGCCGACGAACGAATCACACCCGAACTGGAACGCGAAATCCGCCTGGCGATTCGCTGCAATGACGTTGACGGGTTTTATTTGAACCGCCGCTTCTGGTTCCTCAGCGGCTGGATCAACCACTGCGGTTATTTTCCCAGTTGGAATTTGCGGCTGTTTCGGCACCGGCTCGGCCGATACGAACAGGTCGAAATCAAAAACAGCGCTCAGTCTGGAGATAACGAAGTGCACGAACACGTGTTGCTCGATGGTCGGTCGAAATATCTATCTGCCCCGATGGAACATTACGCCTTTCCAGATATCGCCACATTTATCGAGAAACATAATCGCTATTCCACCTGGGAGGCCGAAGCGCGCGAGCAATTATGCCAGAACACAACCGGGAAAACATTACGAGCGACGGCGTTTGGAACGGTGACGGAGCGTAAGCGATTGCTTAAGAAGCTTTCTATGTCGCTACCATGCCGCCCGGCGCTTCGTTTTCTTTTTCATTACATTTGGAAACAAGGCTTCCGCGACGGTTACCGCGGTTGGGTGCTCTGTCGGTTGCTGGCCTGGTACGAGCGGATGATCCTTTTCAAGGAGCACGAGATGTCGCGCAGAAGCTGGGAGACAGGAGAGCAGAACTCAGACGTCAAAGACTGGAAGCCGGTAATCAGAGGTCATTAATTCATCGTTTCCAGTTTGCGCGGTTGCGAATGTCGGCGGAGGCGTTTTGAACTTTGGCCGAATCTTCGGTTCGGTGGTGGCGAGTATCCTCATGTCGATCTGGCCTGCACCACTTATCCGCTGCTGGTAACAAAGAAAATCGTGTTGCGCCTGGCTTGTTCGTGCGTGGCGCTGCTCTGACTTTCAACATCGGGCGGGACATCAACCTGCTAGTGCTCTGGCCTGTGATATTTGCATACTGTTTTTGTTCGGCTCGGTGAAATCCAGGCTGGGAACCGGTTCGAGATCTACCGAAACTGGTAACTGTTGCTCCCGCTGCTGGTCCAAGGTGCCTGCTTGCTGGTTGCCTGTGTCAGTGACACCCTCTCTCAGTGCAAGGCGACACACCATCCGACCGATATCGGGCGGAGTATCACTACGGGTCCAAGGAGGCGCCGCATACGGGGAACTATCTGTGGGGACACATCATTAGTCTGTGCGAAGCGTTGCGCGCGCGTCGCGTCGTCGATATTGGGTGCGGTAATGGTGCGCTCTGCCGCGAGCTTGCCAGTCGCGGATACGAAGTCGTCGGTTGCGAACCGAGCACCGAGGGCCTTCGGTTCGCACAGGATGCGGCGCCACAGTTGGTATTTCACGAGCTCGGAGCGGACGACGATCCGTCTCCGATTGGCAACGAGAGTTTTGACGTGGCGATCGCAACCGAGGTCATCGAGCACTTGGTGAGACCTCGCAATCTGCCTCGTTTCGCGGGGCAACTGCTTCGACCCGGAGGCCACCTGATCATCAGTACCCCGTATCACGGCTACCTGAAGAATCTTGTTCTTGCACTCAGCAACAAGTGGGACGCGCATCTCAACCCATTCTGGGATAGCGGCCACATCAAGTTCTGGTCGTACAAGACACTGTCCCAGTTGTTGAACGAAAGCGGTTTCCGCATCGTTCGCTTCATCGGAGCAGGTCGATTACCTTTTCTTTGGAAGAGTATGATTGTGGTCGCACAGAAACGGGAAGCGTCTGACCAACTCATCAATGGCGATTCGCTTGGTTAGTTCCTCGCGAGGCGTAGCTCGTCGCGTTCATGTTGCACGGTGAAAAGAACGTGTCCGACTTCGCTATTTCGACGTAGCAACAGACGCTAAAGCTTTCGGGTCTGGAGGTAAGGGGATTCGAACCCCTGGCCTTCTCATTGCGAACGAGACGCTCTACCAGCTGAGCTATACCCCCGTCGTTAGCAAACTGAGACTAGCACGAGCGGCCGATTTTTTCATCAACTGAAACAAGCTCTGCATCTTGCGGCTGACGAACTGTAGCCACGGCATGTACGCTGTCTTTCGGTCAGCGGCTCTAAAAGTGAAACGCCCAAGGGAGTGGCTACAGCGCTAAGCAGACCGGAGGCTATAATACGAGCGATGCGAAAGAACGATTGCAGCGGGCGTGTTCGTGCTTAAGGTGCGGCTCTCCAATTCTCGATATGCTCTGCATGATTCTCGCTCAGGCTCAAACGGGATCGCCTGGACCTATGTCTGGTGGCGGCATTGGCTCGTTTTTCGTCCCGCTTATTTTCATTTTCATCATCATGTATTTTGTGATGATCCGCCCACAAAAGAAGCGGCAGGAACAGCAACAAAAATTAGTTTCAAGCTTGAAAACCGGTGACCGCGTGGTGACCAATGCCGGCATTCACGGTCTCATTTCGAACGTGAAAGAGACTACAGTCCTCGTGAAAGTGGCTGACAACGTAAAAATCGAGATCGACAAATCGGCGATTACCAACGTCCTGAAAGAGGCGTAAGGTAAAACGTTGCCTTTACTAAACCGGACTGAACAAGCGACGCCGATGAGCAAATCGAAAATCGAAGATCGAGGATCGAAAATTCCATGACCCCGGTGCTCACTTTTTTTATCGGCCTCACCATACTGGTGCTGTTCGGCTGGTATTTCGCGGCCGAAGGCGATCGGTTACGCCGCATTCTAGGGACTGTGCTGACAATCGTGGTCACTGCGTTTTGCCTTTGGTCGACCTATCCGCCTTTCGACGAGAAGCGACCGGACGGCACAGTGATTCGCCACGGGAAGATCCATCTCGGTCTCGACCTCCAAGGCGGTACTTCGTTTCTGATTCGGCTTGAGCCGCCAGCGAGCGCCGATGGTGGAAAGCGGCCAATTACAAAAGCAATGGTGGATCAGGCGATCGAAGCCATCCGTAAGCGTGTCGACCGCTTTGGGGTAAGCGAGCCGATTATCACGCCACAAGGCAACGATCGTATTCTGGTACAAATCCCGGGTCTCGATGCTGCCAACATCCAGGAGGCGCGTGACCAACTTTCACGCGTAGCCAAGCTAGAGTTCCGCCTCGTGTATCCGGACAATGGTCAACGCTTGAAAGCGATTGATGAAGGAAAGGAAGTGATTCCGCCAGAATTCCGGATCGAAACTTACAAACAGCAAGTTGAGGGCGGAAAGCCGATCGAGGAACGTTTGCTCGTCAAAAAGAAAGCAGATCTCGGCGGCAACCATGTTTCGCAAGCCGCCGCTGGCTACGGTCAGGAAGGATGGGAAGTCACACTCAGGTTCGACACTGAAGGCGCCAAAACTTTCGGTCAAATTACTGAAGCAAATGTGAATCATCGCTTCGCGATTGTGCTCGATGGTGTAATTCAATCCGCGCCTTCTATTAGAACAGCCATTTACGGTGGTAACGCGGTCATCAGCGGCGGACGCATGGACGAGCCGGAGGCCCGCAATCTTGCGAGCGTGTTGGAGAATCCGCTGCAAACCCCAGTGAAGATTGAAGAGGAGCGCCAGGTCTCAGCCAGCCTCGGAAGCGACTCGATCAAGAGCGGCATCTACTCAGGAATTGCGGGCTTTATCCTGGTAGTCGTGTTCATGGTCATTTATTACCGGTTGGTCGGTCTTATCGCTGACATAGCTTTGCTGATCAACTGTTTCATGGTGGTTGGCGTGCTGGGCATGTTCAACAGCGTCCTAACACTTCCCGGCATTGCTGGCCTTATTCTCAGCTTGGGAATCGCGGTGGACGCGAATGTGCTGATCTACGAACGGCTTCGGGACGAAATCAAACAGGGGAAATCGCTTCGTGTGGCCATCGATACCTCTTACCGGAAAGCGTTCAGCGCCATTTTCGACGCGCACGTCACTCAGTTTCTTACAGCTGCGATTCTTTTTTGGCTGGCGAGTGGACCGGTCAAGGGTTTCGCACTCACGCTGACCATCGGCATTGTGGCGTCAATGTTTTCGTCGCTGTTAGTCACGTACACCTGTTTTTCGTGGGCATTCGCGCTCGGCTGGCTGAAGCGCGTGTCCATGCTTCATCTCATTCGCTCAAAGGGGTTCGATTTTCTTGGAAACGCGCCCAAATTCGTGTCGATATCCGCGGTAGCCACGGTTCTGTGCCTTGGCGTTTTACTAATGAAGGGTCAGCGCAATCTCGGTGCGGATTTCAGAGGGGGCGATTTGCTTGTTATCTCTGCGGCGCACAAGCTGACGCCCGATGAAGTACGCGGCGCGCTGGCCCACACCGGGTTTCAAAACAGCGTTATTCAATCGGAAAAGGTCGCGAACCGCGATCTCATCAGCATCCGAGCTGATTCAGGCGCCGCCGATAAAATCAAAGCGCGGCTGAGCGAAGCCTTGCCGACAGCAGGTCTGAAGTTCGAACAGACAGACCACGTCGGTGCCTTGGTCGGAAAAGAACTGGCGACAAAGAGCTCGTTGGCTCTGGCGCTTGGGCTCCTGGGAATTTTTATCTACGTGAGCTTCCGATTTGCCACCTCGTTTGCCGTGGCATCACTGGCAGCGCTGGCGCACGACCTTATTATCACTATCGGCATCTTCGCTCTGAGCGGGCGTGAGCTTTCCTTGATTATGGTGGCGGCGGTCCTAACGATCGCCGGTTACTCGATCAATGATAAGATTGTCGTTTTCGACCGCATTCGCAGTGGCTTGCGCGATCGATTGTCGGGATCGGTGGCGGAAGTTATGAATACGTCAATTAACGAAACGCTCTCGCGAACGATCCTCACCGGAGGCACAGTTTTGCTGACGGTACTCGCGCTGTATTTCTTTGGTGGCCCGGTTCTAAACGACTTCGCGTTCTCCTTCCTTATCGGCGTCATCGTCGGAACGTATTCGTCCATCTTTATCGCGTCGCCTATTGTACTGTGGTGGACGCGCGCGAGAGGCCGCGATACAAGCGCGCTTCGTCGCGAAGTGATTCAGCAAACGACCACTGCCGGCCGGCTCGCGCCACGATCATAACTGCCTAAAAGCAACCGTCCCGCTTTCTCGGAAGCTGCGGTCAGGGAATATTGGCGAGAATCTTTTCCATCTCGGCGCTCGTAAAAGCGCGCAGCGTCTGAGTCCGGATATTGCCTAATATGTCCGCGGACAGTAACACACTGGCAGCCGTCTCGTCGTTTGGTGCCTCGAAGACGCATATCTGGTCATAGTGACCGAGTGTCCAGTACATCTGCTTGATAGTAACTCCCTTCGACTGCACCTTCGCGGCCCAGTCAGCTACTCGCTGAGTCGTCTCCTTGGCAGAGTGAATGCCCTTATCAGTGAATTGCACCAAGCTGATGTATGTCGCCATGATGTTAGTCATTAACTAATTTGCATTTACTTTAGTGGCAAGTGCGACATGATGCCACCCAGGTTTGGAAGCGACAAAACTGTTGCCGGAGAATTTAGCGCTGCCTGCGCCTGGGAATTAGAATGAGAAATGGAGGCGAGGGGAGTTGAACCCCTGTCCTCTTCGCTATCCGCGCAAACATCTACACGTTTATCCGGTGAAAAATTTTAAGGAGCCGAACGTTGCGCCGGCACACTGCCGACTCCCGAGCGTCCACAAATTTCCTTCACCATCCGGCGCGGTCGCTCCGCCGTCTGATTAGCCTGCTGTCCACGTTTGGTGCCGTAGCAGGCGTCCAACTCCAAACGTCACGGTCAATTAAGCCGCGAGAGCGAGATCTTGGTGATCTGCGTTTATTTGTTTGGTCCGGTTTTTAACGAGGCCAACGAACCATCCTCGACATGCCGTCTGCGCTTCCAACGATGAGTCGAAGCCAGTACGCCCCCAAAATTTCTGCTTGAATATGTACCTCTGTTTGCAGTTTTATGCAAGCAGTCCGAGGGTCCCCCCGAGTTCAATGGCGATCGAAATCACATCTGAATCATTGGCCGGCGCGCAGCCGGAACGGATGGTTGATTACAAGGAAAGCACGCTGGAGGGGGTGCCTGAGTGTCCCGGTGGCAGCCAGCGCAGGTCGCGGTCGCGATTTCGCCTAACAAATTCGACGTGGACTCGACGCAACTTTAGCAGTCGCGCTCGGGAACTCTCAGGCGGTGACGCCATCATTCTATCCATCCCGAAGAGTGGCCGAACATGGCTTCGGGCATTTCTTTGTGCTTACTTCTGCAGACGCTTCGGCCTTGAGTTCACTTTGCGAACGGGACGCTACGATTTACCCGGTTTTCCGCGGATTGTTTTTTCTCATGATCTGTTTGAGCATCGCACCAAAGGCGATCGGTGGGACAGAATTCGCGGCAAATATCTCATCCCGCGCCGCGAGCTTAAACGGGCAAAGATCATCCTCCTGGCCCGAGATCCCCGTGATTGTTTTGTTTCTCTTTACTTGCAGCTGACGCGGCGCGATCCGAACGCATCGGTTAAGCTCAAGCAAAAGACTGTGAGCGAAATGTTGCGTGACGAAAAGTTTGGCATGCGCGCCATTATTAATGCCATGAACAATTGGCTTAACGAGTTCTCCCAGCGCGACAATTTCACCCTCGTCCGATACGAAGCACTGCGCGCCTCGCCGGCCGAACATTTCCGCGACTTGCTTGGGGTGCTTGGTGAACCGGCGCCCAACGCGAATATTTTCCAGGACGCACTCGAGTTTTCCCGCTTCGAAAACATGCAAAAGCTGGAGGCTGCTGGGGCGTTTGATTCAAACATCCTGCACCCGGGTGATGTGCGCGATCCAGAATCGTTCAAAGTGCGCCGCGGCAAGATAGGCGGCTATCGGGAGTACCTTTCGGTCGAGGACCAACAATTTGCTGCGGACGCAATGACAGAGCTCGACCGGCGGTTCGGCTATACCGCCTGAAGAGGGCTGGGCGCTCCTCAGTTCTGCAGCAGCAGTTTCAAGGTCTTCATCTGCGATCGGTACCGGTCGGCTGCAGACCGATATGTAAGCGCGGCGTCGGAAAAGGACGGAAACCGATTGGCGGATTAGCAGCGTTGCCATACCGCAAAAAACATTTTGCGATCCGATCTAAAAAATACTTGAACTTTTATTTCATACTCGGGTAGTATGATATTGAAACCCTAGTAAACTAGTAGACAATCACGCGTAACAGAGGAACCGGAAGTGAAGCTTTCCAAACGTGGCGAGTACGCATTGCGCGCGCTCATTGACCTGGGGATCGCGTCCGAGCTCGGCTGGCCCATGCTTCAGATCAGCGAGCTCGCCTCAAAAGAGAAACTGCCCATCAAATTTCTTGAGCAAATTTTCACGCAGCTAAAATCCGCCGGCTACGTGGCAAGCAGACGCGGAAAATTCGGCGGTTACTCTCTCTCGCGCCCGATGAGCCAAATCAAATTCGGCGCCGTTATTCGCCTCATTGATGGGCCATTGGCGCCGATCCGCTGCGTTAGTCAAACGTCATACGCTCGTTGTTCATGTCCCGACGAGATTCACTGCGGGCTGCGGATATTGATGTTCGATGTGCGAAACGCCATCAGCACAATCCTGGACCGGTACACTCTTGCAGACGTCGTTGAAATTACGCTTCGCAAATATCGACGCGACAAAATCACGCCGCCTTTCCTCCACCGGTCCATCGCGCTCGCATCGATCTCGTCCAAAGAGGGCGACCGGCCAATTCGTGCCAAAAGCAGAGCGGAGGCATTAAAACACTTTTCCGGGTCCCATGGGAGCCAGTCACAGACCGGCCGCGCGAAAAATCGCGGCAAATAGGAGAAACGTATGTTGATCAATAAACTCATTTCACGCGTAGCGGGCAGTAGCCTGGCTGCGATTGTTTCGGTTGCGGCGCCGCCGCTCTGGGCGCAAACATCTTCTGAAACCAAAGAGATCGAAGAGTTAAAGCGGCAGATCGCCGCGCTCAGAACCGAAGTCAACAGCTTAAAGAGGCAGTCTACGCCTCATGTCACTGCTGAAGGACCAACAAAAACAGAAATCAATTACGATGGTAAGACTTACGTCGAAAAAACTGTCCCGCTCGAGAAATCCGCCGCCGACAAGTGGAAATTATCCACCTCGATTACCGAGATGGAACTCTACGGCGATTTGCGGCTCCGTTACGATTATAGGGGAGGCGAGACCCAAGGCGGGGGCAAAGTGGCGTCGCCTGGTGCGGGCGTGGCAGGGACAAATGATTGGCAGGAGCGCGAGCGCGAGCGTTATCGTCTTCGCCTGGGGCTGCGCGGAACACTCCTGGATGATTGGTTCTTCGGTGTTCGCTTGGAAACCGCCAACGGCGCGCGCTCAACAAACGTGACGTTTGGCGACGACACAGCGAGTAGCACGCCTGGTGGCGGCGGACCATTCGAGAAAAACAGCGACGGTGTTTACGTCGGCCAGGCGTATGGCGGCTACAGAGGTTTTCCAGGTTTTATATTTACGGCTGGCCGCATGCCGAATCCGCTCGTAACCACTCGCATGGTATGGGACCCGGACATCAATCCAGAAGGCTTGGCTGAGCAATGGAAACACACATTTGTGTTTGGAGCAGAACCCCCGTCGCCGCCGTCGCTCAGCAAGGATTCCAGTAAGGATGGCAAAGCCGTTTTAGCCGAGAAACCGCCAGAGCCATTCCTAAAGCTCGATCTCTTCGCGAACTTCGCTCAATTTGTTTATGACGATTCCAACCCCGAGAATCCGCTGGGTGCGAGGGCGACGACAACTTCTAATGGAGGCACTCAGCTAGTGCCGAACACCGATGCGTTCCTGCTCGCGTGGCAGGTAGGGGCACGGTTTAATTTCCCGCACAATTTTTACTTCCAGCTGGCGCCGACGATGTACAATTACACCGGAAACGGCGACACATTTAATGTCCACTACGTAGGCGGTGATCCTCACCTAACGAACGCAGATTCGCTGGCGACGAACCAGACCGGCATCAACAGCCTGTTGGTGTTCGATATGCCAGTGCAATTCGGCTGGAAAGCGTGGGGAATACCGATGCGGATATTCGGCGATTTCGCGACCAATTTTGAAGCTAACGATCGTGCCGACGCGGCAGGCCAGCCGGGCCAGGGCAGCCAGCGATACGCGTATCAGGCTGGGCTCGGTATCGGCCAGTTGAAGAAGAAAGGCGATTGGCAGATCGACCTTTGGTATCAACACACCGAGCAGTACGCGCTCGATCCGAACCTGATCGACGATGATATTTTCAACGCTCAAGAGAATATCCACGGGATTGTGGCTCAGGCGACATATAACCTGACCGCCGCTGTGAACTTCCGACTGACCTACGCCCACGGTTGGTGGTATAACCACAATCTCGGCACCGGCGGAAATCTCGGTACTATCACCATCGCAACCAATCCAACGGATGAATATAATTTGTTCCAAGCGGATTTGAACCTCACGTTCTAGTGGGTTAACGAAAGCCCGCCGGGAGAGCGTCTCCCCGGCAGGCTTATGGAAAAATCTCTTTCTATCTGCCCGGCCTACTTAGCTACAGGCGCTAGACTCGTGTCTGGCGTGAAGGATGAATTGAATGATTGACCGTCTCGAGCAGCTGCGACGTGAACTGCTTTTCCTATTTGTGAGCCGTTCTGACTATCGAAACCAACTATGAAAATAAAAATGACCGCAATTTTTGGGATGTTCCTGCTTTGTGCATCATTTGTCGCCGCGCAGGAGAAGACGACGATTCGATTCGGGCATTTTCCAAACATCACTCATGCGCAGGGCGTAATCGCGCACGCGCTTTCGCGTCAAGGCAAAGGCTGGTTTGAACAACGCCTTGGCCCAAACGTCGAGATTCAGTGGTTTACCTACAACGCGGGACCTTCGGCAATGGAGGCAATCTTCGCTCGGTCGCTTGATGTGACTTACGTGGGTCCTGGGCCTGCGCTTAACGCGTACTTCAAATCGAATGGCGAAGAAATTCGTGTCATTTCCGGTGCAGCCAATGCGGGAGCCGCTCTAGTAGTGAAAGCTGATTCGCCTATCAAAACGCCGGCTGATTTCCGCGGAAAGAAAATCGCCACGCCTCAACTCGGCAACACACAGGACATTTCTTGCCGGGCATGGCTGAAAGCGAATGGCTTCAAGGTCACGCTGACTGGCGGTGATGTGACGGTGATCCCAACTTCGAATCCGGATCAACTTGCATTGTTTCAAACCGGTGGTGTTGATGGAGTATGGACAGTCGAGCCGTGGGTAACCCGGCTCGAACGTGATGCGAAGGCGCGCGTGTTTCTCGAAGACAAGGATACGATTACCACCTGGCTCGTATCCAGTGTGAAGTTCCTGCATGACCGACGCGAGTTTGCTAAGAAAATCGCAGACGCGAATGTGGAACTGACGAGATGGATTCAACAGAATCAAGCAGAAGCGCAGAAGTTATTGATCGCGGAACTCAAAGCTGAAACACGCGCCGATTTCGCGCCGGATGCCGTCGCTCAGGCGTGGAATCGGATTCAATTCACAAGCGAAGTATCCCGTGATCTGATTGCCAAATCTGTGCAGAATGGAAAAGATGCGGGTCTTTTGAAAGGTCCGACAGACACTTCCAAGCTTGTCGAAACTCCGTAATGCAACGATTCCCCCGTCAACGTTCCTCAGCCGCCGAGGAGCTCGAGGTTATCGCGCCGTCAAAGCTCGCGATTGAGAACGTCTCAAAAAACTTCAAAGGTGCATCCGGAGCAGTCCTCGCGCTCGATCGTGTGAGCCTGAATGTTGAGGAAGGTGAATTCGTCTGCCTCGTGGGCGCCAGCGGCTGTGGCAAAACGACATTGCTCAACATCATTGCCGGTCTCGAAAAACCCGATAGGGGCACGGTGCAGGCTGATGGGAAACCAATAACCGGCCCCGGCCGCGAGCGCCTCGTCATGTTTCAGGAACCGGCTTTGTTCCCGTGGCTGAACGTGTTTGGGAATGTTCTATTTGGACTCAAGCTCAAGCCGAATCTGACAAACAAAGACCGGCGTGACGTTGCCAAGTACTATCTCGAACTGGTCGGTCTCAGCCGATTTGAGCGCGCCAACATTCACGAGCTGTCTGGTGGAATGAAGCAGCGCGTCTCGCTTGCTCGCGCGCTGGCGCCTAATCCGCGCATGTTGTTGATGGACGAGCCGTTTGCTGCTCTCGATGCACTGACTCGTGAGCAACTCTATGGAGACCTTCAGCGAATCTGGAAAGCGCGGAATAAAACAATCGTATTCGTTACGCATAATGTCCGCGAGGCAGCTTGTCTCGGCGACCGTGTGATAGTTTTTTCGCCGCGTCCCGGTCGCATTCGAGAAGAGTTTGCTGTGGACCTGCCTCGGCCGCGCGACATCAACAGTGTCGATCTTGCCGTTCATGCTACGGAAATTATGAAAGCGCTGAAGAGTTATAGCCAACTGGAGGTCGCAATCGCGGAATGAAACGTTTTTTGTTGGCTGCACTTTTTTTTGCTGTTCTCTTGATGATTTGGGAGGCGCTGTTTCGTGCAAAGATTTGGTCGCCTGTCCTCCTGCCCTCGCCGCGCCAAGTCGGAGTCTACTTAGAAGGCGCTGCCGTGGATGGAACTCTGCTGAAGGCCACGATCGTCACGATGCGTCGATTGCTCATAGGCTACATCATTGGAGTTCTTGTAGGGCTGCCGTTGGGATTATTGACCGCGCGTTGGAAGGTGTGGCAAGACACCATTGGAACGCTAGCCCTTGGGCTCCAGACATTGCCGAGCGTCTGCTGGGTCCCGCTTGCGTTGTTGTGGTTCGGGCAGACGGAAGCCGCTATGCTTTTCGTGGTAGTAATGGGCACGCTCTGGTCCGTCGTCATCGCCACGGAAACTGGCGTGCGCAACGTGCCGCCAATCTACAGTCGTGCTGCTTTGACCATGGGTTCCAGGCGCCTGCACATGTGGTTCAAGGTGATCCTGCCGTCGGCGCTTCCGTTTATCGTTAGCGGCATGAAACAAGGTTGGGCATTTGCGTGGCGTTCACTTATGGCTGCCGAGATTTTCGTGACGATTCTGACCGGTTTCGGTCTCGGACAGCTTCTACACTACGGCCGCGAATTAAACGCCATGGAGCAGGTCATCGGCATCATGATTGTCATCGTCGTCATCGGTTTACTGGCCGATAAAATTTTCTTCTCGCCGATTGAGAAATTCCTGCATCGGCGTTGGGGTACCAGTCAGGCATGATCTTCAGGCAAAAGCGATCGTCCGTGTCCGCGCGGCGCGAGGTCCGCGTTAGCAACAAGCTGGGATTACACGCGCGCCCTGCCGCTCATTTTGTAAAACACGTCAGGACTTTTCGATCGGAAATCTGGTTCGTGACAAATGATGGTCGATATTCTGCTTCAAGCTTAATCGATGTTCTCCGTGCCAACCTCGATTGCGGAGCTACGGCAACACTCGAAGCTCAAGGTGTGGATGCTGAGGAGGCCGTAGAACGACTACAAAAGTTGCTCGGCGAATTGCAACGGTTCGACGAATCTTAACGCAACGGCCGCGCGACGAGGATTCCACTGTCGGAGCCATACCGATACAGATATTTTGAGAGCTCGTCGTCCACGGTAACTTTGCCGTAATTGCTGGGCGAGGAAGCGTGCATGAAATGCAAAACGCCGTCGCTCGCGCGCAGTGCCAGGCCCACATGCGCGGTCGAATGGAGCCCGTTTCGCTCGCGCGAAATCACGCCAATGACGTCGCCGCTGCGCAATTTCGGCTCAATACTAGCCACCTGACCTTTTGGAATTTCGTAGAGCGGCCGCGACGACACATTCGCTTCCATTCGCGCAAGAGGCCCGAGCAACGAGCTATTCGAAGCGAGATAACGATAGTGCCGCCAGCCGACGGTCATCTCGCGCGCAGAATGCGGCACGCTGCGCCCGCCAAGTTGACGCGTCATATCGCTAACCAAGCCGCGGCGATCGTTATCGTAAAGCCAGTCTTCCAAGTAATGCAGCCGTGAAAGATAATCGCCTGTGCATTGTCCACCGCGATATCGGTCCATCTCGATGTAGTGCAGTAAACGTTCCGGAGTCCAATTTGATTCCGGTTCGTTCAACATTCGCGCAAATCCGAGTGCTGTTTCGAAGAACGTCCAGCAGTCCATCCCGTAGAAATTTACCGAAGGCGATTCGATCCGGTTATCGATTTCGAGAGTGAAATGTTTGTAGCGGGTACCGACCAGCGCTTTTCCAACCGCCGCGGTCCGATCACCGATCGCCACTGATTTCCAATTCTCAGATTTCGCTTTGGCAACCAGCCGGTTGAATTGGTCCTGCCCCTTGAACACAGTGCCGAACGGCAAGCGCGATTCGGACGCTATTCCTGCTGAACCAATCAAAAATAGTATGACGCAGACCCTCCAGCTCCGCATGTGAAGGAAACTGAACGCCGGTTGTAGAAACTTACAAGGTCTAAAGGGTTGAAGGCTTACAACGTCGAACGCTCGGCGCATCGTCATGTCTGAAGTTTGTCACGTTTTAACGCTTTCCACTTTGTAACTGTCCCATATCGTTCTAAGACCGTGCCAATCCGCTTTCCGAAAAAGAAACGGCGAAATATTGTTCGCCAGGCGCCAGACGGCGATACTCCTGTTCCAGGGGGGCGGCATTCCACCCGCGTCCGTCTGCGTCCCCCGCGATCCGATTGGCACAAACGCAATTTCCTGACGAGCGTTTTAATTCCATCGCTCTTTGTGAAGCGATCCGGCGAATACGTGCCGCCGCAATTTCCGAAGATCCGCGAAGGCGAGATCTGCATTACCTGGATCGGTCACGCGTCATTTCTCATCCAAACGCACGAGGTCAACATCTTGATCGATCCGATTTGGTCGAAATGGCTCAAGGTCATCAAACGATTGAAACAGCCTGGCTTCGAAATCCAGCATTTGCCTTCGATTGACTTTGTACTCGTGACCCATGCGCATTTTGATCACCTCGACCGGCGCACGCTGCGACGCGTAGCCGCGAACCAACCCATCGTGGTCCCAACGGGCGTGGGAAACTTGGTCCACGATCTCGGGTTTCACATCGTGCACGAACTCGACTACTGGCAGACGGTCGAACTCGGGCCGCTCAAGATTTCGCTCACGCCATGTCACCACTGGGGTGCCCGGTTCCTTACGGATTTACATCGCGATTTCGGTGGGTTTGTGATCGCGTCGAATGGCCGCACGATTTTTCATTGTGGCGACACAGCTTATTTCCCGGGCTTCAAAGAAATTGGCGATCGCTTCACGGTCGACCTCGCGTTGCTTCCCATCGGCGCCTATGAGGCGCCTACAGGCCGTGAAGTTCACATGAACCCCGAGGAGGCGGTAAGAGCTTTTCTGGAATTGCGCGCCAAGACGTTAATCCCAATGCATTACGGAACATTCCCTCTCGGTTTCGAGCCGCTTCACGAACCGCCGCAGCGATTGCTGGCGGCGGCACGCGCGCACGGAATCGCGGAAAAGGTGCTCGTGATGACTGAGGGCAAGCCAGTGGTGCTGTGAAAATTTTGATCGCCACGGATGAACACGGATGAAACACGGATTCACGGATTGCCTTTTCTGCGTCTGTGAAAATTCGTGTTAATCAGTGGCGAAATTATCTCGGCGCATTTTCAGCCGGCATAATCGTCGTTCTCTTCTGCCTAACCCTGCTCTGGCACAATCCACTCGTTTTTTGGAACGACGACTACGAATTGTCTGTCCTTCCAGTGTTCGCAGATATGGCCCGCAGCTGGTCCGAAGGTAGTTGGCCAATCTTGAGTCCCTATTCGTGGGTCTGCGGCAATCTTGCCGGTGAATTTCAATACGGAGTGTTCTCGGTTTTTGTGAACGCCGTCATCATCGTTGTCTGGAAATTTCCGTTTGCATTTCCGCAGCAAGCAGCGGCCGTTTCTATTGCACATCTTTTCGCTCTGGCGGTCGGAGCGTTTTTGCTCGCTCGCGATCGCCGATTTTCAATTCCATTGTCGATCTTTGTTGCGTTGGTCGCTTCTTTAAACGGTTGGATTCTCTGCTGGGGCGCCACCGATTGGTTTGGTGCACTCGGCGCGTTTACCTGGCTGCCATGGGCGTGGTGGGGCGCAGAACGCGCTCTGGATTCGCGGCGAACGAAATGGCGATGCCTCTGGCCGGCGCCGTTCGTTTATCTCCTCGTTACGGGCGGATTTCCCTACACGGTTTTAATGCTGTTGCTCCTCACTGCGTGGTTGTCGATCAAGTCACTGGTCCAAACTCGCCAAATTTTTCCGATTCTACCGCTGCTCATCGGCGTGGCGCTTGGTTTCGGCCTTTCCGCGCCCGCCTGGCTGGCGCTGCTTAATCTGGTTCAGGGTTCGGCGCGCGAATTACAGCCAGCGAAAGCGCATTGGCAATGGCTTGTTCCACCAGCGGCTTTGCCTGGCCTCATCTTGCCATGTTGGACCGTTAATTGGGCCGATTTTTCCAATCGCTACTTGCCACACACAGCAACGGAGTTGGCATGCGGACTTGTTGCCCCCGCAGCGCTCCTCGGAGGAATCTTTTCGCGCGGGCGCGTGCTCATAAGGCAAATCAAATGGGAACTGGCCTTACTCCTGCTGGTGCTCTTGCTGTCAATGCTACCAATGGCCGGGCTGTTTCGGTGGAGTTTTCGTTGGTTGCCTTTCTTTCATTTGATCCTTGCGATCTGTGCGGCGGAAGTCTTGCGATCGTTTCAAGATTCGAGAAAGCCGTGGTCTGCGAGCCCGGCTATAGCGGCACTTTCTCTGGTAATTTTAACGGCCGTCGCAACTTCGATCTTTCGTGCCGGTGGCTCCTACGCATTTCCATTAGTTTGGATTGTTTTTGGACTCGCTGCACTCTGGTTGTTGTCGGAATTCTTATTACCGGATTCCAGGTTTCGGCAATGCGTGCCTGCCATGACTACGTTCTCCGCCTTGCTGGCAACATATCTTTGCATCCCGACAAACGGCGGTGTCCCGACATACAATTTTTCTCAAGACTTGCTTAAACCAGGGCGGCTTGACCCAACTCGACTTTATCTCAGCATTTATCCATGGGCGGAGCTGACATATTGCGTCTCAAATAAACCACAGCCGGTCGGCCAGACTCTGCGCCCTGGCAGCACATCAATGTGGGCTGAATTGCATTTCATTAACGGTTACAGCCCGGTTCGTCCGGCTGGCGTGGCGCGAGAATTCGCAAGCTCGATTCACGGTGAGATCAATCCCGAGGTCGGAGGTTATTTGCTCAATTCACAGGCTGGTAAGGACGGCGAACTCGCTCTGCTAGGCGTCGATGGAATTGTAGTTGCACGAGAGTTAGATCTCACACCCCAACCGAGCTCCGAATGGGAGCTGGCTGTTTCAACCGATGAAGGAAACGTGTTTCATCGGCGCAGCGCGCCGTTCTCGCGCGTGCGCTCGGTGACCTCAATCGATTCACGGCCTAACGAGCAGTTTGCGTTAGCGACTATCTCACGGGTTAATGACTCTCGAAATTTCGCGAACGCGGACATTGATGTCCCAGCTGGTGATCGGCGGGCTCTGGTTACTTTTTCGCGTCCATATTTTCGCGGGTACCAAGCATGGCTGGGCGATCGGAAACTTCCCGTCACATCTTATCGCGGATTGTTTCCAATGGTCGAAGTTCCAGCCGGTACGCATGGATTGATTAGACTCACGT